>DATNMW010000275.1:0-26337 GCA_035602155.1 Bryobacteraceae bacterium | reverse complement strand
CGATTTCTATTGCCGCTGGAAGGGGGTGTGCGAGATGTGACGCTTGTCTGGGTGGGCAATCCGCAATGCGCCGTGCCGGTGGCGGATTTCGATTTCGACTGGCGCGCGATGGGCGCGGAGATCGAGCGCCATCCGCTGTTTCCAAACCGGACGAATGTTTCATTTCTGCGGGCGCGCGAGGAACACGCTTTGGAAGTGCGTTTTTGGGAGCGCGGCGCGGGCGAGACGATGAGTTCCGGGACGGGATCGACGGGCGCGTTTGCCGCCGCGGTGGTGCGTGGACTGGTGCGAAGCCCCGCGCGCGTGATCACGCCGGCGGGGCCGATGGATTTGCGGTGGGGCGCGGAGATCTTCCTGACGGGTCCGGCGGAGATCGTCGCCGATGGCGTGTTCTTCAGCTAGGGGTGCGCGGGCGGCTCGGCGTGTTCGCCGTGCTCGGCATGATCGGCGTGCGGCGTTTCGCCAGGATGTGTGGCAGGCTCCTCGGAGCCGCGATGGCAAGTGTAGCAAGTCACATGCATCTTGCCGTCGGGGAAATTGCCGTTAATCTGTTTGGCCATGACGATCATCTTGCGCGCGATCTCCTTGTGCGGCTTGTCGTCGCTGGCAAAGTCGCCCTGCACGTGGCAGAAGTCGCAGCGAACACCCAGCGCCGCGGTGAATGAGCGCATAGTCTCAATCAGATGCTCGGGCGGCAGGAGTTTCAGGTTCTTGGGCGCCGGCATGGCGTGGTGTCCGGGTGGCGGGCCGCCGGGCGGCGGACCTGCCGGCGGCTCCTGCGCGAACGCGGCAAGCGAAAGGGACAGTACCAGCATGGTGAGTTTCATAGCGCTTATTATCACATAGCGCGAGGCAAGTGTCGCTCTCCGCGACAGCTCTCCGCGAACCTGCGGCGCATCGCCCACCGGTTCAGCAAAATCACCGCAACTACCGCGGATTCGACTTCTTTTCCGCGCAGAATCAGCCCATGCTTCTCTCGCGCTTCCTTAAGCGGCTCCGCCTCTACGGCCTTTCTCGCAAGATCCCGCGCACGCATCGCTACCAACTGAGCCTCTTCGGCCAAACCGTGAAAGCCCTCGCCGTCAGGCTCAAGGACCTGCCAATAGTGAGTCGGTCTGCCCCACAGGCAAATGGACCCACTGCTGACTTGCCGATCATACCCAAGCTCGCTGCCTTCGCCCACCCATAAATCCTTCCAAAAAACCGGGATCTCAGGAGATAGGGACTACTTTGCGAGCAAGGCTTCGATGCGTTGCGACAGCTCGGCTTCGGTGACGCGCGTGGGCCGGTACATGCGCACTATCCCCTCGCGGTCGATCAATACCAGGGTCGGGGTGGAACTGACGCCGTAGCGCAGCAACATCGCTTCGCTGACGGGATGCGGCGCGCCTTCGAGGCCGGCGTACGATGTCTTCCAGACGCGCTCGATCTCCCGGTCTTCCTGTTCCGCGGTGGGGTGCTCGATCTTCGGCACGTCGCCATAACGGCGGGTGGGCGCCAGCACGCGCAAACCGCGCGGCTCGTACTTTTGCTTCAGGCGGGCGATAACTGGGCCTTGCGCCTTGCAGTCGCCGCACCAGTGCGCCCACAGGAACAGCAGGACCGGACTGCCGCGATACCGGGCGTCCAAGTCGGGCGCGGGCTGGCCTTCGAGCGTCAGCAAGTCCAGGTTCTTGTGGATGCGGGCCTCGATCCACCAGGTTTTCCAGCGCGGCAGTTCGGACTCGAGGTAAGCGACGGCCCGATCCCGGTTGCCGCGCGCCGCCATGATGCGCGCTTCCACTTCGATGCACGTGCCGGCGGCGGCTTCCAGGAAGTTGTCGTCTTCTACGCGCCTGGTCTTAAGCAATTCGGCCACAAGCGATTTGGTTTCGGCAAGATAGCGGGCGGCCGTATCGGTTTGGCCTAGCGTCAACGCACCGCGCGCCAGCCAGGAGAAGGCGGCGGCGTATTCCGAGTTGGCGCCATTGGCGCGATGGTAATCTTCGGCCAGGGCCTCGGCGCTGGATAAGTCGCCGGCCGAGAGTTTGAAGCGAACGTCGGAGACCACCGCGGCGCAGGCGGGAGACACAATCAGGAGCAGGGGGAGATATCGTAACTTAATGCACATCGGTATCGAGGATAACATCACTGTTCCGCGGAATGTGCGGGTGTATTTTCACATTTCACAGGCTGAAACGCGAGCCCCCAGGAGACTGGCATAGCGCTGCCGCGCGATAATGATTGTGGAGGATCTGGGAATGAAGAAAGCTTTGATTTTGGCGACGGCTCTGAGTTGCTCGTCGCTGGGCCTTTTTGCGGAGACGCCGCCGGAGCGCCTCGAGGAATCGGCCAGGACTATGCATGAGATCATGGGCACGCCCGATAAGGGGATCCCGCAAGATCTTTTGAATAAGGCCTATTGCGTGGTGGTAGTACCGTCGCTGAAGAAAGGCGCGTTTGTAGTGGGCGGCGAGTATGGAAAAGGCTTTGCCACTTGCCGGAGAGGCATGGGCATGGGGTGGGGCGCGCCCGCCGCGGTAGTGGTGGAAGGCGGCAGTTTCGGTTTTCAGATTGGCGGTGAATCTACCGATGTTGTCATGTTGGTGATGAACGAGCACGGCATGCATATGTTAGATAAGGACAAAGTCACTCTGGGCGGGGATGCCAGCGTCGCGGCCGGACCGGTGGGACGGACCGCGGCGGCCGATACCGATGCGTCGATGAACGCGGAAATCCTTTCGTGGTCGCGGACCAAGGGTATTTTTGCCGGCGTCTCGCTGAGCGGGGCCACGGTGCGTCCGGATCACAAGGCCAATCGCGAACTGTACGGACAGGAAATGAGTAACAGGGAAATTCTGGCCAGCACCATGCATGCGCCCCCCGCTGCCCGGCCGCTCATCGCCGAATTGGACCGCTATTCGATGCGGAAGAACGGCAGCGAGTAGCCGGTTTTATACGAACTTATAGACGCCTGGGACCGGCAGTGGAGCGGCATCCATCTTTACGTCATACCCGAATGCTTTGGGCATGAGGTCCAATTGCGAATTCACGATCTGGTCCCAGGTGACTTCCTGCCCTGAGTAAGCCGATTCGCGAGCCATGATAGCGGTGAGGGTGCTTTCGGCGATCGGCTGCGCGTAATTCAGGTACGGCCCGTCGCCGCGGATGCTGCGGATCATGTTGATGTGTTCCTGCACGTAGGGATTGATCCCGGGCGCGCCCATGTCCATGCCGTTGCTGCGGCCCTTGGCGCCTACGACCGAGTCACTGACATTGGTATAGACGCCCTTGGGATACTGGCGGCAGTGACTGCTGAGATGCACTCCGTTCGGATAAGTGAAATCGGAACTCATGTGATCGTAGATATTGCCGTAGAGTTCCTCGCGCGGACGCCACGCCGCGCCGCCGGAAGCGACTACCTTCACGGGATGCGCGCCCATCAGCCAGTTCATAAAGTCGATATTGTGGAAGTGCTGCTCGACGATCTGGTCGCCGCAAACCCAGATGAATGAATACCAGTTGCGGAGCTGCCACTCCATGTCGCTCCATTTCGGGTCGCGGCGTTCGGCGTGAAAGACCGGGCCGCTGAGGTAGTAAGCGTAGAGCGCGGTGATGTCGCCGATGGCGCCATCGTGGATCTTCTGCACGGTTTCCACATACTCGCGTTGGGCGCGGCGCTGGGCGCCGGAGACGACGGTCAGCTTGCGCTCCGCGGCCAGCTTTCCGGCGGCGATGAAGCGGCGCGCGCCTACCGGATCGGTGGCGATGGGTTTTTCGGTGAAGACGTGTTTGCCGGCATTGACCGCCGCTTCGAAATGCATGGGCCGGAAGCCGGGCGGGGTGCATAGCATCACGATATCGATGTCGGACGCGAGCAGCTTTTGGTAGGCGTCGAAGCCGGTGAGGTGATGCTCGGGCGCGACGCGGATGCGCGGCTGGATGGAGGCCACCAAGTCGTCGGCTTTCATCTCCTGGGGCTGGCCGTTGCGCTCCACGGTGATGCCGGCGTAGCGCGCGAGGAACTTGGGGTCGCGCAGGCGGGCGAGCGACTGTTCGAGGTGGTCTTCGAAGACGTCCGCCATGGCTACGAGCTCGACGTGTTCGTTGCCGGTGAGCAGGTCCACGACTGCTTGGGTGCCGCGCCCGCCGCAGCCCACCAGGCCGGCCTTCAGATGGTCGTTATCGGCGGCACGAGATTTGCGCGGTTGAAGCAGCGAGACGGCGGACGCTCCGGCGGTAAGAAGGGTGCGGCGGGAGATGCCATCGGGATTTTGCATGCCTCGACGGTAGCATATGCAGGTTGTCGGCCGCGCCTATTTGACCGATTCGACCGAAAAGGAGGTGATCTTGTCGTGGCCTTGGATCACGTCGCCCTTGCCCACATAGACTGCAATCATCCTTGTAGGACGCGGCTTTCGCCATACGTACGACAGATTCATGGGCGAAAGTCTTCCCTTTTCTTGCATGGATTGAGCAGGAGCTGAATATGCCACTACCCCTTTTTGATCCATGTCGAGAGTCTTTCCAAGCCGGTGTGGATCGACGTCGGCCAGGAAGGCAACATAGCCGGGATATTGGTTCCTGAGCCGGATATTATCGATGCGCAGACGAGGCGCGTTGGCCTGCTCCACAGTGTGAGAAGGGAGATTCGGGTAGCTGTAACCCAGCTTCGAAATATCAAAGAAGTCCGACGGCCGGACTTGAACCGGGGCACCCGTTTCATCCAGAAGGAGAAGGCTGCCGGACGAAGCCGGCCATTGGTGGAGGTTATCCGGGAAGGAGAGCCACTCCTGCAACAACCGGTCCACATTGACGTGGTGCGCGTAGAATACTGGGTCGAATCCGGCGGTGGGGATCTGTTGCATAAGACCGCCAACGAACTCGTGCACCATGTTGTGCACGCCATTCAGCAACGTTTTGAACAGGGTAAAGTCCGGAGCCGACAGAAACTGACTTACGGCGTCTTGGTCGGTAAAGCCGCTGGAGAAGGAGCTTGGCTGGCGTCTTTGTTGCTCATAAAGAGGATTCAACTCGAGCGACGCTGGAGACAGATAAGAGCTGGGCAAAGAGACAACCGGCCCAGCGACCCGGTCCCAATTCCAGGACGGCAAGCGGATTGAGTCTTTCGCGATATCCCCGCTAGCGATCAAGACTCTATTGATGGCCCGTTCGTGAAAGTACAACAACCCGCGATGCCAAACCAGAAAGTTGGGTGAATAGTGAATGTTCTGGGTTCCAGAACAGGCCTGCTCATGGAGCGCAGCGAATTTAAGGAATAGCGAGCTTGGGGGGCAGGCTCCGTATTCGCAACGGCCCATCAATATGTAGGCCTTACGAAGAAGCGCCCAGTACGGGTCGCCCGGCGCAATCTCGCTTGCCTGTGGCCTTGGAAGCTGATTCAGGACTGGAAAAGTGTATTGCGGCGGTTGGAGCGCATCGAGAGATACGCCATCAGAGCCGTGGAAACGGCGCGCGGTTTTTCCATAGGCTGAGGCCGCCAGGCACATACCGGCAAACTGGCGGCGGGTGATTGCGCTGGACATCGTATTAGCGTCTCCTTAGGTACCCGCAACCGCCTGGTGGTTGGCGATGGCATCTTCGATTGCACGCGATTGCTTAAAAAGGACTTGCAGTTGGGTCGTTACATGCTCGGGACCGGTGTAATCCTCGCTCATCATGGGAGCGAAACTAGTCCGCATATGCTGAATCGCGGTCAATGTGTTGGGGTTTGAGTTGAGCAGCGTTATCGCCTGAAGGACTTGCTGCTCCTGGTCGGGGCCAACGTTGAGTCCGGAAACCTTGAGGGCCTGGAGAACTTTACTGGGTTTATTAGGATCGGGGTTCGCGGGATCCGCCGGATTAACCGCGGTTAGCGCATCATTGGCAGGTGTTGCCCAGATCAATCCGGCAACCGCGATCAGAAACTGGTACTTGCCGATGGGTGTATCGGCGGGTGCGGTGCTTGGTGTCGTGTTGGTACTTGTTGTGCCTGTCGTCGTATTGGAAGTAGCTGGCGTCATATCTCAACCTTTCTATATTGCGCTTCGCAATTGCCGTAGCGCTGTGTCGCAAGCGTCTCGAGAGTCCGGGTCCAGCCGCGCCAACGCGGCCAGAGAATCGGCCCAAATACCGGGCCGGTGGAAGAAATTGCTATGCCATAGGATGCCCTTGCCTGCGGCAACCCTTTTATACTCTGCGACAGCGGCCGGGGGATCGCCGTGAGCACAACCCCAAGCCAGAAACTCCTTGGGCCAGGCTGGGGCCATGGCAGCGGCAGCTTTCCTCAAGCTACTAATTCCCAGTCCCACCGTGCCTTCAGCAATGAGGATCTCCCCATCCATCCTCCGTCGCGCGTATTCAAAGATCGGGGCCGTGAACGGCACGGCAAGATTCGCCGCCAAGTCCCTGGCTTGGCTCACCAAACCAGCCCGCGCAAGCAGACTTGCCGTCTCGGTTCTGGTCCATAGTCCGACAACATCGCGGAGGGAAGAAACCGACGAATCGATGTCCGGGCCTCGCTTACTATAGCGCAAACGAAACCACAAAAGGGCCATCGACTTACTCTCGGCGGCGGAAGTCAGGCCATAGGAGCGATCGAATTCTATGCCCCGGGTCAGGATTGACTCAAACTCGGGCCACTGGGATCTTTCGGCCAGCATATGGGCGTATAGCGTTACGGCCCCGCTGTGGCTAACGGCGGGAGCCCCGGCTAAGGTCTTCTCAAACCACGCCGGAAGTTCGCCGTAGCGACCCTCGACGAACGCAATGAATAGGGCGAACTTAGCACCCACTCGCGGACCACGTTGCGCGGCTTCTGCAAGCTCGCGATGCGCCAGAGCGGTGTCGCCCAAGACGCATGCGTTCCAGGCCATACTCGCGTGCGCCGTCGCATCGCCAGGCTCGATGGCTATGGCTTGGCGCAATACCTCCAATGCTTGGGGCCCTCGACCAAGTAGCAGCAAAGGTCGTGCGCGCGCCCTGAAGGCCTGCGGATCCCGAGGATAGTAAAGCCCGAAAGCTTCATAAGCGCGTACGGCTTCCGCGTAGCTCCACGTATCGGCGAAAAACATGGCGCGGATACGGAATTCCTCCCGGCGAGTCAACCGGTGCTTTTCGGCAAGCGTAACAGCCTTGTGCCAGGCTTGGAGGCCGTCGGTATCCCGGCCGAGACCGAACAGGATGTCGCCTTTGCGCATCTGGGCAAGCGCGAATTCGGGGTCCCAGCGGAGAGCTTCGTCAAGAGCTATCAATGCTTCCGGCCGGCGACCGGCGTCGAATTCCCGCTCCGCCCTGGAGAAGGCGAGCAGAGCGTCCCAGGAAGCGGTGGTCGCCGATTGGGGCTTTGCGTCCAGTTCGGCGATATCGCTGGGTGATTCACCGGTCACCTGGCGAACCCAGAGGGAGGCGGCGCGAAGGGTTGCGAACAGATCGGCACGCGAAGCGGACTTGAAGGAACGCGTCCGGCTTGCGCCGCGGCGCGGCCAATTCAGGCGGAATTGCAGCAGGAAGCCGTCGCCATCCTGGCGAATGCCAGGGTTGAGAGTCACACCCTGGAAGCCTTGCGGGAGAGAGTTCACCACGCGCAAATGGGGCGATTGCTCGATTTGCGAACTCAGGATACTACCCAGCGACAAGAGGCTTTGATCCCCGGTATTATTTTGGAGGCCGGCGAGGTAGAGATCGGTGCCGGGCGGGACCGGCATTCCTTCGTTTCGCGACACGACGGCGGCGGCGACTCCGCCGAGAACGGCCACGGAGGCGGCAACCCAGCCGCGCCGGGAATACAACGGCTTCGGCAGGAAGGCATTGCGGACTTCTTTGACGGTTGCGTAGCGGTCGGCGGGACTGGTCGCAATGCAGTTCCGAATGGGCCCACGCCAATAGCGAAGGGGTGCCGCGTCTGTCCCGGGCAGGCGCCCGGCGACCATGAAATGAACCACCAAGCCCAGCGAATAGACATCGCTGCGGACAGAGCTGTCCCCATGGCGCTGCTCCGGAGCCATGTATGAGATGGTCCCCTGAATGCGAGCGGTTTGCTGGTCCTCGTCCCTGACGCTCTTGGCGAGGCCGAAATCCGTGACGACGGCCCGGCCCTGGCGGGTAATCATGACGTTGGCGGGTTTAAGATCGCGGTGAATCACTCCCACGTCGTGGGCTGCTTCCAACCCGTCGAGAATTCCAGCCAGGATAGGGCGGGCGCGCGCAATGGGCAGAGGACCCTCGCGGCGCACGAGTTCTTCCAGTGTCTCGCCTTCCAGAAGCTCCATCACGAGCACGCCGAAAGTGTACGGGGAACGCTGTTCTTCCAGGTATTCGTATATCCTGCAGACATTCGGATGGGTGATCCGTCGGGCGAGCTTGTTCTCGCGGATGAAGCGCAGTTCGCTGTCGTGGTCTCCGAGCCACTCAGGCGCGATAGTCTTAATGGCCACACGGGTGGAGAACTTGGTATCTTCGGCCTCGAAGACTTCGCCCATGCCGCCGTAGCCGATCAGGCGGATGATTTTGAATCTTCCGACGGCGTCTCCGCTTTTCAGCGTTTGGACGGGAGCGAGCGCGGGCTCGTCCAGGACGTTCCCTTCGCGGTCGTTGTAATCGAGCAGCCGGCTGACCTCATTTCTAATTTCCAGGTTCGCGAGGGCGTCGAGCCGGGCGCGTCTGCCGGAGGGGCTGAGATCCACGAGCTCGTGGAAGATCTCCCGGACGGATTGATAGCGCTCGGGCGTCATGTCGTAATTTGCGAATGCAACCAGGCGCGCGCCATCTGCCAGTCGCGCTTCACAGTACGGACGTTGATGCCCAGCGCGGCGGCCGCTTCCTCGTTGGTAAGACCGGCAAAGAATCGAAGCTCTACGATACGGCACTGGCGCGAGTCGAGAGACTCAAGGCGCTCGAGCGCCTCGTCCAGAACGACCAGCGCGACGGACTTCTCCTGGCTCAAACCCAGCCGGTCGTCAATTTCGACGCGCTGTCCGGCCCAACGCTTCTTCGACCGAAAACCTCGCGCATGATCCACCAGAATTCGACGCATGGTTTGCCCAGCGACATTAAAGAAATGCGCGCGATTCTGCCAATCGACCCCGCCCTCGCCGAATAGCCGAAGATAAGCCTCGTTGACCAGCGCCGTCGGCTGCAAAGTGTGTTCGCACCGCTCATTGCGCATGGCCAGCCGCGCCAAGCGCCGCAGTTCAGCGTAAACAACGGCAAATAACTGCTCGCGCGCCGTGAGGTCGCCGGCGCTAACCTTCCGCAGCAGAGCGGTGATATCGGGCTTGGGGCGAAAAGAAGGCACTCCGGTTCCAATCTCATCCGAGTGCTCCATTTTGGCTCCTGGTCTTCAAGACAGTATACATCCTTCAGCCAGCGGAGGCGGGAAATTATGATAAATGGCTTGGTAACGCACGATCCGCGGGAGCGGCTGAAACCTCAACCTACGCGGCTTTGGCCCGGCGAGAGCCGATCTCTCGCACCCCAATGCACGACGGTTTTGCAAAAATCTCGAGCAGAGCGGAGCGGACCCTAAGGTATCGCTGGCATGCGGAGCAGCCGCACTGGGCGTTGCCGGCTCTGTGCGCGATCAGGTATTCCAGTTGCTCGCGCAGGACGTCGGATTCTTCTGGCGCTTGAATTTGTGGGGCCATCGCATCACCTCCGTACTCACTTTGATAGATGCGCATGGCCCGTTCGCGCGTGTAAATATATGTCAGATTCGGATTGCTAAAGTTTCATCCGCGCTCGGCCGATATCACCAGTATGGAAGAGCCGCCGGATATCGAATTGATGGCCAATCGCTTCAACCGGTTGGTGAAAGAACTCCTGGATGGACAGATCCGCCGCACCTCGTTCCAGCCATGGGAAGTCCATATGCTGTTGGACTTGGAGGCCTGCCGGCTGACCCCGTCGCGCCGCGACGAGGCGCTGCGCCGCTATCAGCGGGCGGTGCAAAAGCAACTGGGCCGCCGGGAGGTTCCACCAGTAAGATTCGCGGATTTCCTGGGTCACCGGGCGCGCAAACTGGCGCTGGTCCCGCCCCAGTCAGGCCCCGCTCAGCACCCGGCGTCCCTCAATCCGTAGTGCGCCGCCGATCGCCATGCGGATGGCTTCGCTATAGATGCGGTGCTCCTCTTTCAGGATGCGCGCCGACAACGACTCGACCGTATCGTCGTCGAGCACGGGCACGGCCGCTTGTACCAGGATAGGGCCGGAATCCAGATATTCGTCGACGAAGTGGACGGTGCAGCCGGTCACTTTGACGCCATGGTCGAGCGCCTGGTGCTGCGCGTCGAGGCCCGGAAACGAGGGCAGCAGCGAAGGATGAATGTTCAATACGCGGCCAGGGAATTCGCGGATGAACCCGGCGCTGAGCAATCGCATGTATCCTGCCAGGCAGACCAAGTCCACGGCATGTTTTTTTAGCTCTTCGGAGAGCATGGCGTCGTAGATGGTACGGTCCAATCCCTTGGACGGGATGCATATCGCGGGCAGGCTGCGCCGGCGGGCGGCCGCCAGCCCCGGCGCTTCCGGACGGTTGGAGATCACGATGGCGATTTCGGCGCGGAGGATGCCGGCGGCCACATTGTCGGCGATGGCTTCGAAATTCGAACCGCGCCCCGAAAGGAGAATGCCCAGGCGCTTCACCGGTACACCACCCGCGGCCCGCGGCGCTTTTGCCGCAGAACCTGGCCAGCCACGAAGTATGGCTCGCCCAACTTGCGCAACGCCTTTTCAGCGCGCCGTAGCTTTGCGCGGGGCACCGCCAGAAGCATGCCGATACCGAGGTTGAACGTGCGCCGGTAATCGTCTTCCGGCAGGTTGCCCAGCCGCCGCAGCAGCTCGAAAATCGGCGGGATCGTCCATGCGCCGGTATCGATCTGGGCCGCCAGCCCCGCGGGCAGCATGCGCGGGGTATTGTCTGTGAGGCCGCCGCCGGTGATGTGCGCGGCTCCGCGCAGCAGGCCTCGTTCCGCCAGAGCGCGAATCGGCTTCAAATAGCTGCGATGTACCTGGAGCAGCGCATCGGCCACGGTTGCGCCGAGTTCCGGCACAACGCTCGATGGCCCGTAGCCGGCGACTTCAAAAAGCAGCTTGCGCGCCAGGGAATAACCATTGGTATGCAGCCCGGTGGAGGGCAGGCCCAGCAGCGCGTCACCAGCGCGGACGGGCTTCCCGCCGATCAGCGCGCGCCGTTCGGCCGCGCCC
Source organism: Bryobacteraceae bacterium (assembly GCA_035602155.1). Classification (GTDB taxonomy): domain Bacteria; phylum Acidobacteriota; class Terriglobia; order Bryobacterales; family Bryobacteraceae; genus Bog-159. The sequence goes on along the minus strand of DATNMW010000275.1, from coordinate 15,156 downwards.
ACGATGAATCCCGCCAGATCGTATTCGCCGGGCGCATAGAGGCCGGGCATCTCGGCGGTCTCGCCGCCAATCAGCGCGCAACCGTTGCGGCGGCAACCGCGCGCGAGGCCCGCCACCACCTGCGCGGCCACACCGGCTTCCAGCTTGCCGGTGGCGAAATAATCGAGAAAAAAAAGCGGCACCGCGCCTTGCACGGCGATATCGTTGACGCAGTGATTCACCAGATCCTCGCCCACGGTATCGTGGCGGCCGGTCAGGAAGGCGACTTTGATCTTGGTGCCTACGCCGTCGGCCGAGCTGATGAGGACGGGCTTCTTCCATCCGGCCAGCGAGTAGCACGCGCCGAAGCTGCCGATATCGGTGAGCACCCCGCGGGTGAATGTGCCGCGCGCCAGTTTGCGTATGGAAGAGACGGCGCGATCCGCCTCATCGATGTTGACCCCGGCATCCTGGTAGCGCATGGTATGGAATTCCGTCCGGAAAGCATAGTATAGCGGCAGGGCGGGAAGCCACGGGGACTCGGGCAAGCCGGGTGGACCCGTCAAATCAAGCGGATACGGGTCGATTGTGCTAACCTCAAAGCCGATGCCGCCTTTGAATCCCAAGCACTACCAGGTCCCGCTCCTTGCGTTGCTGGCCGCGTCGCTGTTGAGCTTGGCTGCGGAGGTGCCCGCGCAGACGATCACCGAGTACGGCATTCCTACCGAATCCTGCCTTCCTTTTGCAGTCACTGCGGGACCGGACGGTGCGCTCTGGTTCACCGAAGTGCATGGAAATAAGATCGGGCGCATCACCACCGGCGGAGCCATCACCGAGTACCGTATTCCAACACCGGACAGCAAGCCTGTATGGATCGTCGCGGGGCCGGACGGGGCGCTCTGGTTCACCGAAAATGGCGGAAACAAGATCGGGCGAATCACCACCCTCGGGTCGGTCACCGAGTTCCCGCTGCCCACCCCCGGCAGCGAACCTTGGGACATCGTCAGCGGACCCGGCGGTGCGCTCTGGTTCACGGAACACGGGAGCAGCCTAAAGATCGGGAGCATCGCCACCGATGGAACGCTGGCCGAATATCCTGTGCCCTTGGCTCCTTGGGACCTCGGGGTGGGGCCCGATGGCGCGATCTGGGACACCGAATGGGGCAGCAACAGGGTGGCGCGCATGACCACCGCCGGCGTGGTCACCAACCAATACAAGTCGCCCACTCCGGATAGCGACCCGAACGTGATCATTACCGGCCCCGATCTGTCGCTGTGGTTTACGGAATATGCCGGCGACAAGATCGCCAGTTTGACCACCGCCGGCGCGATCGCCGAGTATGCCGTGCCCACCCCCAAGAGTCAGCCGGGATCTATCGCCGTGGGTTCCGATGGCGCTCTTTGGTTCACCGAGCACGCGGGCAACCGGATCGGACGAATCACTCTGGTGGGCGCGATTACGGAGTATCCCGTCCCCACTCCTGCGTCCGCACCCATGGTGGCCGAGCCGGGCCCGGATGGCGCCATCTGGTTCACTGAGTATTATGGCAACAAGATAGGGCGCATCACCACACCTTCGCCTAACTGAACAAGAGCGGAGGGCGGGTGCCCTTGTGCAATGCGACTTTACCAAGCTCGCAATCCTGCAATAAATTGTAGCGCAGCTCCCTGAGGGGACCGCCCCACAATTTATGCTGGTGTTCCCCTGTAACGAAATCGCTTTTCATTTCACTACCTAATAGAGGGCCAAGTTGGCGCACCACAAAGCAATACGGTTTCGATCTGCGGAAAAGTACGTAGCCCGAGAGCTTGCTTCCGCGGAACGAGACGCATTTGAGGCACATTTTTTCGATTGTCCGGACTGTGCCGAGGAGGTTCGCTGCGAACTCGTCTTCGCCGCCAACGCGCGCGCCTTTCTTCGCGAGCGGGCCGCGGCGCTGCCCAAGCCGGGTTTGCGGGAGGTTGCGCTCGCATGGCTTCTTCCGCGGCGCGCGCTGGCGTTTTCATTGGCCGCCAATGCCATGTTGGCGTCGGGGCTCGGCTTCGTATTGATTGCCGTCTCGCGCGATGCGGCCGCGCCGCGCTTGCTTCCCGCGTACCTCGCGCCGGGACCGGTGCGTGGTTCCAGCGAAATGCCAGTGCACCCCATTCCGTCCGCCGCCGCGGCATTTCTCGCGCAAATCCGCGCGCCAGGCTCAAAATATTCGTCCTATTCTTACGAAATCCTGAATGCCGCCGGGAAACCCGAGTCCGCCGGCGCCGTCAGCCCGCCCACCGGCCAGGAAAGCGACCTGTATCTGGAAGTTCCGCTGGTGGGATTGCGGGACGGCGTACACACCCTGGAGGTCCGCGGCAACCCCGGGCACGGAATCATATCATGGTCTAAATTCCGAATTTCACGTCGAAAGTTAAGAAGGAGATAGCTCATGCCGATGAAGGATTACTTTTATCATGGCCAGGCATTCGGAGTGGATGCCGACATCACCAATCCTGGCCCGTACAAATTGGACGGGCATGCCAAATGCGCGTTGCCGGACGGAAAGGCCGGCCACTATACAGGTAGCCATCCTGGATTCACCATGCCCAGCGGATTGTCCCACGGGGCCTGCGCCACGGAGGTCGACGCGAAGCCGGAAGATAAGAACGGCTTCTTTCGCACCGAGGTCAGAGCCACCGTCGAAAACCTAAGAGTCGATGGGAAGTCGGTGCTCACGGTCGACCGCATCGTCCTGGGCATGGTCACCGTCTACCGGCGCGGCTGGTACGACCGGCCTGGACCGCACGCCCGCCGCACCCGCGTGCTGCCTCTCGATTGCAGCTTCGTGAACCTCACGCTCAACGGCACGCCGCTCCCCGCGCCGCTGCCGCCGCCGTTCCATTACTCCGCCGACCAGCGAGAAGCCTATCTGGCCGGCGACGATCCCGACCCCAAAATCGACGCCGAAGTCCGGCAAGCTATCATTGGCAGTCCTTCGCGGTGCATCTACCTGCGGCATTTTGGTAGGATCTTCTTCGGCGAATGGACGATCGTACCGGGCGAAAACTGGCATTCCGTGCACCAGATCGCGATGCTGCGTTTCGCGTTCAGCAGCCCTCCGTCCGGAGGCGGAACCGGCGGTGGAACTCAAGGCGGGGGCACTGGCGGCTAGGTCTGTCGGCGCTGTGCGCGATGCAACTGGGGCTGCTGTCGTGCAGTCGCTCCTCCCCTGACATGCTCTATCGGGAGGCGCAATCTCTCTATCGGACGGGGGACTTTCCGACCTCGCTGGAGAGGACGCGCCAAGGCCTCCGCAAGTGGCCGGAAGGCGGCTGGGGGTGGAAATTCCGCCTCCTTGCCGTGGAAGATCTAACCAAAATCAGCCGTACGCCGGAAGCTCGTTCGCTGTTGGAAACGGCGGGCCCGCCACTCTCGCCTGGATTGAAGGCGCGTTGGAAGATGGATACGGCGAATCTACCGGGAGGTTCCGTCCGGCAGAAACTGCTGCGCGAAGCCCTGCCGCTGGCCATCGCATCCCGCGATCCGAGTGTGATCTGCATGGTCGAGTTGTACCTGGGTGAGACAGTACCGGACCGCGCGGAGGCTGCGGTCCATATCCAAGCTGCCTTTTCCGCGGCCGGGCAGGCGCACGACGACTTCTTGCTGACCTGGGTGCAACTGGCCCGCGGATTCAACAGCATGCGCTTCTCGAGATTCGATGAGGCCCTGCCGTACTTCGATGAAGCCCTCGTCACGGGCCGCCGCTGTGGAGCCAGGCCGCTCATCGGCGGTATACTCGGCAACCAGGGTTGGTGTTACACCCGCTTGGGAGACCTGGATCGCGCCATGGCGGCTCTCACCCAGGCCGAATCGCTGGCTGCTTCTCTCGGCCAACCCGACCTGCGACTGCGCTGGTTAGTGGACATTGGAAATGTGTATTTCGCGAAGGGAGAGTACGACCGGGCAGCGCGGCTTGAACAGCAGGCCGCCAAGCTGGCCGCCGACGTCGGCAACGATGAATGGCAAGCCTTCGCTTGGCACAACCTCACCCAGATCGCGATCGAAATGGTGGATCTGCCGGCCGCTCAACGCTATAGCGACAAGGCCCTGGAACTCAACCAACGCCGCGGAGATCCCCAATCCTTGGTCTATGCGCAAATGAGCGTCGCCGAAATCGAGGATCTCATGGGGAAGTCCGCCCAGGCGGAAAGGCATTACTTGGCAGTCATCGCCCAAGCGCAGCGGGTGCCTGCGCCGGATGTGCTATGGGAAGCCTACGGATATCTTGCTTCGCTGTACTTCAAACGAGGCAAACTGAAGCAGGCTGCTGAACAATACCAAAATGGTATCGGCACCATCGACCGCGATTGGAACAATCTCGGCAACGACGACTCGAAGAGCACCTTCATTACCCTCCATTTGGTCGGCCTCTTTCAGGACTACGTTGAATTCCTGACCAAAACTGGCCAGAAGGAGAAGGCTCTGGAAATTGCCGAATCCGCGCGGGCGCGCGTTCTCAGCCTCCGGCTGCAGCGTCTGGGAGCGCTTCCACCCAGTCTTGACCTAGCCGGCCTGCAGCGCGCTGCCCGGGCTTACCATACCGTCGTTCTTTCATACTGGGTAGAGCCAAAACGGTCCTCGGTGTGGGTAATCGGCTCCGGCCCGCTCGCCCGCGTTGGTCTGCCGCCGGGCAGGCAGATCGGCGCCCTGGTGCGGAAGCACGTCGATGCTGTAACGCAAGGCCGCGACCTGCTGGCGCAGCGCGATGCATCCGCACTCTACCAGGCCGTGCTCGGTCCGGTGGCGAAGCTGATCCCGGCCGGCTCGAACGTGATCGTGGTGCCCGATGGCGAGTTGCACCAGCTCAACTTCGAAACGCTGGTCGTGCCCGGTCCGCAGCCGCATTATTGGATTGAAGACGTGACCATCGCCACCGCGCCGTCGCTGCGCCTGCTGGCCACCGATGCGCACAAACCTGCCCGTGCACCGAAGCTTCTCATCATGGGCGATCCGGTGCTGGTGGGGCAGGAATTTGGGCCGTTGCCGAATGCCCGGAAGGAGATTGCAGCCGTCGAGGAATGTTTCCCGGCCGCAAACCGCGTCGCCTTCACCGGCGCCGCCGCGGTTCCCGCGGAATATGCCAGGGCGCTGCCCGCGAACTTCACCCACATCCACTTTGCCACGCATGCCGTCGCGAATCTGGTGAGCCCGCTGAACTCGGCCATCATCCTCTCGCACCAGGGCGAGAGCTACAAGCTGTATGCCGGCGACGTCGCGGCCGTGCCGCTCCATGCGGACCTGGTCACTCTCTCGGCGTGCACGAGCGCGGGCGCGAAAGCCTACTCCGGCGAAGGCTTGATGGGCTTCGCCTGGGCCTTCCTGCAGGCCGGCGCCCAGAGCGTGATCGCTACGCTGTGGGATGAGGACGACGCCGCCTCCGCCCAGCTCGTGCCGGTTCTCTATAAGGAAATCGTGGCGGGCCGAGCGCCCGCTTGGGCCCTGCGCGCCGCCAAGCTGGCGCTGATGCGCTCCGCCGGGACCTACCGGCGGCCGTACTACTGGGGGCCCCTGCAGGTCTTCACGCGCGAAATTGCGACCCACTCGGACAATGCTTCCCTGGCCCGGCGCTGAAAGGCGCGATCGCGTTTCTATTGGTCGATGCCAGTGGCGGCCTTCTTCGTCAGATACGCCCCTTGGCCGACACCGAACATCGCGAGAACCGTGCCGTCCAGGTCGGGGCAGGGAAACCGCCCAGCATTTGGAAATCGCCAAAATCGAACTTGTTAGTGTCGTCTTTGATCAGGTCGCCGATTTTGGCTTGCACCGGGGCGTCCGTTCGTTTTCCGGCCGGCGCGCCGGCTGCGGGGACCGCGGGCCGATTTGCGACTTTGCCGGCCGTAATACCCTTTGCGCCGGCAAATGTCAGTCCGCTCAATCCGGAGAGCACCAGGAGATTTGTGGGCGTTCCAATGCAGCCGAGGAAGCCGCCGGCGGTGGTCCAGCGCAGAAGGAAAGTCGACACATACGCTGAAACCAACAGCGTGAACCGGAGAGACACTTGCGTGGTTGAATTGCTCACCCTGCCATCCTGGCCGATGAAAAGAAGCGTGCGCACGTTCTTGGAGAGCAACGTCAGCAGGAGCACCAGCGCGGGCAGGATGAACAATGCGAACGGCTTCCATCCCTCGATGCGGAATACCTGGGGTTGGATATCCTGCAAGCCGGCAGTCTCGGCAGCCCCACTGGCGGGTTGAACCGTGGCGATAACCCGATCGCCATCCTTCCACTTTGCCAACTCGTCTTTAAGCGCCATCCTTGTGGCGGCCCGCCATACTTGGGTTCTCTCTATTCAAGCCGTCGGGCGACAGTCGTAACGCCGATTCTCGATCCGTTGAGGGATTATTACTCAGTAAATAGTGAATTTTGAACGGCAAAACGTTTCACTGATCGGGAGTCAGGCAATCCTCGCCTTACCTTGATTCGGCGTGCCGATCGTTCCGGCTGCCGCGCAGGCTATTTTGCTACAGAAAAGGGCAAGAATGATCACAATAAGCTCGGCGGCCCGGCAATCGGCCCCGGTTTTTCGCGCCGATTCAGACTCCGCACCAAAAGCAAAGGCCCGGACACCAAAAAGAGTCCGGGCCCATGCGTCATGCAGCACCGGCGCAGCCGGCGCAGGCGATTGTAAGCGTCAGCGCGGCTCGACTTCGAAAGTGAGCACCGTGGTATGCGTAATGCCTCCGCCCGTGCCGGTTATCGTGATCGGGTACGTGCCGAACGCGGCGGTTTCGGAGACGGTCAGAAGCATCTCGGACTTGCCCGAACCCGGCGCCTTGATGGAAGCGGGACTGAAGCTGACGGTGACGCCCGTCGGCTGGCCAGTCGCGGATAACGCAATGGCCGAGTCGAAGCCGCCGGAGACAGCCGTCGTGACCACGGCATAGCCGCTTTGGCCCCGATATAGGTATCCCGACGTGGGCGAGACGGAGATGGTGAAGTTGCCGCTCGCCGCCGCCGTCACGGTGAGCGATACGGTGGCTGTGTGCGTGATTCCGCCGCCGGTGCCCGTAGCCGTAATGGTGTAGGCGCCGGTCGCGGCGGTGGATGCCACTGCCATGGTCATGGTTGAGGTGCCAGAACCCGGAGCCGCGATGGACGTGGGATTGAAGGTCACAGTGACGCCTGTCGGCTGGCCGCTCGCGGTCAAGGCGATCGCCGAATCAAAGCCGCCGGAGACGGTGGTGGTAATCGTAGAAGAGCCGCTGCTACCCTGCACCACGGAAACTGAAGTGGGCGAGGCGGAAATGGTGAAGGCGGGACTCGCCGTGGCCGTTACCGTCAGCGAGACGGCCGTTGTTTCGGTGGTGCTGCCGGAGGTCCCCTTGACCGTAATGCTATAGGTGCCGGTGGCTGTCGTGGCGGCCACCGTCATGGTCATCGTGGAAGTGCCGGTACCGGTGATCGAGCTTGGGTTGAAGCCCACGGTCACGCCCGTTGGCTGGCCGGAAGCGGTCAAGGTAACGGCCGAATCGAAGCCGCCCGTCACCGTACTGGTAATGGTGGAGGTTCCCGAGCTGCCCTGTACCACCGAGACCGAAGTGGGCGAGGCTGACAGGCTGAAGCCGGGAGTCGCCGGTCCGGAGAGGGCGGCGATCAGCCCGCTGTTCGGACTGCCCCAGCCGGTCACCAGGTCGTAACCGGTCACCGCCGAGTAGCTGCCGGACGTGCCACTGGTGATGTCGTGGAAGTCCGCCGCATAGCTGGATGTCACGTTCTGCGCGTAGATCGTGGGGTTCAGGAAGCCGATGGTCGGTTGGCCGTTCGCAACCAACTGCTGGTTGACCAGCGCAATGTAGCCGGCCCACATGGGTGTGGCGAAGCTGGTGCCGCCGTATTCGTTGGCCGTGCAAGTGGTCTGGTCGGCGCAGACGTAAAACGTAAAGTTCGCGTTCGCCGAGACATCCGGACCGTTGCGCAGGGTGGTGGAACCCTTGTTGCTGGAGTTGATCACTCCCGAGAGCTTCTGCCACGCGGGGATAGGGATGCTGTCCGGCGAAATGCCGCCGCCGCTGTCGGACCATGCCGTTTCCGACTTCCAGGGACCCGCCGCGCTGGCGGTGACCAGGTCCGTGCCGCCCACGGAAACCACGTTCGCATCGTCCGCCGGCCATGCCTCATTGCTCGCCGACCATGTGGAAGAGTCGCCCGAAGCCGCAAAGAAGTTCTGGCCTTGCGCCGCCATCTTCTCGAAGTACGGGTCGAGCGTGGATGCATCCGCCGGCGTCCAGCCCCACGAACAGCCGATCGTGGTGGGCAGCGGGCTGTGCGTCGTCATGGCGCTGATGATTGCCGTATCCGTGGATCCGATGTACATGACCAGGCTGGCCAGCCCCGGAGCCATGCCGATCGCCTGGGTCATGTCCAGCGTCTGTTCGGTGTCGTCACACTTGCCGCCGGCTCTCGAATCCACGCAGGATGTGCTGGTCCCGTCCGTGGAGAGCAGGGTGATCGGCACATTGTTGGTTTGGCCGACGTTGGTGAAATAAGTGGTCAAGTCGGTCAGGTCGGTGCCTAGATACTCGAACAGTCCCAGGTTCTGGCCGACGCCGGTGAGCGCCGTTCCACCGTAATAGGCGGCGCGCATGTCGCTCCCCAAAAAGGAAGCCGATGGCCCGGAGCCGGTGGTGGCATCGGGCGACACGGCCGCCACGTCCAAACCGTGGGCCTTCGCGAAGTCGCTCTTCTTCACGAACATGGGATGCGGGTTGGAGTCGTTGTCCAAACCGGAGATGTGCCATAGGGGGAACGGCAGGTTGACGGTGGGCTCGCGGTCGATCGCGTAAAAAGTGCGGCTCCCGTCCTGGTAGTTGCTCACGGTTACATGGAAAGCGGTCTGCACGGCCGAAACGGGGCCTTTGATCTGCACGTCCATGCCGTCGTGTGTGCCGCCCACCACCGCGAAGCCGTTCGCTTGCGCGAAGGCCACCACGGCGTCATAGTCCGCTTGGCTAGGTCCAAACCGCGCGGTAAACTCCGGCACGGTGAGGAAATGCCGGTAGATCGGGCTGGCAGGATCGTAGAGTTCCTGCAAAAACGCTTCCAGCCCCGCCGGATCGCTTAACGCCAGAACCACATCCAGGGTCATCGTCTGGTTTGAGGTTAGCTGCGCCACGGGCTTCGCCTGCCCATTGAGGACCTCAGGACGCACATGGCGCGTCAAACAGGGCAGCGGCTGCGCTTGGCAAACGGTATTCACGACCGGCACAAGCGCGACGATTGTCAGCAAAAACTTACTTAATTTTCGAATCATCGTTTATCCTTATTTGATTTTTCCTCTGGTCCCGACTTCAAGAAATGCCGTTTGGTACCCGGACTCCCAGAACCGGGAAGTTCGCCAGTATAACACCAAGCGCCTCCCGCGGCGCTTTTGTTATCTTTTGTGTGGGGCAGGCGCTCGGCCTGCGGCGGCCTCTCAGGCCGCAATCGAGATTCGCAAAACCATAGGGTAGCCGGACTGCGCCCGCGCCATCCACGTTCCGGTCATCACAGGCCATGGCGTCACGTACTGAATCCCATACGTGTGCAAGTCGCTGAAGAACTGACATAGGCTGTTCACCCATGCCGTCTGGATATTGCCGTGCACGTCCCATGGCGTGCTCGTGCCGCCCCGCGCACTGTTGTTGTTGCCGCCGCCCCACAGGGCGAGAACACAGGCGAGCAGTATCGTAGGCGGTGTCGTTATTGAAGAAATACTGGATGCCGCCTCGCAACGTGCCGGTCGAAGGGCAACGCGGAAATTCCGCTGTTTGTCGACCCGCCGCCAGGTGAGGGCGGGATAGCCGTCCGCCGGAAACGATGCGAAATTAACCTCAACCCTTGATGATGAGATAGCGGCGTGGGCCATGCATCGCCAGGGACGCACAGAGAAAGAAGGCAATTCCATAGCGTTTTCGTAACATTGTCCTAGTCTCCAGAGCGCGGAACAAGCGCAAGAGCCGGGCATTTAAACAGGCGCGACTCAGCAAAGAATATCTCGCCTTAACCGCCTCGTCAGGGGTTAGTTTTGAAAGTGTTGAATGATTTCGCGATTCTCGAAACTGTTTGAGACCTTTTACCCCCGATAACTCCCGATATGACCCATGATTTCCCACCAGCGCCCACGGCGCGGGGCCGCGACGATCCAAGGTTCGCCACGGGCACGCGGATGCGACCTATTTTCACGGCCACCGCCCTGCTTCTGGCCGCACTCGGAATCTACGGCGTCATATCCGACCCGGTCACCCGGCGCGCTCATGAGCTCGGCATCCGTATCGCCTTGGGATCGCCGCGCAGGGAGATCGGCGGACTGGTCCTGCGCCACCGGATGCGGCTGGCGGCGATCGGTATAGCCGGTAGGCTGGTGGCGGCCCTGGCGCTTGCGCGACTCATGGCAGGCTTGCTGTACGGCATCCCCCCGGCCGAAGCTCCGATGCTGGGCCGTGGTGCTGCTGCTAGGAGGAATCGCGCTGCTGCGTGTTATATCCCGACGCGGCGGGCGACGCAGTCGATCCTGTGGTCGCCTGCGGTGCGAGTAGGCCTGCCGCCTGGCTCATTCCGAGGTCATTCCGCGAGCATGGGACCATCGCCGCGCGATAGCTCGGCCAGTATCGTCTCGCGGCGATTGCGCGCCGTAGACACCGCCGATTCCATCGCTATCCAGTAAATCGCGACGCCCAGCACGGCGGCGAGCGCCAGGATTCCGTAGAACACCACCTGGTTGTCGAAAGCGTAACGCGCCAGGTAGGCCAGAAAAACAGGCGCCAGCGCGATCGGATAGAGCAGAAATAGCAAGCCTTGCGCACGTCCGCCGCCGCCGCCCCCGGAGACCCGTTGCGCACTCATGGGACGCGGGTAGGTTACCGAGCTCAAATTACCGATGCCCAGCAGGTATAGCGCGGCAATGGCGGTGACCAGAAACGCCTCGGCGATTTGGCCGGACGAGATCCCCAGGCGCAGCAGGGAGCAGGCGGTCGCTACCGCCGCAATCTCCAGGAAGATGAAGATGGCCGCGGCGATGTTCTTGCCGGCCAACGCGCGCGAGATGGCCACCGGCGCAGAGAAATAAATCTGCGCGGCAGAACGGTCGAATCCGAAGGCGTTGCCGTAAGTGACCTGGGCTAATAGGAACAAGGCATACAAGCTTACCACCGTTAGGAAATTGCCGGAGACCGCGGAATGCGTCACGCGCCCGCGCAGCATCATCGGCAGCCAGACAACGAGGCCGAAGGAGAAGCCCATCACGAAGACCAGCCGGAAGCGCGGCGTGCGCACCAGCGAACGGAGTTCCTTTTCAACTATGGCGCCCAGCGGATCGGGCAACACCAGCGCAGGCAGGCGGTACAACCGTTCGGCGAAGCGACGGTCTTTAGCGGATACGACGGTTGCTTGAGCTTCCTGGAAGTCGTATCGCAAACTGCGCGTGAACTGCCAGCGGCCGAACAGATAGGCGGCTATGGTCCACGTGAGAAGTACGGACAACGCCTCGGGGAGTTTCCCTTTGGACGGCGCTAGCATGAAATGCGCGGTTGCGCCCCAGGGCCAGACGGCATTCGAGGCGGTGGGTAAGAAGCGCTCGACGCGGTGGGATCCGACGCCGGTAACCATGAGCAACCGGGGCAGAACGCCGATGAGCATCATCAGCAGCGCGAGCGCTTCGCGGATACCTTTGCGGGTGAGCAGGCGCTCAATCAGGTTGCGCATGCCGGCCGCCAGCATCAGGTTGAACGCGGCGAAAAGAGCCATCGCGACAGGTACGCGGGCCAGAGAGATCCATCCGCCGAATGCGGGATTCCGGATCAGGCCGATCGCGGTACCCGCCAGAACGAGCAGCAATTCCGCACAAGTAGCGATGCGGAGCAGGATTTCGACCCAAAACAGCGACTGGCGCGGCACAGGATAGACCAGCAACTTGCGCAGATCGAGCGAGGCTCCCATGGTTGCGGAAGCCATGGGCGCCAACTGCCAATAGGCGCAAACGGCCAAGAGGCCCAGGGGCAGCCAGACTTCGATCTGCGCCCGTAGTCCCGGAGCCGCCGCGAGCGCCTCGGCGACGGCCGCGAGAAGCGTCCAGAAGCCGTACCAAAGCAGCGCAACGATCGCCTGAAAGACGGCGGTCCGGCTGGAAGCCATGCGGAAAATACGCATGCTGAGCCATTGCGCGCGCAGGATGGCCCGGATCATTTGAGCCACTCCAACTCGTGGAACTCGTGCCCGGCGCCCACCAGGCGCACGAAAACATCTTCGAGCGATTCCGTTCCACCGCGCAGTTCGTCCATGGACCCTTCGCGCACGATCCTGCCTTTATCGATGATGGCCACGCGGTCGCACAGGCGCTCGACGACCTCCAGCACGTGCGACGTGAGGAAGATGGTGGCGCCGCGGCGCACCTGGTCCAGCAGGATATCCTTCATCAGGCGGGCGCCCACGGCGTCTACGCCCTCGAAGGGCTCGTCCATCAGGAACAGGTCCGGGTGGTGGATGAGCGAGGCGGCCATGGCCAGGCGCTTGCGCATGCCTTTGGAATATTCGGCGATAAGCTTGCGTTTTTCGCCCAGTTCGAAGAGATCCAGCAGGGACTGCGCGCGCTCCACGGCCACTGAGCGGGCCAAGCCGTACATGCGGCCCACGAATTCCAGGAATTCGGCGCCAGTCAGGCGGTCGAAGAGCAGCGATTCATCGGGCACCAGTCCGATGCGCTGTTTGATCTCGAGCTCTCGATCCGGCAACCGCATTCCCAGCAGTTCAATAGTGCCGGACGAAGGCGGGATCAGGCCAGTCAGCATGCGGATGGTGGTGGATTTGCCCGCGCCGTTGGGACCCAGGAATCCGAAGAAGCAGCCGCGCGGCACTATCAGGTCCACGCCGTCCACCGCGGCTTTCTCGCCGTAAAGTTTGTGCAAGTCGTGGACGGCGATAGCCGGGGCGTCGGGCATGTGCAGATACTATGTTAGCTGGCGAATCGGGAGGAGTTATGCGGTTACGGCGGCCTTGACATCCGTCTTGCTGAAATCCTCTCCTTTAAACAGCAGAGGTTCCCCAGTCGCTTTGGCGAGCGCATAGGCGAAACAATCCCCGAAATTCAACCTTGCCGGATGGCGGCCTTTGCCGAAATCGAGGAAGGCCTGGCGCGCCAGGTGCGCGTGTTCCACGGTGACTGGCTCGATGACGATTTCAGCTCGCCGGAAGAATACATCGCACTGGCGGCCTGCCTCGGGACCGATCTGGCCCTCAACCACAGTTCCGGCTCCCCGAAGAAGATGGCAGCCAGGGCGGATGTGTCAAGGATCATTTCGGGAGGCCGTTCTCATCGTACAGGAAGTCCGCATGGTCCAGGTATAGGCGTTTGACATGGGCAGCGGTACTCCGGGCAGTTACGCGGAGTTCCTGGGCGATGGCCGCCGCGAGTTGATGCGCTTCAGGGTCTTTGATGTTGAGGGACTTCATACTCTACGTTTCTGTAAAACATCCGATGATTCTACCATTCTACTATTCGAAGAACGGGCGCTCTTTGGTTGGGTTTTTTTCCCGGATTCATGTTGGCCCCGAGACTTTGCCGCGTTACGGACCTGAGCGCATGTACCTGTGGCTCCGAATATGAAGTATCGGCGGTTACATCGAAGCCGCCCACGAGCAATTCGAAAAGGCGCTACGCTCGAACTATGTCCCTTTGGAAAGCAGTGGAGGACGAACTCGCCACGGTTGAAACCGCACTTGCGGCGGTCCCGCCGAACGTTGCCGAAGCTCAACAGCTGGTAGCGGCCCTTGCTTTGAGAGTCAAAAACCGCCAGATTCCTGCTTCAAGGACATTCAGTGTTGATGAGCTGAAGAAACTGTCCCGGTTGAGTGGTGCCGCTACGCAAGCTGTGCAGTCGCCCTTCTCTTGCATCTTCGATTGCTGATTGAATTCTTCTACGGCGAGGCAAAAACAAGATGATTGCCATGTGGATCATTTCAATGTTCTCGACGGCTTTGAAGCTACCTTTCCAGCAAGCCTTCATCCTCATAGTGCACAAATCAAGCAACTGAGCGTTGACCTGAATCAGTTACTGGCACACATCACGGCGACCCGTTGGGAGAGGAACAGACCACCTATGAGCGACTATGACAAGTTCATACCAACACTTGACGACCTCATAACGAAGTTTGAAGCTGCGTTGCCCTAAGAGGTAGGCCAAGTATATTTGAAGTATTACCGAAATTGGGAACTTGCAGTCCCTTGCAACCAAGTCGTCCTTCATTTTGGACGATGTGTCGCGAGGCGCCGCTATCCGAAAAACTTCACCGCCATGCGCTGCCACCAGGGCCAATCGTGGCCGGTGCCGTCGCCCCACACGTCCAGCCAGTGGGGGATCCGCTTGCCGTCCATAATGCCGGCCAGGCGCAGGTTCTCATCCAGGCAGATATCGGTCTCGCCGGTGGCCAGGACCAGCCGCATTCCGTTGCGATATTCGCTGAGATAGCGCTCGTCGGTGAGGTTGGGCAGGAAATCCGGCGGGCAGTTGAAATAGCAATTATCGTCGTAATAACCGTTCAGGAATTGATGGATATCGAAGGCTCCGCCCATGCTGACGCAAGGCCCCACCAGTTCGGGATGGCGCAACGCGAAGTTGACGCAATGATAGCCGCCGAAGCTGCACCCGGTAACGGCCACGCGCGCCTCGGGATTGCGGCCGCGAATGAACGGCAGCGCCTCGTGGATCACGTAGCTCTCGTACTGCAGATGCCGCAGCGCGCGTTCCCGCGGTGGAATGCCGCGGTTGTACCAGCTTTCCGAATCCACGCTATCGAGGCAGAAGCCTTGCAGCCGTCCGGCGTCGTACTGATAGCCGATGGCGCCGATCATGCCGCGGTCTTCGTAATCGTAGAAACGGCCCATGGAGGTGGGAAAAACGATGACGGGCATTCCCGCGTGCCCATATGTCAGGAGCTCCATGTCCCGTTGCAGATGGGGACTGTACCACTTGTGATATTCTCGGTTCACTCGGAACAGTATAGCCTGAAGCCCGCCAGCGCCGCGCGGACAGAATTGTCCAATACAAGATGATCCTGAAAGGCGGATCGGTTTCCAATACAAGATGATCCTGAAAACGAGCGGAACCGGCGGGAAAATGCGGGTGCATGGTGATACGGGTGGAGAACGCCGAGGGGCTGAGCCTGGCCCAG
>DATNMW010000274.1:0-3706 GCA_035602155.1 Bryobacteraceae bacterium | reverse complement strand
CGCGCGATCTAATTCAGCAGGCCCGGTGCGCAACCGAGATCCTGCTCCGCAAGGCCCCGGACGGAGCCGGCCTCGAATTGCTGTCCTCTGCGGAGGTAATTGCCGATCAGGTTGCGCGTGGCCGCGCAGATGTCGTTGTGGACGAGCGGACAATCCGGGTTGGGACTGAGTGCGCCACCCTGGCGCGAGACGGCACAGCCTTGGGGATCGATCTGCCCGTATAAGTCGACCAGCATCGCAGACGCTTCCGGCTGGTTTGAATTCGCGGCCAGCGATTCCATCAGGGCCAGGGCTGCTTTGTGCCACTCGCCGCCCGCGCGGTAGAGCGACGCCAACTCGCCGAGAAGTTCCGGGGTCGATTCCAACGTGCGCCCGCGCTCGAACGCCTCCAGCGCGTGCGGCGAGTCCGAGAGGCGCAGGTAAGTGCGGCCGAGTTCGAGGTACAAGTCGCTGGGCAAGGAGGTAAGTCCGGGATTGCCGCGCCCCGCGTTTTCAGCGCGATATCGCGCGTCCCACAAAAGCTCGATCCTCTCGCTACGCAGAAGTGCGGTTAACGATTTCCGGTACCAATACAGCGCATCCGGGCCTGCCGAACGTTTGCCAGCCGCGGCGTTGGATGCAAATGTGTCTCCAAGACGACGGTAAAGGATGCCGGCGTCCTGGTATGCGGCGGGGGCGTTCTCGGAATCCGGCAACCCATCGAGTATCGCGAGCGCGCGGTCCGAGTAATGAATGGCGCGGGCCACCTCTTCCTGGGTGGCAAGGAGTGTGCCGGTGGCTGCGGCCATGTTCGTTTTGTAGCTGCCCGGGGCCGCCGCGGCGGCGCTGAGCCAGAACCGCTGCGGGTCGAGCCAGTCGCCGTTCCGGGCATAGGTGCGAACGGCTAGCGCGATCAGCAGGACAGCAAGACCGGCGCCCGCAGCATACCGGTAAGCCGGCCGGCCCGCGGGCAGCCGCCGCCAAACAGCGTCGAGAGCCCACACCACGGCGATCGAAAAACCCACAGACGGCAGGTAGAGGAGCCGTTCCGCCATGATGGCGCCAATCGTAAACAGGAAATTCGAAGTGGGAAAGATGGCGGCGAAAAAAAACGCGACGGCAAAGAGCAAGGGCTTACGGGTCCGCCAGGAACGCATGGCGATAACCGAGGCGGCGGCACAACCGGCGAAGGCCGCGATAGCCTTCCAGTCCTCCCAGTTGCCCAGGCGCCAGCCGAACAGGGGAACCTCATTGTAGCCGTAATCCCACGAAAGCCGCGCCGGCCAGACCAGCAGTCCGAAATACCTGCCAATCACCTTGATGGCCGTGATCCGGGCGGTCCAGAAGCCAGCGCCCAGCAGCGGGTTCTCGTAGAAGGGAGTAGCGAGGTGGGAGGCATTCGGAAGCACCTGAGAGCGCACGTACAGGTAAACGAGAAACGGGATGGCGGCGACGGCGTAGCTCGGAAGGCGGGATCTCCAGGAGGCGGCTCGTCCGAACGCCACATCGTAGGCCGCGAGGATCGCCAATAGCACGATGGCACTCTCCTTGGAGAAAATGCCTATCGCAGCGGCAAGCCCGATTGCGGCGAGCCAGGCGCCCTTCCGCACACCCGTAGCGTCGAGCGCCTTGCGATGACACAGCAGTCCGGCAAGTACGGCGAACGCCGCCAGCATGTCCGACCGGCCCACGATGTTGGTTACCGATTCGGTCAGCACGGGAGCGATCCCCCATAGCGCGCTCAACAGCAGGGCGGCTGGAATGCGTTTGAAAATTACCAGCCCCAAGGCGTATACCAGCGCGATGTTCACGGCGTGCAGAAGGAAGTTGAGCGCGTGATACCCATACGGGTCGGGGCCATTGCCGAGAATCGCGTAATTGAACAGGAACGACAGGGTGGTTAGGGGACGATAAAGCCCGGTGTTATAGATTTCCCAATATGGGAAGGCGAGGATCCGGTGGAGGTTCTCCGGCGTCACCGCACGAATGCGGGAATCGCCTGGAATAGCCGCCACGTTATCCAATAGAAACGGGGCGTGGAACGAATTGAGGTAGGCGAGAAGTGTAACGCCGACGACTGCCGCCAACCGCAAGGCGTGTTTTGCGACCGACCGAGCCGCCATAGAAAGCGCCTCGATCCCGGCACCGGAGACCCCGCGCCCCGCGGTTCTGGAAGTGGCCTTGCCTTTTCGTGTTCGATTGCGCTTCAACTTTTGCTTCATCGGGACGACTCGCCGCCGAAACATACCATTGTAGGGCGAGACAAAACACTATCTCACTTCGGCAGCAGAGCGCCGAGTTCGTTGGCGCGAGCGAATTCCAGCGATGCCCTGGCAGGCTCGCCGGCTTTCTGCAGTTCGCCGCCCAGCGTCGCGTGAGACGCGGCGAAAAAGCGGATCAGTTCCGGATCGTCGACAGTGGCGAAGTCCTGCGGCTCGGATCGCAGGAATTGTTCCAAGATCCGCGCCGCCTCGCGCCAGTCCTGCTTTTCGACCGCGGCATCGTGCGGCGGCCTCCAATAGTAAGAAAAGGGCGCGAAATAATAAGCGCTGGGGATCAGCGGATGCGATGGGGGCAACGGGAGCGAGGTCCAAAGAAACGCCACAAGCAGCGCGGATGCAAGCACGAGCAGCTTTCTGAATTGGCGCGAAGAAATCCATTCCAACGCTTGCACCACAACGGCGGCGCCCAGTGGGATGAGGACGGCAAAATAAGCCGCGCGGTAGCGGCCCATCGGGAAGGTGACCAGCAGCACGAGAATTCCGTTCGCGGCCAACAGATACAAGGGCGCAAGCCGCTTCCACTGTTTGATGAAAAGCGCCAATCCGACCAAGAGCAGCGGCGAGACGATTGTATTGGTAACCGGCGCGTAACGAAGCACCGAGGAGTATAACCGGGAGAAATAGAAGCTGACGTTGTCCCCTTCTTCGTACCAGTTCCAGGTCTTTTGGAATTTCAGCAGGACCAGCCGCGCGAGGGTGGCCGGCGTATGCTCGCGCAGGGTGGCGAGCACTGCGGGAATGGCCTTCGCATCGCTTGCGCCCAGAACGCGAATATGGTCGGGGAACGACGGCAACACACCTCCCATGCGCGGATCTTCGGAGGGCGTGTTGAACCGGACGAACGTCCAGACGCCGGCGCCGGTCCAACCTAATGGGGGAACGCCAACGGCTATGTTGCGGGCGACGATCGGAGAAACCGCCAGTGCGGCGCCGCAGACGATCGCCGCCGTCGGGCGAAGCACAGCGCGCGGGGATGATCCAGATCTTAGAAAGAGGAG
The DNA here is from genome assembly GCA_035602155.1 of Bryobacteraceae bacterium. Taxonomy (GTDB): domain Bacteria; phylum Acidobacteriota; class Terriglobia; order Bryobacterales; family Bryobacteraceae; genus Bog-159. The sequence continues at coordinate 447 of DATNMW010000274.1, read as the reverse complement.
ACCCAGGCAGCCAGCCAGGAAAAAACTGAACGTACTCTGGCAGGCCATGGCGATCCCTACGGCGGCGCCGGTGACCCACCAGCGGCGCCACGAATCGCCGGAAAGCGCCCACTCGAGGGCCACCACCGCCGCCGCGGCCAGGAATGCCGTCAGAGTGGTTCGCAAGAGCGTGAGCTCGTAAATAAAGAGCGGGGAGTAGAACAAGATAAGCAGACCGGAGAGTGCCGCCGCCAAGTCGCCGAAGTACCGCCGGGCAATCAGATAGACCAGCAGGTTGGTCGCGACGCCCAGCATCATCTGCCAAGCGAATACGGCGCGGACCGAGGGGCCCGCCAACCAATACGTAAGCGCAATCAGATAAGCGTAGAGCGGTTCCTGGTAGTATTCATTACCGTGAGTCCAACGGTCCCATAGCGCGCGATAGAGCGCGTCAGTATCGCCATGTGG
>DATNMW010000273.1:0-20018 GCA_035602155.1 Bryobacteraceae bacterium | reverse complement strand
TGGCCCTGGAAGAAGGGCTCGTTGTGCGTAACGTTTTTGATACCCACGATCCGCTCGGCCTCCAGTTCCACAATTCGATCCACCAGCAGCATAGGATAGCGGTGTGGCAGTATGTCGCGGATTTCGTTGATATCCAAAACGGGCATGGAAGTCGCTATTATAACAGCCGTGGATTCTATTCTCTTTGAAGCCCGCTCCCGGCAGAAGCAGATTGTGGCGCTGATCCGGGAAATGGTGGAATGCGAATCGCCCAGCGACGATCCGGCGGCGGTGAACCGCTTCGTGGACCTGCTGGGCGATGTGGCGCCTTCTTTCGCCCGCGTCAAGACCGTGCCTGGCGGACGTTTCGGACGCCACTTGTTGTGTGCGTTCGATCTGTTCGGGAAGAAGAAAGCAGGACAGATTCTGGCGCTCGGCCATTCGGATACGGTGTGGCCGCTGGGTACCCTGGCGTCCATGCCTTTCCGGCACAAGGACGGCCGGCTGTGGGGCCCCGGCGCGCTCGATATGAAAGCCGGCATCGCGTTCTTCATATGCGCTATGCGCATTTTGCGCGATCTGGAGGTGCCCGTGGCGCACAAGGTCGTCATGCAGATCAATTCCGACGAAGAGGTCGGCAGTGAGTCGTCGCGCGCCCTCACCGAAAAGAACGCGCAGCGCAGCAAAGCCGTGCTGGTGCTGGAGCCGGCCAGCGGATTGGATGGCAAACTGAAGACCGCGCGCAAAGGCATAGGCGATTACACGGTGACGGTGCGCGGCAAGGCCACGCATTCCGGTCTGGATTTCGCGGGAGGCGCAAGCGCCATTCTAGAACTGGCGCGGCAACTCGAAAAGATCGCCGGGTTTACGGACTTGCGGCGCGGCATCACGGTGAACCCCGGCGTGATTTCGGGCGGCACACGCGTGAATGTAGTGGCGGCGGAAGCCCGGGCCGAAGTGGACATGCGCATTCCGCGGATGAAGGACGCAGCGGCGCTTGACCGCAAGTTCCGCGCGCTGCGCCCGGTGGACAGGCGCTGCACTATCGAAGTTTCCGGCGGAATGAACCGGCCTCCGCTGGAGCGTTCGCCGGCCATCGCACAACTCTTCCGCAAGGCGCGGAAGCTGGCGCGCGAGATGGGAGTGGCGCTGGACGAATCGATGGTCGGCGGAGGCTCGGACGGCAACTTCACCGCCGCGCTCGGCGTTCCCACACTGGATGGTCTCGGTGCGGTGGGAGAAGGCGCGCATGCGCTGAACGAGAGCATCCTGATCGACCGCATCCCGGACCGCACGGCGCTGCTCGCCAAACTGGTGGCGGAGCTATGAGGCTGGCAGCACTGCTGGCTTTTTCCGTGGGTGCAGGCGTTGCCTCTGCCGGGGATATCGATGCCATCTTCGCGCCGCTGGCAGATGCAAAATCGCCCGGCGTGGCAGTTCTGGTGCGCCGGGATGGCCGCACCGTTTTCGATCGCGGCTATGGCGTGCGCGATTTGCGAACATTGGACCGCATCGATGCCAAAACGGACTTTCGGCTGGCATCCTTCACCAAACAGTTTACAGCCATGGCCATCATGCTGCTGGTGCACGATGGCAAACTGCGGTACGACCAGCGGCTGACCGAAGTATTCCCGGACTTTCCGGCATATGGGCAAGCCATCGCCATCCGCCACCTGTTGACACACACATCGGGGCTGCCGGATTACGAAGACCTGATGCAGCCCGACACATGGACTGCCGCGCATCAGATACAGGACGCGGAAGTCCTCGGCCTGCTCGAACGGCAAACGTCCGGCAAGTTCGCGCCGGGAACTAGTTGGGTGTACAGCAATTCGGGCTATGTGGTGCTGGGATTGATGGTCGCGAAGGTGTCCGGCCAACCGTTCGGGAAATTCCTGCACGACCGTATCTTTCAACCGCTGCGTATGAGTCGCACGCTGGTTTATATCAACGGGAAGAATACGGTCCCCAATCGCGCCTATGGGCACTCGAAGGAGGGCGATCACTTCGTCGAGACTGACCAGAGTTCGACGTCTGCGACGCAAGGAGACGGCGGCATTTATTCGAATCTCGAAGACCTGGCGAGGTGGGATGGCGCGTTGGAAAGCCATTCCCTGTTGAGCGAGGCTGAAATGCAAGTGGCGTTGACGCCGATAAAGCTGAACGACGGATCTCCGCCGGCCTCGTACGGATTCGGGTGGTTCCTGGATCCGTTCGAGGGCCGTCCGCGGATGTGGCATACCGGGGGCACCATGGGATTTCGCACGGTTATCGAGCGGTTCACGCGGGATAAGGTGACAATCGTCGTTCTGTGCAACCGGACGGATTTGGATACTGAGAAGCTTGCGCTTCAAGCGGCGCAGGTATTGCCGATAAGCGACGAGGCAGGCAGCACTATCTTCGATCCCACCGGTGCCGGCCGATCGCCTCCCGAAGCTCTTGCTCCAAAGCAGTGAAGGCCGTCAAAGAACGCAAGGGGCTGAAGTCCTCGACATACTCGGCGATTCGTTGTGTCATCATTGCGACCCTAAGCTTGGCCCGGCGCCTCGCGCCCAGCCCACTCGCCTCGCGAAACACCTCAAATAACCGCGTCTTGGGGTCCGCCAAGGCCTCACATCGGTCCAAGGCGGGCAACTGCAAGGGAACCGTCCCATAACGGTTGCCGACGGCTCGCCTAATAGCCATCTCATCGAAGAGAAGCCATGCCTCCTGCATCCGGACTGGAATGACGGAGACCCAAGCGGGAACTGCATTTGCATCGAACTTCGCCGCCTGTACGGCGGCCTCTATCTCACTTCGCCGGAATTCGCGCGATTCATCCTCGGCGTCTCGATGGATGAATAGCAGTTCGCACGGATAGAGCGCTGCGGCCTCGCCAATACGCTCTTCAAGCCGGATCGGTGGGCGGGGCAGCTGGCGCAGGTCCGCCCACTCGCCCTGAATGGCGCAACTCACTCCGTTCGCCCTCAGAAGCCACTCCAAGACGGTCTTGAGGCTGGCATCGGAACTGCCGTCGGTGACCAGAGTGTAGGTCAGATCGCTCACGCAGTTTCACTGAATGGAAGATATGGTTGCAAGTCCGATCGATCGATTACGCGCTTCCGCGCCGGTCGGCCCGAGGCCGGGGCTGCGTGCGCCTCGGACAAATCGGGCGCCCCTGGGTTCAGATAGCTCAGGAGTTTCCCTCGGGACACCGCTCGCGTGCCTTCTAACTTTGCGCGCCATGTGTCCGGCAGGCTTGCAAAGGAAAGGACCTTGAAGCGCTCGCCGTCGCGAACGCTCTCTCGCACTTCCGCCATTAATAAGCTATCGTCCGGCACTTGCATCACTACCGCCGGAGAGTGCGTGTTGATAATGACTTGGCGAAGAGGATTTTCGTCGTCGATGGGCGCGTTGACATCCGTCACGATGTCCTGCAGGAGGCGCAACATTGCAGGTATTCGCTCAGGGTGAATGCCATTCTCTGGTTCTTCCAAACAAATGACCCCGCGCGCGTCCGGGTCGAGCGCTAACACAGCCAAAGCGAGAAAACGTAGCGTCCCGTCGGAAAGAGCACGAGCCGGGTGCCTGGTATGGTCCGCCCCTGTCACCATCAATGTCAGCAGTTCGCGTTTCTCGTCCCGGTCAACTGTGACTTCGCGCACGTCGTCGATCAATTCTGAGAGACGATTCGCTATCTGGCCATATATTCTCTGGCTCACGTCGGAGCCGCCTGGCTGGCTGGTTATCGCCGCACCCATCGCTGCCCGTTCACGGCGACTCGCAGACCTGGCCAAGTGATAAAGCGTCGACGCAAGATGAGCGCCATCCGAGGCTAGCTTCGTGGGGTCTGTAAAGGCGTCGGGTTGGCGCAGGGCGGAAGGTTCGAGTTGCAGAAGCCTCCAAGATTGCATTTCGCGTTTAGCCACCGTCGCCGTGGGGCTCTCCGCGGCATTGGCGGCGGATAGGGCCGTACGGGGAAGGTTTGCCGCCAACAAAGATTGAGGCTTGCCACTGCTACCGCCATCTTGATGGATCTTGATCACTCGGCCGTCGCGATCGGTCGAAATGAACGGCGACCGACGCTTCCCAATGATAGCGGATTCCTGCCACTTCATGTCGTGAGGAAACATCAAATGGCGTTGGGTCTCGCCGCGCTGTATGTACTTTAGTTGCTCCTCTAAAATCTCCAGGCGCCCGAATGCCGAAGGCGTACTTTCGTCTTTAAAGCCCAGGGAAAGTTCATATCGAAGAAATGTAATACTGCCCTTCGCCGTTTGGCCGAGGTCGTCGATACTCTGCGGCGGCACAATCATCTCGACTTCAAAATCCATCCTTTCGTCGTAGCGGTCGCCAACGCGATGAAACAGGCTCCGAACGTCACCCGTGCGGCTCCCCTGCGCTCGCACCGACATCGCGGCATCCAAGAGCTGGTGGTCGGCCAGGGCGCTCAGGAACCTAATGGCGTCGAACAAATTCGATTTGCCCACGCCATTCGCGCCCGCTATGCAGGTGAAGGGCCCAAAGTGCACATCGACATCCACTAGATTCTTGAATCCCGATACTCTTAAGCGTGTAAGCACAGCAATCCCTACACCGTTATACCACCGCCACATCCCAATAGGTCTGATAGATCTCATCGTGGATTGAGCCGAACGGCCGCAACGGGATGTCGTCTGCTTCAGTCCGCGCGACCCAATCGTCGCCGTGCCCTCTCTCGACTCTGGTGGGAATTAACTGGCGGCGCGAAAGCTTGGGCTGCGTTTCCGTAAGTGCGAACATTACCTGCGGCCCGCGCAGCAGGGCGACCTGTCCGGCGTTTTGGGCATCGACCGGTTCGTACCGCACGCTTTGGTCGATCTCGATCTCAATCTTGTGGCCGCTCCTCCATTTCCTGCGTACCGGGAGAAAGCCCGGCGTAAGTTCCGAGGTCACGCGATGGCCGTTTACGGAGACCGTGGTGCCCTTTCCGGCCCACGCCGGGATCCGCAGATATACCGTAAAGTCGTCCGCTGGCGCACCCGTCATGGTAAGACTAACGCCGCTGCCCGCCGGATAATCCGTTTCTTGCAGGAGTGAGCAGCGTGTGGCGCCCTGCTTCCAACTCACGCGGGATGGGACATACAGATTCACATAGATGCCGTCCGGCGCGCGGAGATAGGAACTGATTCCATAATCTGCGGTTACTTGTGGAAACGTCCCCGAACAGCACGGCCACTTGTCGTCCTTGTCCCAACGATACTGCGCGTCCGGAATGTTGCGATCGTAACTCTTGTGCGCGGAAGCGTGGTAGTCGGAATAGTAAAACGTGGAGCCGTCTTCGAGGATCGGCTGGATGCCCAAAGCCACGTTGTACAGCATGCGCTCCATGCTGTCGCCGTAGCGCGACTCGCGTGTCTGTGCCAGCAGATACCGCATAATCTTGAAATGCGCATATGCTCCACAGCCCGATTCGAAGTGCCGGTGCGTCGCGCGCAGGCTGTTGCCCAGTTCTCCCTTGCCGGGTTCCACGAAGGCTTCATTCGGCCCCCAGCCGCCGGTCGCATAGCTCTGATCTTTCAGGATCATGTCCACCGCATTCCTGACCGCGCGAAAATATTTCGCGTCTCCCAGCTTCAAGTAACCCTGCATGCCGGAGCTCAGCGCGTTTACGTGGCTATAGGCGTGCAATCCGGGAAGAACGTTTTGGTTCTCCGCCAGGGGGTCGAAGAAGCCTTTGTCCAACAGATACCGCTTGCCCAGGTCGTAATACTTGCGGTCGCCGGTCCTTTCATATGCGATGAAGAGATTTTCCGCGAAAGTGTATGTCTCGTCCCACGTATAAGTTTCATCCTTGTGAGGACGTTGATGCATCTCTTCGGACGTTAGAGCGCGATCCGCCATGTGTGGAAGGGCCGCGCTGGTGGTGGCCGCAAGAACATCCAGGACCGTAGCATCGCCGGCGTAGGAGTAAGCGTCGAGCAGCCCGCAGACCAGCTTGTCATAGGTATAGCCCGGATAGCGCAAATCCACGAAGAACTTGCCCGATGGGTCCAGCGTTTCGGCGTAGCCGCGAACCAGGCGCTGGACCTTGGCGCGGGTCGTTGGGGAGCCGGTGGCGCGGGCGAATCGCGCCAGCGCGGAGACGTATTGGCCGAAGTGCGCGCCGGGGCAGAAGTCGTCGTACCAGCCGCCCATGTCCGCGCCTGGAGCGGGCATGCCCACGCGCTGCCGGTAAATCTTCAACATCCGATCGTCGTCCAGATGCAGGAAGAAGGCGTGATTCGTATCGAACTGGCGGCGCAGCGGGCCGTCGAGGAGTTCGATCTGCGAATAATCGAAGGTGGAAAGTGCGGCGGGGCCGGACGCGGCTGCCATCGCCGGCGATACGGCGGCAAGTTGCAGCAATTCTCTGCGAGTAAGCATGCCTCAAATCTCCTTTACGACCGTTTCGGCCGCCAGTACATCGTGATTCGCGTTCAACAATACGCGTTTGGGCTTCTTAGGCAGGCGCAGCTTCAACTCATTCGAAGTCATATTCCCGAGCAGCGCCACCGACCCCGCGCGGACGGCGTGTCCGTCGAAGTCGAAATAGATGGGCACTCCCATCACGAACCTGGACGACACGCCGCTCTGTGTAACCTTCGCCGTAAAGAGGAATTTGCCGCCGGCCTCGGGCGCGAGCGAATACTCCATCCTGTAACTGGGGACCTCGGTGCCGTAAACCCATTGGCGAAAAAACCAATCCATTTTGCCGTCCCTTTCCAGATCCAGCGAGGGCTTCATGTGCTTCTCGACCACGGATTTGAACGACTCCGTGGAAGCGTTCTGGTTCAGATAGGTCGCCACAAAGTCGTGCATCATGGCGATGAAATCCTTATCGCCGGTCTCGCGATCGAGCATCAGGTAACGCAGCATGTGCAGCACGAAACCACCCTTGGGATAGACCAAGCGGCTATAAGCGCCGCCGTTCTTGAAGGTGTTCAGCCGGATGCCCATCCAGAGAGGACCGGCGTCGTTCGGGCGAATTCCAAAGCTGTTCTTAGCCATGACAGTCTCCTGCGCCCGTTCCCAATACTTCAGATACTTGTCGGGCTTCGGCTCGGTCTGCTGCAGGAACAAGCCGGCGGAGAAATCGGCGAAGCCTTCCGATAGCCACTGGTCGTGATAAGAAGCCCAGCCCACCATGTGGCCCCACCATTGGTGCGAAACCTCATGCGGAGTGACTTCCTGGATGAACTCCGCGAACCCGAATGCGCTGCCTCCCATCATCATCCAGCGCTGCGTGCTGTCGAGAAACGCGCTGACAGGCAAGTAGACCAGCGTGGGCCACGACTGGCCGTAATTGAAGGCCGGTTGCTGCGTGATGGCGATTCGCCCATAGGGCGCGTCTCCAAACCATACTGAAAAGCAGCGGATGGCGTTTTGCGCATCGACCATCGCGCTCTCGGCCATGGCGCTGGGGCTCAGAGTCATATTTCCGGAGAAACGCCGCAGGTAATCGGGCACCTCGCTGGTGGCGTAAGCTTCAATCTGATAGTGCGTGGTGTTGTCGTAGATGGACTTCTTCTTATACAAGCCGTAATTGAAACCGGCCACCGCCATGGGAACGTCGGAAACCCAGTGCGACGCCGCGTAGTCGCCTTCCCGCCATTCTTTCTCCAGCTTGCCCACGCCCACCAGCGTGTACTGCTTGGGTACTTTGAAGGTCAAATCGTAAGTCGCGCGGTCGGCGAATGCGTTTAGGCTGGGATACCAGCTTGTGCGGGCGCCCACCGAAAAGTTGCCGGAACCTTCCTTCTCGACCACTTTGTCGCCCTCATATTCGATGCCAATGCTATAATTCTGGCCCGCGGACAGCGCTTCCGGCATGATTACATAAAAAGACCCATCCTCTTTGCGGCTTTCCTGGATGAACGAGATTTCCTTATCTTTGTATGTCACGCGGGTAACCCGCAGCCTGGGCAGCAGGCCGAAGCCGATCACGCGCACTCCGGCCAGCCGCGCCTTCAGTTGCAGAACGCACGTAGCGGATAAATGATCGTTCTTGCCGATGGCGGTCTCGATGCGATAGCGCTCGGCCGCGACGGTATGGCGATTCTCCGTGGAAAGTGCGGTACCTGCCTTCCACTCCGCCGCGTAATGCGTCAGATACCAGATGCCGTCCTGCGATCCGCCCGGATCGAAATCGATCAGAGCCACTTCCTCGGGAGAAGGCATATAGGGCATGGCGCCGCGGGCGTTGATGAAGAATCGCAGGTCGGAATGTCTATTGCCGTGGATTAAAGCGCTGAACGAACCCGCCTCTTTCGGATTGTAGATCTCACCCAGTATTTCCGCTTCATAGTTCTTTATATCCTCATCCTGCAGCATGTATTCGAGCATGCTGCGGGCGGTTTCAGTGCGGTGGCGGGCGCGGCCCCTGAACTCGTGCCACGCGCCGGCTGCCTGGGATGCCTCATCGGTAGCTTGCGCCTGGCGCTTGACCTCATCGAAAGTATCGTCGGTGAACCAGAACACCACGGAGCGGAAGGATTCGTCAACCGTCTGTTCGCCGGAAATCTGGCGCAGGTAGGTCCGTTCGAGCGAAGTGGCGGGGTCCAGATGAAACGAGCCTTCGCCGGTGAAGACGCCCGCTACAACGCGGCCGAGGACGGGCGGCAAGAAACGGAACTGGCCACTGGTGAAAGTAAAGATGGCGTTGTCGCGCTTGATGGTGAGGTTAGCGACGCGGAAAGCGGCGCCGGGACTGGCGTTGCGCAAGGCGACATAGTTCGGATCCGAATTTGCGAATGCGGAGCGCTTGCCGCCCACCTCGACGACAGTTTGCTGGGCGGCGATCTTCATGGTGAAGGCCAGTGTGACGGGAGCATCGGCGACTTGGACGACCTTTTCGGCGTCTTCGAAATCATCGTGCCGGATGGTTATGGCGTACCTACCGGGGGGAACGGCGGCGAACGCGAAATGGCCCTGGGTATCGGTGAGGGCGTTTTCGGTTTGCATGGTTTCGGAGTTCTTGAGGATGACGGCGGCTCCGGGGACGGCGGCGCCGCTGGGGTCCTTGACGATACCTTCAACGGCGGCCGCGAAAACAAGTGCGGGGATGAGGGATAAGAATAACGCTAGTTTGAAAGCCACTGTGGCATTGTACTCTATTGGGCAAGGACGGTCGGCTCGGGTGACAAGGGCGATAGGCAGGAGGGCTGTCGTACTATACGGTCTAAACTAACAGCCCGTGGCAGAAGTGGCAAAACACCGCTTACTGACGCGGCTCAGTAGATTCAGTACGTTACGGAGCCACGACCGTCATGGAGTGACTTCTGCCACGGGCTGCTAAGCCTGGATTTGATGCGCGTCGCGGTTAATGGGTGGCTGGGATCGATGGGTGTCCCGCATTTGCGCCAGCAGATAGGCTGGCGGCGCAACGTCCGGCGGGGGGCTCGGGTGCGGCCTGGCGGCGGAGTTCCAGAGCGGCTTCGTATCGCGACTCGTCATACGGCACACGGTCCCACCAGTCTGCGGAAGGCAATGCGCATCGATTTGTATGCCAGCGACCGTAGGGCCGCGTGGTGCGATTTGTTCTTGTCGTCGCGTTGCGCGCGGTAATAAATTAATAGGCCTCTGCCCGGTCACAGATGTTTTATGCGTACTGGGGGTCAAAGTCGTAGCAGCGGGTTGCCCGCTCCTGTGGAAATCTCCGCAAATCTCAAACACCTCCTATGGCCAGGCGCTTCACGAACTCCACGTCTCCCTCCAGAAAATCGAACTGCGGCAGATCCGCGGGCGCCACCCACCGAATCTCGTCGAACACGCAATTGTGCGGCTCGCCGTCGAAGTCGGTCACCGTATAAAAGATCAGCAGAATCGGGTTCCTGCCGGGGTAGCGGAACTCGTAGCGCTCCACCTCATCCCCAATCCGCGCGCGCACGGCCAGTTCTTCCCGCAGCTCGCGGCACAGCGCTTGCGGCGGGTTTTCCCCGGCTTCGACTTTGCCGCCCGGAAACTCCCATTTCAGCGCATGCGCCTGGGCCGCCCTTCTGCGGCAAATCAGAATGCGGGCGCCGCGCCGTATGATGGCCGCCACCACGGTCGTCAAGCCGGGAGTCAAGTCAGGCCAGCTCCAGCGCTTTGAACCGCTCCAACTCGGCGGCGGGCAACTCCGGCAGCCGGTCGATCCGCTGGCGGAACCAAGCCCACGGAATGTGGAAAAGTTGCACGCTGGGCTGGAACTTGGAACTGTCTTGGATGAAGCAGCTATGCGTACACCAGCAGTTCGCCTCGGGGATGGCGCGCACCTCCGTGCGCATGGCCTGCGAGTCCAGCGCCCGCCGCACGTCGTAATCGAAATCCGCCAGGTCACCCACGATGCCGCGCATCTCGCAGGCGCGGAACCGGCCGTTGTGGTCGATCACGATGGAGGTCTCGCCGGCGGTACAAGGCATCGGCCATTTCTTGGGCGATTCCAGGCACTGCTCGTGCAGGTCGAAGTGAAACCGCAGGTTGCCCAGATAATACATCTTGGCGAAATGCCGCACGCCAGGCGGCAAGTGCGCGAAAAGCTTGCCGGCATAGTGGCGATGGAACGGCATCAGGCGGCGGTGCAGCGCGGCGACGCCGGCTTGCGATAGTTGCTTCAGCGTGGGATCCGGCGCGGCCCCGCGCACCACTTCGAAATACTGCCCGTCGATGTGGGTTTGCTCCATCAGATGCAAGCCCAGCGCCACAATCTCGTTGTAATTCTCGCGCGTGATCACGGTCAGCACGTTACGCCGCAGCCGCCGCACGCCCGCATATCGCCGTTCGGCCTGTTCCATGGTGGCCAGCGTGCGCACGAAATTATGGGGCACGCCGCGGATCGAATCGTGCGTGTTGGCCAAGCCATCCAGCGAAAAATTCAGGTCGATGGACGCCTCCGGGCAAAGCTCCAGCATGCGGTCTATGGTGCGAAAGATCTTCTCGGGCAGAAGCCCGTTTGTCGGTAGATTGATGTTGCGGACTCCGTTGCGCGCGACGAACATGGCCACGATTTCAGCCAGATCGTCGCGCAGGAACGGCTCACCGCCGGAGAGCCACAGTTTGCGGAAGGGTGGGGCCGTGGCCGAGATGCGCTCGATCTGCGGGGTGGTGAGATCGTCCAGGCTGTTAAGCTTGTCAAAATAGAAGCAGGTGCGGCAAAGCGAATTGCAACGCGATGTGACAAACAGAAATAGGGAGTTAAACTCCCGCGCGCGCACGCGTTCCTTGAGGATCGGGAAATACTGCCGCATTAGAATCATTGGAGCATAAATGTACTCCGCGCGCCTGCTCGATCACTTCCAAAACCCTCGTAACGTGGGCGAACTGCCGCCGCCGGCGGTGACGGTGGAAGTGTCCAATCCGGTCTGCGGCGACATTCTGCGATTGTCTGTCGAGTTCCGCGACGGCCACGTGGCCCGGGCCTCTTACAAGACCCGTGGGTGCACGGCCTCCATCGCGGCGGGCTCCGTGCTGACGGAGTTGCTGGCGGGCAAGAGTGGGCCGGGGATCGCTGCCATCCGCCCGGCGGACGTGGAGAATGCCGTCGGCGGCCTCAGCGCCGAATCCAAGCACGCCGCCTTGCTTGCGGTGGACGCCGTGCGCGCGCTGCTCCGCAAGCGCGATGCCGCAGCATAACGCCGCCGGGCAGTTGGGGAGAATTGCTACACTAATCTGAATTTATGAGGCGTCATCCGATCCGTCCTCTCCTGCTGGCACTCTGCCTCGCGAGGCTGGCGCTGGCGCAAACGGCGGCGCCAGTTGCCATCCTCGACGTCAACGTGGTGGACGTGGTGAAAGCCGAGACGCGCGCGCACCAGACCGTGTTGATCGCCAACGGCCGCATCGCCGCCATCGATGCGTCCGATGCAGTCGCCGTCCCGCGCAGGCCGTCCGCATACCCGGAGAAGGCCGCTATCTCATCCCCGGCCTCTGGGATATGCACATCCATTTGCGCAGCGATGCGCGCCAGCCCGATGTTCCTCTGGTTGAAGAGAATGCCGCGTTGCTCGGCTTGTTTCTCCCCAACGGCGTGGTTGGCGTGCGTGAAATGGGCGGCGACCTCGCCGATCACGTGCTCCGCTGGCGCGAAGAGATTCGTTCCGGTAAGCGCATCGGTCCCCGTATCCTGACGGCAGGCCGCAAGATCGATCGGGAACCGCCGGCGTGGGATGGATCCCTGGGAGTCACCACCCCCGAGGCTGCGCGCGAGGCCGTTCGCCAAGTGAAACAGAGCGGCGCCGATTTCGTTAAGGTTTATTTCTCGATCGTTTCTCCGGAAGTGCTCAGTGCAGTCGTGGACGAAGCCCACAAAAACAACCTGAAGGTGATCGGGCACAAGGCATACAATCTCTCTATCCAGGCGATGCTCGATATCGGACAAGACGGCATCGAGCACGCCCAGTATCTGTTAGTCGCCAAGCGCGACGAGTACGAGCAATACGGCCGCGAGATGGCGGCGCGGCGGGGCACTCCGCTGGCCATGGACTCCGCGGAACAAAACGCGCGGTTGCTTCACCTGGAGGACGCCAAAGAGGAGGCGCGCGTCTATCAAGCCATGGCCGCCAAGCAGGTCTGGGTCACGCCCACGCTGGCAGTGATAACCCGGGTTCATCAGGATCTCGGCGTGCGGGACTTCGAGTCGGACGACAGGAAGCGATTTGTGTTCCCCGCCGTTTGGGAGAGTTGGGACCCCAAACTCGGTCGTCGCACGCCTTTGCAGGGCCGTAACCGCGAGCTCTCGGCCGAAGTGGACAAGCGGTCCCAGCAGGCCGTGGTTGCGGCGCACAAGGCCGGTGTCCCCATGGTCGCGGGAACGGACTGCGGAGTCGACAACAACTACATGTTTCCAGGGTGGTCGATCCGTGAGGAACTGGAGAGTCTCGTAAAGGCGGGGCTTACGCCGGCGGAGGCGCTTCGCATGGCGACCATCGCCGCAACCCGCTGGCGCGGCGAGACCGACACAGAAGGCAGCGTCGACAAGGGCAAGACGGCCGATCTGGTTCTGCTCCGCTCGAACCCGCTCGAAGCGATACGCCACCACGGGAAATCGAGTCGGTGTTCGCGGGCGGGAAGTATTATTCCCGGCCCGATCTGGACGCCATGCTGCGCCACGCGGAGGATCTCGCCTCCGCGGCCCGGCGCCAACAGCACTGATACAGTAAGGATTGGCTAACCTACTGATCGTCGACGACGACGCCAACACGCTGGCGTCGCTCTCCCGCGCCTTCCGTCTGGCCGGCCACCAGGCCACGGTCTGCGACAACGCCGCGCGCGCCCTCGAACTGATCAAGACCGAGCGCTTCGACATGGTGCTTTCCGACGTGGTCATGCCCGGCAAGGACGGGTTGGCGCTGCTCGAAGATCTGAAGGCGCTGGGCGCGCCGGTGCCGGTGGTCATGATCTCCGGCCAGGCCAACATCGAAATGGCGGTGCGCGCCACACGCCTTGGCGCCATCGACTTTCTGGAAAAGCCGCTCTCCACCGAGAAGCTGCTGCTCACCATCGACAACGTGCTGCGCATGCGGCGCTTGGAAGATGAGAACCGGCAGTTGCGCCAGCGCGTCGGCAAGCATGAGATCGTACATTCCGGGGAAGCTATGCGGCGCGTCATGGCGCAGGTGGATCGCGTGGCGGCCAGCGAAACGCGCGTTTGCATCCTGGGCGAAACCGGCACGGGCAAGGAACTGATCGCCCGCGCGCTGCACGATCGCAGCCTGCGCCGCGACGGCCCTTTCGTTACGCTGAACTGCGCCGCCGTGCCCGCCGAGCTGATCGAATCTGAGCTATTCGGGCACGAGAAAGGCTCCTTCACCGGCGCGGTGTCGCGGCATCTGGGCAAGTTCGAGCAGGCGCACCACGGCACATTGTTTCTGGATGAAATCGGCGACATGCCCGCGGTGATGCAGGCCAAGCTGCTGCGCGTGCTGGAAGAGAAGCAGGTAGAGCGCATCGGCGGCGACCGCTCCATCGCGGTGGATGTGCGGGTGGTGGTGGCCACGCATCGCAATTTGGATGAGATGGTCCAGCGCGGCGGGTTCCGCCAGGATCTCTACCATCGCATCTACGTTTACCCGTTGGCCCTGCCGCCCTTACGCGAGCGCCAGGAGGATATCGCCGCGCTGGCGGATCACTTCGCGCGCCAGGTTTCGGAGATCAACGGATGGAAGCCGAAGCCGGTGTCGCCCGAAGCCATCGCGGAGCTGACCCGCTATGCCTGGCCCGGCAATGTGCGCGAACTGCGCAACGTGGTGGAGCGCCTGCTGCTGCTGGCGGATGGCGAAGTGGATGCGGCCGCCGTGCGCCTGGCCCTGCCCCACGCCGCTCCGGCATCCGGCGCGCCGATGGGCGGTGGCACGCTGGCGGCGCGCACCGAGACGTACGAGCGTGAAGTAATCCTGGCCGAGCTAAAGCGGCATCAGCGCATGACCGATACGGCGAAGGCGCTGGGGCTGGAGCGCAGCCATCTGTACAAGAAGTGCCAGCAATTGGGCATCGATTTGCGCGCTATGCGGCAGCCTTGAGCCGGTTCCGGAGAACCCGCGCGGGCATGGCCGCGGAGCAGCATATCGGGCAGAGACCGCACTGAAAGGCTATCGATCAATTGCGGGGGTCAAAATGGTCGGTGCCTTGATCGCGCACCTTCGTCCGCAAAACGTCAGTTACTTTACCGAGCAGGGCGACCGGCAGAAATGGCTTTTGGATGAAGTGCCAGCCGTGGTTCAGAACGAGCATCGCGCCGTCGGCGTAGCCGGACATCAGCATCACCCTCATTTCCGGCCGCCGTAGCTTCAACGCCTTCGCCAATTCTGGGCCGGACATGTCCGGCATCATGACGTCTGAAAGCAGCAGATGGATGGTCTGTGAAAAATCGGCTTCGATGCCTATGGCTTTCTTGGCGGAATTGGCAAGCAGCACTTCAAAGCCACCGTCCTCGAGAATAATCTGAACCAGCCTGCGGATGGCTGCGTCGTCTTCGACCACGAGGATGGTTTCCGCGACCTCTCCCTTGAGCGGTAAAGCCATGGAACCGACCCACACCTTTCTGTGCCGAGTGTTGACGCTTCAATCTAGCTGCGACACTGTATTGGTTGCACGAGTCGGGCCACTCGTCATGCCCGGTTCTCCGGCGCCCACATCGACCACGGAGCACTTTGGAGCATGCCGTGCTTCACCGAATCCGGGGGCACCCAGAAGTGCAGCATAAACCCTTTTGTTTTGCCATGGAACCGTCCGCGTGCGATGGGTATTTTGCCGGTGGCGGGCCACCTTGCGTTTGTGGCGCCAGCGGAGACGTGATCTTCGCGCTGAACCAGGTCGCCATACCGGTAGTTCCGGCGACGGGCGAAGAGAGCGTCCGGGCCGAAGCCTTTCTTGCGCCAGAGCTTGACTGCGCCTGAGTGACGGTCGCCGATCACACCCGATAGCATCGGAGACGACCGGCAACTTTTGGCGCTGCTGTGTGCAGGTTCTGCACGTCGATGCCGGGATTCTGCCACATGCCTTGGTATTGAGCGAGTCACCTAGCGGGCTTGTTGAATCTTCAATATGACTCGTAACGATCGTACGGTCCCAGCGGGTCGGGCGTGCCAGTTCGTCGTAGGGTAAGACAGAGTCGCGATGGTGGCTCACGCCGCAGCGAACGCCGAAGCCGGCAAAAACGGTGTTGTTGGGTGGGCCATACAGCAGCCTGCCGGTGGCGGCGTACTTCCTGCCCTTCTTGGTGAAGACGGTCATGTTACCGTCGAGGATTTCGAAGATATCCTAGCTAGGCCGTCAAAGTTGACTACTGGAGCTATCGCGGCGCGCGTGCCCTTGGCCGTCTGCTCGATGGCAGCGGGGGCGGCGATCTCCGGCGCGGGCGGTGCAGGCGGAATTGGCGGAGGCCCGCCCGCCCGTGCTCCAGGGCCGGGCCCGCCCGTGCTCCAGAGCCCACGCGGTAGACATCGGCGCCGGACCGTGCGGCTGCCGGTGACGGCGGAGTCTCCCCCAAACCCGCGCGCGGTCCCTTCGTCGCGCCTTCGCGCACCGGCTGGCTCTCTACCGCGGGGTGGATGGTGACTGGCTTATCCGGGATGAACTGCGCCGCGGCTGCGAATAGCGTGAGGGCGAAGGGCACGGGTGCCAGTGTTTCATATTTGTCCTCCCGCGTGCCTACTTAGCGGCGGCGGTCCAAGCGGAGCAGAATGTTCAGAATCGCGACGAACACATTGAAAAGGCCGGCGAACAGAAGCAGCGCACCGGGGATGGGGCTGTCGGCGTCCGGATTGTGCAGCACAGCGCTGGTGCCGTAAACGAGGATACAGACGCCTAAGATGCCGATTCCAGCGGCAATCAGGATTCCCAGCAGGCCTATATCGAGAAATGCGTTGAGCACCATCGCGGCGACGATGCTGACGAAGATCCCCAGCATGAGTCCGCGCGGCGCCGAAAACGTCCGGTTCGACGACATCACCAAAATTGTGACGGCGCCGAAGACGATCAAGGTCATCAGCATCGCAATCCGGATCGTTCCGGGCGCGTAGCGGCTCGCCATCCGGAGGATCGGAGCTAGTACCAATCCCGAGACGAATCCATCGGCCAGAAGCGCGGTGACTCCCAAAACCGGATTGTGGCGGGCCGCGATAGCCACACGCGGGATGAGGTTGAGCAATAACATTGCCAGGATCCAACCTAGCCAGCCGGTGAAGAGGTTAGCCAAGGTGTCCGACTGCGCGCCGAGGTACCCGCCGCAGAGGGCGCCGGCCACACTGAGGCCAAGCAGCATGTAGGTTTTCTTGATGGTCTCGGCCCGGGCCGCGCTTAGTGGAGTGGTCCCGAAGAGGTTGTCGGTTACGGTCATGTAACGAAGGATACCACTGCGCCGATTGCCAATCGGCGCGCAGGATGCCATCCTGTCTTCATGGCCCTGCATGGATAGTTTTCGAGGGTGCCCACCGTCTGGTATTACTTGACCATGGAGGATGTCGATTCGATGAGGACTCTGTCCCGCCGTCAACTGTTTCGCCTGGCCGTGGCGCTGCCTGCGGCAGACCTGTTCAGCCGCTACCGGGCGCTGGCGGCGCCGCACCTGAACCGCATCAAGATCGCGGGCATCCGGGCGATGGCGATCAAGAACATCGCCGGCAATTGCCTGATCCGCGTGGATACCGACGGCGGGCTGACGGGTTACGGCGAGGCCGGAGCGACCGGACCGATGGCGCGGGCCCGCATCGAAACGATGAAGAGCCTGTTGATTGGCCACGACCCGCTGGCGATCGAGGTTCACTTCCAGAACATGACTTCACTGATGCACACCTACATGGCGCACATCCCCACCATCAGCGGCATCGATATGGCGCTGTGGGACCTGGCCGGGAAAATCATCGGCGCGCCGGTGCATTCGCTGCTGGGCGGCCCTTTTCGGGACTCCATTCCGATGTACTCGCACGGCATCGGCCTCGACATGCTGGACAAAACTTCCTGCCGGGATTGGGCACAGCGCATCAAAGCAATGCCGGAAGGCTTCACTGCCTTCAAGAACAATATCGATCCGGTGTTGGGGGTGCCCCCGGCGCGCTTTGCCGCGACGCTGACCACCGCGCAGCTTCGCAATGTGGCGCGCGGTTACGGCAATTGCCGGGAGGCAGTGGGCGACGAAATCGACATCGCGGTGCATTGCCACAACGAGCTGGATACGCCCAGCGCGATCGCCGTGGCGAAGGCCGTGGAGCCGATGAATCCCCTGTTCATTGAAGATGCGCTGAATCCGCCGTTTTCAGACGCCTGGATGGCGTTGCGGCGCTCGACGCGCGTGCCGCTGCTGACCGGCGAGAAACTGGAAATGGTGCGCGGGTTCAAACCGTTCGTGGACAACCAGGCGGTGGACATCATCCATCCGGACCTGGCTTTCGCCGGCGGATTCAGCGGGACCCGGAAGATCGCCGACTACGCTGCCCTATTTCGCACGCCGGTGGCGCTGCACAACGTCGGCTCGCTGGTGCTCACCTACGCCAACGCGCATTTCGGGGCCTCGATTCAGAACTTCTATCGTTCGGAAAGCCAGCTCGGGCGGCCGGGCCATTACATCGAGAAGATGGCCGCGGGCAGCCCACCCGAGGTGCGCAAGGGATTGCTCAAGGTTCCCACCGGGCCGGGACTCGGACTGGAGATCGATCCCGAGTTTCTGCAACAGAATTTGGCGGACGGCGAAGCCTTCTGGGCATGAGAGGAATGCGTGACCGCAGTAGCGTCAACGCCTGGCTTGCGCGGCTTGACGAAGTCCTCGAGTAATCCGCTTTCGCGCCATGATCGCGCCCGCTATCAGTGTAATCGGGAGCGTTGACGGCTCCGGCACTGTTAGCACTTCAACTACAGGCCAGGTCCGAATCCCGCGTATACCCCCGGCGTCGGCGCGGAGATCTCGGCATCCCCCGAAATTTCCCCTCAGCGAAAAAGTGGATGGACTCCCCATATCCGTCCCAGAAGTAGTTCGTGCCGGCATCGCATGTCTGGCTCATGATCGCAAATCCTAATGCGCCTCCCGTGAGAAGACCGCAGGGATTTGTGGCGTACCCGTAACGTGCTTGGGGAATTCGCCCCTGCGGTGACCGAATATACCGTACCTGCCAAAACAATATTGAAATCCAAGAATGTGTCGGAAGTCGAGTCGTATACAAACCCTCCCGAGTATGGGATCTTGCCTACGCCTGAGGCCGGGAAATCGATATCGTAGGTCGTAATCGTGCCGGCGAGAACGGCGGCCGGCCGACGGCCATCAGCAAGGCAATTCTGGTTGCGCGTTTCGTCATCTGTTTTCTCCTTCCTCCAGGGATTGGTCGTTTGTGCGATGGTATCAAATTCCGGATTGGCGCAAACGGCTTCACAGGCAAGTAGATCGCCCGCGGGCGGTTGAAACGTCCCCGGCGGGTACAACGGCAGTCACCATGATCTGGGCAGTTTCCGGCAATATCCGCGAACTGCGCCTGCGCGCGCAACAACTGGCGGGCGGCGCCGGCACAGCAGGGCCGGACAAGTAGTATAGTGGGCATTCGTACGCGCGCATGCCCACAACTCAGTTTCGAACCCACCGGCCACATCGGGTACTCCGCTACATCAACTTCGCCATCGGGGTCGCGCTGCTGGCCGCGGCCGGAGCGGTGTACTGGTTCGCCTACCGCGTTCTGCCGCAGACCTCCGGGACGATCGCGGCGCCGGTTTCGCAACGCGTCACGATTGCGCGCGACGCGCTGGGGGTCCCGCATATCGCGGCGGCGAGCGCGGACGACGCCTATTTCGCGCAAGGCTACGCTTCGGCGCAGGACCGCCTTTTTCAGATGGATGGGCTGCGGCGCCTGGCGGGCGGGAATCTCGCGGAAATCGCAGGCGCGGGGGCGTTGGAACTCGACCGCGATTCGCGGCGGCTGCGCATGCGGCGCATCGCGGAGCAGGCGTATGTCTCGCTGCCGCCCGAAGACCGCGCGCCACTGGCGGCCTACGCGCGCGGGGTGAACTGGTTCATTCAAACCCATCTGCACGCATTGCCGGTGGAGTTCACGCTGCTCGGGTATCAACCGCGGCCGTGGAGCGTGGTGGACACGATTCTGATCGGGCTGCACATGTACCGCGACCTGACCACCACGTGGAAAGACGAAATCCTGAAGCGGGATATGCTCGCGGCGGGGGATCGCGCCCACGATCGAGCAAAGGTGGACTTTCTGTTTCCCGCACGGAGCGGCGGCGAACTGCAGCCCGGCTCGAATGCCTGGGCGGTGGGTGGCGCGCACACGGCATCGGGGAAGCCCCTGCTGTGCGACGACATGCACCTGGAGTATTCGATTCCCGGCATCTGGTACATGGTGCACTTGCGGGCGCCGGGCCTGGATGTGTCGGGCGTATCGTTGCCGGGCACGCCGTCGGTGATCGTGGGACATAACCAGCGCATCGCGTGGGGCGTGACGAATCTGCACTTCGACGTGCAGGACCTTTACATCGAGAACTTCGACGCGGCCAGCGGCCGCTACTTTTATCGCGGGCAATGGGAGCAGGCGCGCCAGGAACGGGAAATCATACCGGTGAAGGGCGCGCCG
>DATNMW010000272.1:0-14161 GCA_035602155.1 Bryobacteraceae bacterium | reverse complement strand
GATCAGGGCCCGCCGGTCCTGAAGCACGGGGGCCAAGCCGTCCACAAGGAAGCCGAGGCGCCCCCGCCGCCGGCCCCCGAGAGCAGCGCGTCTGCACCGGAACTATCGGCGCGGAATGAGCCGCCTGCCGCCGAATCCGAGCCCCCGGTCCGCGGGCCGCAGCGCCCGGAGGAAGTCATCATCGAAAAAGCGCGAGCGGCTGCCGGCAATTTTCTCGAAAGCCTGCCCAACTATTACTGCCACGAGATCATGACCCGCTACCAGAGCGGATCCAACTCTAAGAATTGGCAGCCCATCGACATTGTTTCCATGGCGCTGGTCTATGAAAACAGGCAAGAGAGCTACCGCGACCTGCAGATCAACGGCAAAGCCACTAAGAAGCACATTGAGGATTTGTCCGGATCGTGGTCGACCGGAGAATTCGGCAGCGTGTTGGCGGACCTATTCTCGCCTGCCACCGCTGCGGATTTCGAATACCGCAAGGAGTCCCGATCAGCCGGTCGCGCGTCCCTGGTTTACGATTTTTCGGTGGAGCGCGAGCGTTCGCATTGGCGGATCATGGTCGCTTCGCAACTGATCACGCCTCCTTACCAGGGTTCCGTGTGGATCGACAAAGAAACCAGCCGCGTGCTGCGCATCGAGATGCAGGCGACCCACATTCCCGACGCCTTCCCCGCCGACAAAGTGGAGATGGCCACCGATTACGAATTCGTTCGCTTTGCCGAGCGGCAGTACCTGGTGCCGGTACACGCCGAGAACCTGGGCTGCCAGCGCGATACGGCCACTTGCAGCCGCAACGCCATCGACTTCCGCAACTACCATCGTTACGCGGGCGAATCCAGCATTACATTTGAAAAGTAGGATAGGCCTCCTGGCCCTGTCCCCCTGGCTCGCCGGTTTCTTGAACAAATCCCGGCAGGAGTCAATCGGGCGCAGACCTTGTTGACCCGCCGCCCTAAGGCAAGGCTTGCACCAGATTTCTTTCAGAACTTTATCGTGGTTATTTTTCAATACGTTACGTCTCATATGGGGGGAAACTTGACATCATATATGATATCGTCTATTGACAATACAAGACATCATATCGTATCATTAGTTGATGGATTGCTTCTCACGAACTTCCGCGAAAGGAGTTGGCTCTCGATGGCAAAAACGCAACGGGTAGTCTTCAGCTTCGATGAACGGAGCCTGGAGAGTCTACAAAAAATTAAGGAGCAGGGACGGTTTACGTCAATGGGCGAGGCGGTGAGGGAATCGCTTCAAATCAGTCGCGCGCTCCAATCACAGGCAAACCAGGGGTTCAGCGAAATAGTGGTGCGGAACCCCGAAACTAGCGAGGAGCGCGTGATCGTGGTTCCAGCGCTCCAAGTGTCGTCAACGAAGTAGAAGTTATGCGGCGGATGCCAACGAGCTACCGGGAACCCGCGCCGACTCACGATTGGGTGACGACGTCCTTGAGGGAGGCGAGGTCCAACCTCTCCAGGACTACCCGATCGCCGAGCAGCACAGGGCGAACACAGCTCGTTACCTGGCCCTGTCATTGGTCGCGATTTTGGCGCTCAGCGTCCTGTTTCAGTACGCATCTACGATGATTCTGATCTACACGGGAAAGGTGGAGGCTATTCCGAATCTCGACAAGACATTCAACATCTTGATGCCGTTGCTAGCCGGCTTGGTAGGCGGGGCAACGACCTATTACTTCCAGCGTCAAACCAGAAACGGTCGCCGTAGGTCTTTGGCAGCGATGCGACAACCGCCGACACATAGCTGCACAGGCGACCCAATTCTTCTTCCGCCATCCCGCCATGCAAGTGGGCTTGCCCAGCTAGATCCAACGCGAGCTTGAGCTCTTGGGCAACGCATTGTAACGGGCAGGCCGCGAGTGGCTCTATTGCGTTGTATGCCGCCGTTAGCGGATCCTGCGATCTTCGTGGTGCCCGTGGCATACGCTGAAAGAAAGCTGTGCGACTAACCCCATGGGACCTTAGACCAGCGACTTGCCTTTACCAAGGGTTATCCCAGCGGCAACTCTAATTTTACTCGCACATGATCGATTGTGCTCGTGTCGCCGAGCCCCACATGCTCACGGTATGTATGTACTAACGCCGGCGACGGAGGAAGCGCTCAATTCCTGCGCTTGAAGCCGCGTTGCGCAAGATCGCTGAACACATTGTCGGTATCGCTGCCGTTTCCAAGGCCCGCGCTCCGCGATGCCAATCGCATAACATAAGAGGGATGACCTCCACGTGGGTACGGCATGTTCTCCCTTTCATTCTGGCCGGCGCAGCCGGCGCGCAACAAATCAACTCCGATCTTTTCAAAGACCTGCACTGGCGCAACGTCGGCCCCTTCCGCGGCGGACGCACCCGCGCCGCTACCGGCGTCCCCAGCCAGCCCAATCTGTTCTACATGGGGCAAGTGAACGGCGGCGTCTGGAAATCCGACGATTTTGGCCGCACCTGGACGCCGATCTTCGATAGCCAGCCCACCGGGTCCATCGGCGCCATTGCGGTGGCGCCCTCCGATCCGAACATCGTCTACGTAGCCAGCGGGGAGGGTTTGCAGCGCCCCGATTTATCCGTCGGAAACGGCATCTACAAATCCAACGATGCCGGCAAGACTTGGACGCATCTGGGCCTCCGCGACGGCTGGCAGATTCCGGCGCTGGCCGTGGACCCGCGCGACGCCAATCACTTGTACGCCGCCGTGCTGGGCCATCCCTACGGCGCGAACGAACAGCGCGGCGTCTTTGTCTCCTCGGACGGCGGCCAGAACTGGCAGAAGGCGCTATATGTCGACGAGAATACCGGCGCGTCCGATATCGCCATGGACCCTTCCAATCCGGATGTGCTCTACGCGTCGCTCTGGGAATCCCGCGAAGGCCCGTGGGAGTATGGCAACACCTACAGCGGCACGCACGGCGGTATCTTCAAATCCACCGATGGCGGCAAGACCTGGCATAAGCTGACGCAGGGTCTGCCGCAAGTGGCGCAGGCTTACGTGGCCATCGCGCCCAGCGATCCGCGGCGCCTCTACGCAAGCGTTGCTTCGGGCCGCGAAGTGGGCATCTACCGCTCGGATGACGCCGGCGACAACTGGCATCGGGCCACCACCGACGCACGGCCGGCGAATCGCATCGGCGGCAGCGACCTGCCGGTGCCGCGTGTCGATCCGAAAGACGCCGATACGGTTTATAGCACCAGCACCGTGACATGGCGCTCGAGCGACGGCGGCCAGACATGGAGCGCGGTCAAAGGCGCGCCCGGCGGGGACGATTACCAAAACATCTGGATCAATCCCAACAACCCGGACATCATCCTGCTGGTGGGCGACCAAGGCGCGCTGGTCAGCGTGAACCGCGGACGCACCTGGAGTTCCTGGTACAACCAGCCCACCGCGCAGCTCTATCACGCGGTGGCCGACAATGCGTTTCCGTATCGCGTTTGCGCCGGACAGCAGGAGAGTGGCTCGGTCTGCGTCTCCAGCCGGGGAAACGATGGGGTGATTACTTTTCGAGAGTGGCATCCCGTGGGCGTGATCGAATACGGCTACGTGGCGCCCGACCCGCGCGATCCCGATACCGTATATGGCGCGGGCCGCGGCCAGGTATCGAAATTCCACCGCAGCACGGGGCAAGTGGAAATTATCTCACCCAAGCCGCCCGCGGGACAAACGTATCGCGCCGATCGCACGCAGCCCATCATGTTCTCACCGGTCGACCCGCATGTGCTGTTCTACGCGGCCAATGTGGTTTTCAAGACTACGGATAGCGGTCACTCCTGGCAGACCGTCAGCGGCGATCTGACGCGCCCGCATCCCGGCATTCCGGCGAATCTAGGCAGCATGGCCGCCAAGGATCCCGGCGCGGACAAACAACGCGGCGTGGTCTACTCGCTGGCGCCATCGTTCCACAATATCGATACAATTTGGGCCGGTACCGACGAGGGGCTGATCTGGGTCACTGCCGACGGCGGCAAGAACTGGAAAGACATTACGCCACCCGCACTCACGCCCTGGAGCAAAGTCACTCAACTGGAGGCATCTCATTTCGACGATAAGTCCGCCTACGCCTCGGTGAGCCGCTTCCGCATTGACGATCTGACTCCTTACATCTACCGCACGCACGACAGCGGCAAGACCTGGCAGTTGATCACGGCCGGGCTGCCCAACGATGCCTCTATCGATACTGTCCGCGAAGATCCCGTGCGCAAAGGGCTGCTGTTCGCGGGCAGCGAGACCAGCGTATGGGTATCGTTCGACGATGGCGGCCACTGGCAATCGCTGCAATTGAACCTGCCGCATACTTCCATGCGCGACCTGTGGATTCACGGCAGCGATCTGATCGTGGCGACGCACGGGCGCTCGTTCTGGATTCTCGACGACATCACTCCCTTGCGGCAGCTCGATGAAAAGGCGATTGCGTCTTCCGCCTGGCTGGGCCGCCCCGCGCCGGCTTACCGTGTGCAGCGCTCCACTAATAGTGACACGCCTCTGCCGCCGGATGAGCCGTTGGCGGCGAATCCGCCGGATGGCGCGGTGATCGATTACTACCTTGCTAAGCCGGCGTCCGGCGCAGTAACGCTGGAAATCCTGGATGCGGGCGGTAAGTTGGTGCGGCGTTATTCGAGCACTGACTCGCCGGAAATCACCGAGGCCGATCTGAAGGCCCTCGGCATTCCGCCGTTCTGGGTGCGCCCGTCGCGCGTTCTTTCGGCGGAGGCCGGTTTGCACCGCTGGGTCTGGGATCTGCACGGCACGCCGCCGGAGTCGCTCAGGCACGAGTATCCGATTTCGGCGGTCCCGCACGATACGCCGCGGCTGCCGCAAGGTCCCAGCGCTTTGCCCGGCGTGTACACCGTGAAGCTTACCGCGGACGGCCGCACTTATACCGTGCAACTCACCGTGGAGATGGACCCGCGCGTGAAGACCACACTGGCGGGTTTGCAGCAGCAGTACGAGGCTGAAAAGCAGGTTGTGAGGTTCATGACTCGCACTACCGAAGCCATCCGGGAGGCTCGTGCGGCGCAGGAACAGATCGACAAGCTCGCGCACGATTCCACTGGACCGCTAGCCGAGCATCTCGCCGTGCTGGGGAAGAAGATCAAAGCGGCATTGGGCGCCGGAGGAGGGTTCGGGCCTGCGCCCGTGGAGCCGGGCTTGATGTCGGTAAATGGCGAAGCATCCCTCCTCTATGGCGAAATCGACAGCGCCGATGCCGCACTCACAGCCACGCAGTCGGCTGCCTTGGCGAAGCTTTCGCGCGCGTCTCCAGCGGTACTGGATCGTTGGAACAAGCTGAAGACTGCCGATATTGTTGCCATAAACGGCGAGTTGAAGGCTGCTAACCTGAGTGAGATTCAGCTTAACTCTAAGCCGGCAGTTGAAGAGGATAGCGATGATTCGGATGATATCGGATAATCGTCGGAGTCGGGCTCCATTCCTCATCTTGCTGGTGTACGCCGCGGTGGCCCAGACCCGGCCGGGCATTTTCCGTATCCAGCCGGTGCGGCCCGTAGCCGAGCTGCGCGTCGAAGCGCTCACAGCGCAGCCACCCGCGGAGCAGGGCAGCTTCCGCAAGTCCGACCTGGTGGACGTCGCCGCGCTCGATCCGCGCATCAAGCTGGACATCCGCTACGCCACCTCGGATAACTTCCTGAGTACGCCGGTTTACTCCTCGGCGCGCGCCTTCCTGCAGCGTCCCGCGGCGGAGGCGATGCTGCGGGCACATCGCAATCTCCTGAAACTAGGCTACGGCCTGCTGATTTTCGATGCCTACCGCCCCTGGTATGTCACTAAGACGTTCTGGGATGCCACACCGCCGGACAAACATCAGTTTGTCGCCAACCCGGCGGAAGGGTCGCGCCACAATCGCGGCTGCGCGGTGGATCTGTCGCTATACGATCTGAAGACCGGAAATGAAATCGAAATGACCGGCGGTTATGACGAGATGTCCGAGCGGTCTTATCCGAATTACGCCGGCGGCACCGAGGAACAACGCGCGCACTGGCAACTGCTGCGGCGCGAAATGGAGAAGCAGGGCTTTACCGTATACGATACCGAGTGGTGGCACTTCGACTACCACGACTGGAAAGAGTACGCGATCCAGAATGTGCCATTCGAAGAGATCGCGCATAAGTGACATCGCCTCGCATGTGACAGGCCCGGGTTCGACTAACTTACGACGATTATTCTTACTATCGTCAAACCAGTCTTATCCCACCACCCCTGATCGGCGCACTCGTACCGATGGGTTGGTTTGCCTTGTACGGACACCCCAACGGTTTTGCCCGCGTGGCGTCCCGGTTTGGCGTTCCGGTGTCCGATCGGAACCAGCGCTTCCACGAAATCGCGATCGTGCCGCCGGACCAGCCGCCAATGCCCCTGCCCCCGCCGCCGTTGGGGGACAGCAGATGGATCAAGCTTCGTATCGTGTCGACGATCGCGATCGCGGCAAAAACATAAAACGGCAGCTTCGTTCCGCGGATGGTGTGGTCGGCCTGTGCGGGCAGCAATATCGCGAGGATGTTTTCAACGCTGCGCACCTATCGCCCACAAATGGTGCTGCGTCCGCACCAGCAGCATCCCACCCGAAATCGCCGGAGTAGCCATCAAAGGCTCGCCCATTTCGTTTTTTTGCAATAGCTCGAAATGCGCTCCCGCTTTCACCACGAAGATGTCGCCGTCTTCGCTCGGCAGGTAGATCTTGTCATCGGCAGCTACCGGCGATCCGCTGAATCCCGACCCCTGGTGCGGAATGCGCTCGCGGTAAATCTCCGCGCCGGTCGCCAGGCTGTAGCAATCGAAGACGCCCGCGTTGCCCAGAACGTACAGATATCCGCCGTAAATCAGCGGCGTCGGCATGTAGGGGCCGCGCTGCTGCTTCTGCCACGCCACCCAGCGCGTGTCTCCCGTAATGTCGCCGGCCGCACCCGCGCGAATCGCGAAGATCGGAGCTTCCGGCCTGCGCCCGCTGGCCACTACGATCAGGCCATCCCCGGATATCGGCGTAGGCGCGGTGATCTTGGAACTTCCGCCCAAGCGCCACAACTCTTTTCCCGTCGCCGGATCGTATCCGCGCACGAAATTCGAGCCGTTCGTTACCAGTTCAGTGCGGGCCGGACCCAGATAGACCGCTGGCGTGCCCCACGAAGGCAGTTCGTCGCGCTCGGCTTTCCAAACCGTGGCGCCCGTCTGCCGGTCGAAAGCTTCCAGGAACGAGCCTTTCTGCTGGTCGCACTGCACGATGACCTTGTCCCCATAGAGGATCGGCGAGCTCGCCGTGCCCCACTCGTACTCGGGCAGATCGTATGCGCCCACGTTGAGCTTTCCCAGGTCGCGCTTCCACAGCAGCTTTCCGGCTAGGTCGTACGTGTACAATCCCTGCGAACCGAAGAAGGCGGCCACCACCTTCCCATCCGTGGCCGGCGTGGAGTTGGCGTAAGTGGCCTTCATATGGCGCTTTTCTTTTGGAACGCCCTCGTAGGCCGTGCGATCCCACAGGATCTTGCCGCTCTTGCGGTCGAGGCAGATCAGCTTCCACTGCTGCGGGCTGACGTCGTCCGATGCATCGCCCTCGCCGTACAGGCCGCGCTTGAAGGAGGCGTCCGGACGGCTGCTGACGGCCGTGGTGACGAAGATCAGGTCCTGCCACACGATGGGGCTGGAATGCGCCAGGCCCGGTAGGGCCGTGGACCACAGGATGTGGGCGCCATGTACGGCGTCCCACTTCACGGGCAGATTCTGATTGTCGGCGACGCCGGATGCCGCGGGTCCGCGAAAGGACGGCCAGTTCTGCGCAAAGACTGCAGACATCAGTGCGAAGAGCAATGCCGGGAAACGAAGGTCCATCGCATTGATGATAACGCCACTTGGCCGGCAGTTCACTCAAGTCCAATGTGGGGGAAATGTGGGGCAATATCCCGCCCCAATCCTTGCGAATCCGCCGCGGCCCCAGTACGATTGGGGGAGGTGTTCCGGCAACGGCTGAATGTGGAATTCGCAACTCGACGGCAAACCAACCCGCGCTACTCCCTGCGTGCATTCGCCGCCTTTCTGCAGACCGACCATTCCACGCTCTCGAAGGTGATGCAGGGCAACCGGCGCGCAACAGTCAAGCAAATCCGAGGCATGGGAAAGAAACTCGGCATGTCCCCCGAGGAGATTGCCGTGCACCTTGCGGCGGAGCACGTTCCCGATGCGTCCACGGCTCGCCGCCAGGCGCGGCTGCGGCGTTGGACCGCGGAAGCGCTCGCCGTGGTCGGCGGTGCCGAGCACTGGGAGATCCTGCGATTGTGCCGTGCACCCGGATTTCGCAAAGACTGCCGGTGGATCGCGGCTCAAACGGGCGTGGGCGTGGACCAGGTCAATCTCGCGCTCACCCGGCTGTTGCGCCTGGGACTGATAGACGGCCGGTGGCATGCGCAGACCGCTCTTGCGGAGCTGACGGAAGCCGAATTTCGCAAGCTGGCCCTGGCACGCGTGCGGCAGAAGGCCGCGGAAGATCATATCGAGTTTGCAAAGACGAAAGGATGACCCATGGGAAATCCAGTGGTGCAGTTCCAGATCGTTTCCGCAGCGCCGGAGGAGACCGCCGGCTTTTATGCATCGCTGTTCGGGTGGACGGTGGACGCGAACAACCCCATGGGGTACCGGCAAATCGACACGGGATCGAAAGCCGGAATCCAGGGCGGCATTTGGCCCGCGCCGCCGCATGCGCCCAGCTTCGTGCAACTGTTCATCGGCGTGGCAGACGTGAAGTCCTCCGTGGCCCAAGCCGTCGAGCTTGGGGCGAAGGTGATAATTCCGCCAACCGTGCTCCCGGAAGGGGAAGAAATGGCCGTATTGCATGACCCGCAGGGCATGTCGTTTGCAGTGTGGCAACCCGCATAGACCACCGCGCAACCCCGGCATCAATAATGCACGTCCCCCACACCACGGAAAGCTACCGCGTAATCGCCCGCAACACCGCGCCCGATTCCGAAAATCGCATTCACGACGACCACACGGCAGCTGCCTATGGCTTTCGCGCGGGACTGGTGCCCGGCGTCACCGTCTACGGCTATCTGTCCGTTCCGGTCGTCGATCGCTACGGCCTCGGCTGGCTCGCGCAAGGCGGTATGCGTGTGCGCTTCCTGCAGCCGGTTTACGAGGGCGAGGAAGTTGTCGTGACGCTGTCCGGCACGGCCGTCGCCGCCAGCCGGATAGACGGAACCTTGTGCGCCACTGGCGAGATCTTCTGGCCCCAGGACGCGCCACCGGATCCGGCACTCTATCCGGAGCAACCCTCGCCGGCCGTGCGCCCCGCGGCATCGCCCGAATCGCTCGCTCCTGGCCGGATTCTCGGCACGCTTTACGCCAGCCTGCCGCAGCCCGGCCCAGCGGCGCTGCTCACGCTCTCCAACCACTTGCTGATGCAGAACGTGCAGCTCGGACCTTGGATTCACACCGCCAGCGAACTCCGCCATTTCAGCTTGGTGCGCGACGGCGATCGCCTCTCGGTCCGCGGGCGGGTGGCCGAACGCTTCGAGCGCAAAGGCCATAGCTTCGTGGTGCTGGACATCCTGGTGTTGGCCGGCGGCGAGCGCGTTGTCCAGCAGGTGCTCCACACGGCGATCTACGAGCTTCGCCCGCCTGCCGGCGCGTAAGATCGAATCACAGGAGCCGGTAGTTCACTTCGATGGTCGCCCACACCTTCACTGCATCGCCGTTCTTTTGGCCTGGTTTGAATTGCCACTGGTTGATCGCCTCGATGGCGTTTTCGTCCAAGCCGAGTCCCAACCCGCGCACGATCCGCGGGTCGCGCACGCGGCCGTCGGTTCCAATCACTAACTGGACCACCACAGTGCCCTGCAATCGCGCGACACGCGCTTCTTCGCTGTATTCAGGCTCCGTCTTTTTGACTACCGACGGTGCTGTGACGCCTCCGCCGACGCGCGACACGTCGGCCGGGCGGGCAGGCAACGGGCCCGCATTGGCTTTCTGAATGGCTGCCGCGCGCGTTTCAAAATCGCGGGCCTCGTCACTCCGGCCTTGCGCGCTCAGGAATTGAGCGTAGACTTCCATGATGACGGCCGCCTCCACCGGCTTCAGGTCCTGCGTGGCAATTGCGCTTTGGTACCGCCGCTCGGCATCGACCATATTCTGTTCCGCTTGCCGCGCTACCGCCATCCACATCAGCGCGGTGCCGGCTTGGGCGGGATCGACCTGTTGCGCGTGCTGGAAATGCTCGATAGCCTGCGTGAAATCGCGCCCGGCAATAGCTGCGATGCCTAGGTGCGTCAACGCCCGCGCGGCTTCCGGCCGCTCCCCCAGTATCTGGGCGGCCTGGGCATACAAGTCTCCGCCGGACTTGGGGTCGCGCTTCTGCTCCAACTCGCCCAGCTTCACCAGGCCCACGCCATATTCCACGCTTTGCTCCCCGGCAACCTCGGCGCGAATCGCGAGGCCGGCCTCCAGCAGCCTTTGCGCGACATCGTATTGGTGCGACAGCGTGGCAGCCTTTGCGGCGGCGTCCAATGCTTCGTAGTTTTTCTGCGATTGGGCGGCGCGAATGGCCGCATCCGCATCGGCGGGAACGGCCTGCGGCGAAGGTTCTTGTGCATGCACCGCGGCGATAGGCGCGACGATGGCCAACGCCAGCATGGCGACCGCCAATATTGACGCACGGCTGGGCGCGGAGCGATCCACGCCGGAGTCCAAGATGGCCAGCAGCCGGCCTTCGAGTTGTGAGCGCCGCGCCATTCCGGGCACGGCCCAAGCCATCGCCGGAGATCCATGCATGGTGCGCGCAACTTCCAACAGGTGGCTGGCGTATTCGGAGGCGCACGCGCCCACGTTCAGCACCAGATCGTCTGCGGCGCGCTCGCGCTCTTTCAGGAATGCGCGCCAGGCGGTCCACGCCAGCGGATTCCACCAGTAGAGATCCACGGCCGCACGCGCCAATAGGTGTGTGGCTGCGTCGCCGCGGCGCACGTGGGCCAGTTCATGCAGCAGCACTGCGCGGCGTCTGTCTTCGCTCCAGGCGGAGGCATCCGCGGGCATCAGGACGACGGGGCGCCGCACTCCAAACGCGACTGGCATGGAGCCTTGTCGGATCGTGAGCACATCCACTGGCCGGCGAATTCCGAGCGTTCGTGCCAGCGCGGCTGCGAGACCGTTATCGGGGGACCGGCCGGCGGTGCGGCGCACGCGCCAGGCTACGCCATATCCCACCAGGGTGCGCCCGAACGCCGTGGCCGCGCCTGCTGCCCACAACAGCAACAGCCACATGCTCCAATCCGGACGCCATCCGGCTGGACGCAGCGCGGATGTCACGCCGCCTGGCGTTGCGATCCCGGCTGCCCCGCTACCGGCGGACGATGCGGCAGTAGTCAGAAAATGCGCGCCAGCCGGCTCCGGCAGCGCCATGCCGGAAAATGGAACGCGCAGCGCGGGCAGCGCCGCCGATAGGAAGGGCAGCGCCAGGATGGCTGCGAATGTCGCGGTCCACATCAGGTGCCGCGTGGCTGCCGATTGTTTGCGCAGCAAGAACGCCGCTATCCAAGCGGCCGCCAGTACGATGGCGCTCTTCACCGCTGCGCCTCCCAAAATGTAATACCATGTTGTGAGATTCGTCGCGAAGTTCCAACCGAACATTTACTTATTCTCCCTTCTGGCTCTTTCGATCATATCCGCCATGCGGTCCAATTCCGCAGGTGTCAGACGCGTGGATGAGACGTCCAGCAACGCGGCCACCACTTGGTCCGGAGCGTCTTTGAAGAACGTATCCACCAGGTGCTTTACGGCCGATCGCTTGGCTTTTTCGCGCGGCACGATGGGCAGATAGACGTACTTCAAGCCCTCCGCCTGGTGCCGGATGTGGCCCTTTTCCTCCAGCACGCGAAGCATGGCGCGCACCGCCGAATAGCCGGGGGCGTTGGGCATGGCTTCCCTGACTTCGGAGGCGGACGATTTGCCCCGCTGGTAGAGGGTATCCATGATCTGGCGCTCGCGGCGGCTCAGGCCGGGCGCCGCCTGCTGGTTTTTTAGCAGCATGCTAGAAATTTAGCATGAGCAAAAAAACGATGTCAAGAGAAATTAGAACTGAAGGGCGGGCAATCTTGCCCGCAGCCGCCTTTCAGGCGGCTTGCAGCACTACCATCTATCCTGCCACACGGCGGCAACCCACCGGCCTGCAATGCAGCTTTTAGTCGTGATGCCGGCCAAAACACACGCGTATCCTCATCCGGCAGCAAGGTCGCGCAGAGGTCTCGGCACAAGTCATGAAGGAAATGAACCATTGCCGACCGGTTGCAATCCTCAGGCATTTCTGGTGGAGAGCATGGTCCGGTTTGAACAGAATCGACACCACGTTGGTGTCGAGCAGGAGAACAGTCATTTCGGGCGCGTTGGGAGCCGATGCCGGATCTCCCGAATCAACTCACGAAATGTGTCGACCTCTTCCGGGTGACCAATGTCTCTGTACGGAAGCGAATACACCGGTGGTTTGGCTCCGGGAATAGGAACGGCGCGCTCGGGCAACCTTCGCGGATCTACGACGACCTTGGCCATATCTGTATCTTAACCGAAATTGAGACCGTGGCCACAAATCGACCGAATATGGCGCTCGTGCTATCGTAGGAATTGACCGTGCATAGACTGACAATTCGGATTCCCGAAAACAAGCGCGCTCGTTTAGGTAGCTTGGCAAAAGCCAGGGGAATGAGCTTCAGCCGCTTGATTGAAGAATTGGCAACGTCGGCATTGACACAGTATGACACCGAGACACGGTTCAAGCTACTGGCTCAGCGCGGTTCCCGGAAGCGGGGCTTGGCGTTGCTGGATAAGCTGGATCGGGCCTTCGCGAAGGGCGCTTAGGCGGGACGGAAGAGATCAAGTCCGGGCCGCTGGGCACGTATGCCCCGCGCCTCCCCGGCCTCTTCGCCCTACCTTCTCGGGGTAGACAGCTCTGACGGACGGACCTTCACGCTGAACCGCACCGCTTAACAACGGTGCGGGCAAGCTCCAGTATCCAGGACTCGGCCTTGGGGCCAACGACAACCTCGTGGATTAGGACGTCGCAATCGATGCTTACGCGTCCCCCGCAAGGCGTCCTCCGAAGCCGCTCGCAGTATCGGCGCTCCGCAAGGGCCTCCAACACCAACTGCCTACCGTCAACGGTCGCGAAATCACATGAAGGGAAGAATCCGGCCAGCGCACCCAGAACATCCCGCGCAATCCTCTCACAGTCGATAGCCGCGCCTTGTGGCGCCTCCTCACTGAGTAAGGGAAACGGTTCAGGTACGGTGTCTCCCACGATCAGTCTCACTTCGCTTTCGTGTATGTAGCCGTCAGCCTTCCGAACGTACATACCTATCAGGTTCTCGGTGTCCCCGTCGTGTCGTGTCCAATCGACGTATTCGACCTTGCTGACGTAGATAGGAAACCAAGTACTGGCAACAACGGTCTTAAGCGACCCAATCGTGGATCTGATGGCGATACCACAACCGCCCGCGCCGTACAGGTCCCACATTGCCATGAACTCATGGTCAGTTTGCTGCCAGCAGTTCACAAAGTTCAGCGACCTAGATTTCTCGAAATACGAGGCTGGATCGGGAGATCTCTTTGATAGCCGGTTGAACTCACTTTCGGTAAGGAGACCCTCCCGCGGATCACCCAATCGGTCGACGCGACTGAACCACAATGTTCTGGACGCCAGAAGGTCAACAAACCTGGTGAAGTCCATGTACCGCCAGAGCACAGCTTCGTCGGCTGGGGTTTCGCATTTCGGATGCTCCTGATAAGCCAATGCCCATCGCACCCAACTGCGCTGCGGCCTAGGAGCGTGCACCCCTACCCCACAAACTGCCGCCAATCCACCCCCCGCATATCCCCCGTCTTCAAATATTGCTCGTGCATCTTAAACGCCGCCGTCAAAGTCTGCGGCGTATGTCCGCCTTCCACCATCTCCAGATACCCGTTCAACTCATCCCGGAAATCCGGGTGCGCGCAGTTATGCACAATCAGCACCGCCCGCTCATAAGGCGACCGCCCGCGCAAATCCGCGATGCCATATTCCGTCGCCACGATCTGCACCGAGTGCTCGCTATGATCCATGTGACTGACTAGCGGCACGATGGTCGAAATCTTGCCCCCCTTGGCCGTCGACGGGCAAGTAAATATC
>DATNMW010000271.1:0-15610 GCA_035602155.1 Bryobacteraceae bacterium | reverse complement strand
CGACAGCATCGAATAGAACACGGTAAGCAATTCGCTCGGTGTTCTCCTTGGCAGCCCGCAAGTTGCCCTGGACGATGTCGTCGGTCCTGGCGTCGCCAATGTCGCCAAGGCCATGAACGACTACCGACCTGTCAACGGGTCCGGTCGACTGGACCACAATACGGCTCGGACCTGATCCCATCTTTGCGGGCCGCACGGCGGACGCCCTGGTCGTGGTCCTCCACCGCGATCTTCGCCAGCACGGACTGGTCGGCCAGCTTTTCCACGACCTTCGCGAGTAAGGCCTGATCCGTAGGCCTCCCGCGGGCCTCTAGCGCAACAGACTGATGCGCCGCGGTCAGGGCGACCTGGGCAAGGGAAGCCTGATCCGTAAGCCTCTTAACCGCAGCGCGGGCGAGCCTCCCCTCGGGGTCGCTCGCGACCGACTGGGCCGCCGCATCGACGAGCAACTGGTTAAGCCTGCCTGCGGCCGCAAGCCTGATCCCGCTGTCACCGTCAGTTCCAGCTATGTCAGTGAGCGCTTGCTGGTCCCAAAGAGCTGCAATGACAGAAATCCGAACGGGAGCCTTCTCCTTAGCGCTCTTCGCGATATCGAGAAGCTTCCGACATGCGCGCGATGCTCCGTAAGGGGCGTCTTGGCATTCGCGGGCCAATCGAGGAACGTTGGATGATGCTAGAGCGAAAGGTAAAACCATCGTCATGGCCGGAACAACTTGCAGAACCCGTACGGTCCGTAGGCAACCTAAGGCGAGCATTTTCATTTGACATCTCCAGGACCATTCAATTTTTACAACCTCATAATGCACAACGCTTCCCTACGAAATGCAACCTTAGCCAACGCCGCCGACTACTGACTCCACCCACGCCTCAAACCGATCCGCCATCCTGTCAAACGAAAATCCTTCCGCCCGCGCGCGA
Organism: Bryobacteraceae bacterium; assembly: GCA_035602155.1. Lineage (GTDB taxonomy): Bacteria > Acidobacteriota > Terriglobia > Bryobacterales > Bryobacteraceae > Bog-159. Next base: position 14,692 of record DATNMW010000271.1, on the reverse strand, counting down.
ACCACCCGCCGGTCCAGCCCGCCCGCGGCCCGCACGCCCGCCACCAAGCCCGCAACACCCGCCTCCGCCGGCATGAGAATGCCGCTCCTGCCATGCTCCACGATCTCCGCCGGGCCGCCCCTGTCGTACGCCACCACCGGCGTGCCGCACGCCATCGATTCAATCACCGTATTCCCAAACGCCTCGATCCAGTGTGGCGTAGCCAGTGTGGCGCGCGCGCCCGCGTATCGCCGCTGTAATTCCGCCGGCCCCAAGAACCCGTGATATACGACTTGCCCGCCCGCGTCGCGCATCACCGCCTGCCAGTACGCGTCGTCCTGGATCTTGCCGCAGACATCCAGCGGAATATCGAGCGCGCAAGCTACCGCGATGGCATCCTCCAGCCCTTTCTCCGGCGAGATACGCCCGGCCCAACACAGTCTCTCCCGCGGTTGCGAATTGTATTGGAAAACCGTGGTATCCACGCCTCCGTAGAGAAGCTGAACCCCGGCGCCCTCGTCGAGGAACGCATACGTACGAGCCTGCGCACCCGTATACATGGCCAGCCTCAGTCCGCCCTCCCGCCAACGCCGCTCGATCATGCTGTCCACCTCATCCATGGCGGAACAGATGGAGATCCAATGTCCGACCGGAGTGCTGAAGAAAGGAGTCAGATAAAACGGCAGCCAGTCGTAGCTTACGCCGATCACAGCATCATACCGGCGTTGCAGCCGCAGAGCCTGTTCCCACATATTCTCCAGCAAGCCGCCGGTGCGGACCACGGTACGCGCGGAACGCTCGGCGCGCGTGGCGCTCGGACTCGCGTCACCTGGAACCGGGTACAGCGTGACGCCCTCTTCCGGCGCCACGCTGCCAGCCGGCGCAACAATTCCGATAGCGTGCCCGCGTTCCGCGAGTATGGGAGAGAGACTCAGAAGGTGGGTTTCGACGCCTCCGGCTTCCCCTGAGCCGATAGGGCCCACGGGAGGCGCGACGAACAAAATGCGGCGAGGATGCAAGCTTTTTATATGTTAGCGGGTCAATTCGCCAGGTATGTCGTAAGGTCCCGGATAATCTGCTGCTCCTGAGGCGAAAACTGAGCACGGAATTCGTCGCCGTTCATCCTCGCCTGGCGCTGGGCTTCGGGCAATGAGCGCAAGTGCTCGACCTCGCGGTGCACCGGCGGCTGGCGGTCGTGGGGCAACTGGTGGAACTCGCGCAGACGGTCACGGACGATCTGCTGCTTGTCCGGTGGAAGATGGCTGAAAGTCTCATAACGGTCGCGTAGCGCCTTCCGGTCCTCCGGGCGCATCTGGTTATAGCGCGCGATGCGCTGGCGAATCAGGCGCGCGCGGGCGGGCGGCAGCTTGGCCAGTTCGCGCTCGCGCTCCTCGGGGGACATCCGGTTCCAGCGGTCAATCGCGTTCGCCGGCGGCGTTTGTTGCGCGACAGCCGCCGCCGCCACCATCACGGCGAGCAGTATGGCGCATCCGGCCCTAAGAAGCCGGGAGCGGCCCACATCACTTCGCATTGGGATGCGCGCTTTCCCCGGAGTCCGCCGTGCCGAACTGGCGCAATAGGTCCAGGTCGTCGAGAGTGCGTTCCACTTGATTCGCGCGTACGATTTCACCGCGCGGCGCAACCGTCGCGATGGAACCCGGATGCTGCAGAAGCAGACCCGCCACCAGCAGTAGGCCGGCCGAAGCCGTCAGCGGCAACACTTGGCGGAGCGGCATGCGGTCGAATGCGCGCGCCAGGCGCTCCCGCCACGATAGCCGCACGCCTTGGTCGATCCGGCGGTACAAACGCTCATCGAAATCGGGCGAGACCGGGGGCGCTTCCCAAACGTCGAGGGCCCTCCATAGAGCGGTCTGCTCCGCCGCCATCGACCGGCAATCGGCGCAACCGGCTAGATGCTGCTCCAGCTCGCGCGCGGTTTCCGTATCGAGTGTCCCGGCGGCATATGCCACCAACCTTTCCGAGTCGCGGCTTTGGATTGGGCAATTCATGTTGTTTCCATGTGCGCCAAACGGGCGCGCAGGGTTTCATAGGCCCGGTACAGAAGCGATTTTACCGCCGATTCCGAGCACTCCAGCACCCTTGCGATCTGAGCGTACGGCATCTCTTCATACTTGTGCAGCAGCACCGCTGCCCGTTGCTTTCCAGGCAGCGCGGCTACCGCCCGCCGGATCTCGCGCAGTTTCACTTGATACACCAGTTCCTGTTCCACGGTGGGCCGCCGATCGGAAACCTGGCGTAGTGGAAGACCCGGAGAGCCATCGTCAAGCCGCTCCTGCCCGCGTTCGTGCTTTTCGTCGCGCAGCCAGTTCAGCGCCAAGTGCGACGCGATCCGGAATAACCAAGTCTTGAACTTGGCCGTGGGCTCATAGCTCGACCGCGAACGATACACGCGCAGGAAAACTTCCTGCGCCAATTCTTCTGCAACGGCCTGCTCCTGCACTAGCCGGTAGACGAAATGAATCACCGAGGCGCGGTGCTTTACGAGCAGGAGGCCGAAGCTGACGGTGTCTCCTTCCTTGACGCGGAGCATGAGCTCGGCGTCGTAGTCCATTATGGCTACGGCGGCTACGGCTGCCCCCACGTCATTATTAACCCCAGGCTCCATGCAAGGTTGCGCGCTAACGTGCAAAAGTTACTCCCCCTTTAGAGTGCGGTCCATCAGCCTCCGGACCACCTCCCGCGGAGGCAGCCCAAAGTTCAACATTTCGAACATTTGAGTTGCGATGGGCATCTCGACCGCATGCCGGGCGGCGAGGTCAACCGTCGCTTTGGTTGTTTTGATCCCTTCCGCCACCATTTTCATGGAAGTCACGATCTCCTCCAATTTACGCCCTCGGGCCAGCTCCAGGCCGACGGTACGGTTCCGGCTCAATTCTCCAGTACAGGTAAGCACCAAGTCACCAAGCCCTGCCAGGCCGGCGAGGGTCTGCGGCCTACCGCCAAGCGCCATGGCCAAGCGGGTCATCTCCGCTAAGCCCCGTGTAATCAGCGCGGCCTGCGTGTTGCTGCCTAACCCCAAACCGTGACACACACCCGCACCGATGGCCACCACGTTTTTCACCGCGCCACCGATCTCGACGCCCGCCGGATCGGGGCTGGTGTAAAGACGAAAGGTAGGCCCTGAAAAGCTGGCTTGCACGCTGGCTGCCAAAGACGGGTCCGTGGATGCCACCACCAGCGCGGTGGGATCGGCGCGGGCCACCTCGCGCGCGAAGGTAGGCCCGGAGACGACCGCGACGCGGGGTTCGAATCTCGCCGAAACGCATTCAAAGATAACCTCGGAGGCGCGCAACAGGGTGCCATTTTCCAGCCCCTTGGTAGCGCTTACGAAAACCATGGAGGGATCGATCCATGGCAGCATCTGGCCGTAAATCGCGCGCACCAAGTGCGAAGGCATGACGCTGAGCACAGTCGCGGCACCCTCAAGCGCCGGGGCAAACTCCGTTTCCACTCTCACATTGGCGGGAAGGCAGCATCCGGGCAGATACAGATCGTTGACGCGCGCCGCGCGCATTCGTTCGGCGAGGTCCTTTTCATACACCCATAAAGAAATACGCGGGAAGCGCGGCGCCAGCACGATGGCCAGAGCGGTACCCCAACTCCCCGCCCCAACAATGGCTAGCCCGCCGCCGATCATCTGGATGGGCGGCTCCCGAATGAGAAGACAGACTCTGTGCCGGCGCGCAGCCGCGCTATGTTTTCGCGGTGGCGATGGACGATCAGCGCAGCGCTGAAAATGGCGGCCGTCAGCACCATGGCAGGTGGGTGCTCGATCAGCCACACCGCTAGCGGAAAGGTCCCCGCCGCGACGATGGAGGCCAACGAGATGTGCCGGGTCCAAACCACCATCACCAAGAAAACGACCAGTACCGCGGCGAGCGGCAACGGCGTCAGGCAGAGCCACGCGCCCACGAATGCGGCCATAGCTTTACCGCCCTTGAATCGAAGGAACACCGGATACGAGTGGCCGATCATGACGGCCAGAGCCGCGGCGCTCATCCATTCAAGATTCCCGCCCGTGAGGCGGCCTTCCAACCACACTGCCAGGTAGCCCTTGCCCATATCCAGCAACAACGTTGCCACGCCAGCGGCGCGCCCCGTGGTGCGCAGAACATTAGTGGCGCCGATATTGCCGCTGCCGGAAGCCCGCACATCGCGCCCCGTGGTCAACTTCACGAGCAGATATCCGAACGGGATGCCGCCCAGCAGGTAAGCGATTGCAAGTCCTAAGGCAGCGGTCATCAATCGCCCGTTGGAACGATTCCCGCGTTCTCGACCATCAAAATAACGGTTCGCTCGTCGGCGCGCGTGCGATGCAGCGTTCCTTTCGGAACCACCATCCCCTGCCGCGGCGATAGTTCTACCGTGCGGCCTTCCAGATCGATCAAGAGGCGCCCTTCAACCACGTAGAAAAACTCGTCGTCCTCGTCGTGCTTGTGCCAGTGATACTCTCCTTGCACCACACCCATGCGGACCACCGAATCGTTCACTTTGCACAGAGTCTGGTTGTACCACTTGTGCTCGCATGCATCGGCAAGCACTCCTGCATCGATCGTCTCCAGCGGCTGGTGGAGAATGTTGAGGCGCGTTTCGTAGGGGAATGGAGGGGAGGATGCGGCCATTAGATCTCTCCTTGCCCCATGATACCGCCGCTACCGGAGCTTGCAAGCGGAAACTCCGCAAGTTTGGTGTAGATCGAACCGGCGGGCCCGGGCTGGCTCTGGTAAAGGAAGAAGCGATCGGCGCTGAAACTGCCGAAATCGAGCGGCGGCAGCGCCGCGATAGTCTCGCGCAGTTGCTGCAGCGGCACGGGTTCCTTGATGCGGGCCAAAGTCAAATGCGGGCTGAATGGGCGGCCTTCCGGCTTGAGGCCCAGCGGGTCCAGTGCCCGATCGGTTTCCGACGCCAGGGTCGCCAGGTCCGGCGAAGCCTCCACGCCCGCCCAGAATATGCGCGGGGAGTATGGGTTGGGGAAGAAACCCAGATTGCGGATGTGAATCGGGATCGATGAATGGCTAGGCAGCCCGGCCAGCGCGGCGCGCAGATCCGGCAGACGATCCTCGGGCCATTCGCCGATGAAGCGTGTCGTAATGTGCAGATTCGCGGGCGGGCTCCATTTGATGCGCGCCGTGGGGCGCAGTCGGTCGAGCAGGGCGTCGAGACTGCGGACTACTTTGGAGGGAAGATCCAGACCCGTGAACAAACGCATGCTTTGGTCCTATCTCATCGCCACAAGAAGGCGCCTTCGGACGGCCCGATCTCATGCACGTTTGTCCTCGATCCGCGGGACCGTATGCATACGACCCCGGTCTCCGTGGAATCGGTCCAGCCTGACACGCCCCGATGGAGCTTCAGGGATGGCGCCGCCAACCAGATTCAACAGCGCGCCAACGGCCAGCCTGGCTGAAGCAGTCTCGTCGTCGTGTTGGATGCTTGGAGCCATCTTAGCTGGGCAGTACAATCTCTCTTACGGTCCCGCCCTCTTCGTCCGCGATTATCAGCTTGCGATTCGTCTCTATTCGTCTTTGCTTCGGTCGCGGCAATTCCAAAATTCCGGGCCTTGTGTATGTTATACACTTTTTTGGGCGCTGTGGCACTCAAGGCTCCGCCGGCCCGCTCGATATTATCGGCGCGCAGATCGTGGTTCTGGATGAGGACTTATAGGTGTTCCTTCAGTCAGGCGTGTACAAGCAGTACCTGCCTGGACATCAACCGGCCCTCCCGTGTTGCTGTCGCCGCCCAGGAGCGCCCAGTTCCTCCTCATCCCCCCCCGGAGTAAGGAACCTAATGGACGATCTTGATTATGAGACTCGCGGTGGCCGTGTGCCCAACCCCGTCTTCCGCGATCAGCTTGTATTCGGTGTCTTTAAGGGGCGCCACCTGCAGACAGTAACTTATCGCCGGATGCAAGTCGCCAACGGCCGGCTCTATGTGGACGCGCTTCGCTCCATAAACTCCAAAGCAGATCTTGGTTTGTTCTCCGCGCCGGATCCCCTGCGGCGCGGCATAGAAATTGATAATCCTGAAATCCGTTCCGCCAATCAGATCGACCGTCTGGCGCGCGCGCAGCGCTTGCTCTTCCTGGCGCGCCTGCTCGCCTCTCCTCACGCTCCGCCAGCGCGAATAGAAGATCCATCCATCGTAGAGCATGGCGGCCAGGACCCCGATGGTTAGCCACGGCAGAACACGCCGGATTAGTCCGATAGACTCACGCATTTAAACTCCACGGAAGAAAAACGCATCCCGCACCCTTAGCCTCTTCCCCTCCAGGAATAGGTCGCCATCCGCGTTAAGATCTGGCGCCGGTAGATCTATGATGGCTTGGTCCAGCACCGCCACGCCATGTTTCGCCAGCACCTTTACGATCTTCGTGTGCAGGTTCTCCAGCTTTGCAAACACGCTCTCACCCAAATTCTTACGGTATGTCGCCGCCGCATCGACTGGCTTACCCGTTTCATCGAAGTACGCAACATTGCAGGGATCGGGTGTGGAGGTGCTGCCGTCCTCGAATTGGGCGTACTCGGAAAAGCTCACGAACGCGAACGGAGTGGCCAGAGAGACCGCCACGCTGCAACCGCACTGGCCCCTGCCCGGGTATATAACGGTGCGCACTTCGCTGTCCGGGTCCTCGAAATCTTCCGGCTCTTCCAGGCTCTCGGTGTCCGTTTCGAATTCGAACTCGCTGCCCTTCGGGGCGAGGAAGAAAACGTGATAGGACTGATAGTCCGGCCCGTCGGGCGGCAGATCGTCCGCATCGTCACCGTCCGAATCGGTGTCCCAATAGGCGCGGGCGTTCTCCGCTTCGGTCTGCCAAACTAGCTGGGCCGCGGAAATCTTTCGCAAGTCCCGCTGCAGTGCCGCGTGAATGTCATGAAAGTACGACTCGTCCCTGTCGAACTCTTCGATCACGCCATCCGGCCAACACTCATCGATAGCGGCGGCTACATCCTGCGGGATGCGCATCGCATACATAATCTCATTTTGCCAGTTCCCCGTCCGCATGCACGGCATGCAGCGCCGCCACGCCGATCTGCCCGTTGAGATTCTCGTCCGGCGATGGCGCATCCCCGCCGCCGAACCACACCGTCAGGCGGCCGTCCAGCAGTTCGATGGTGGGGTCGCAGACCACGCGGCTGTCCCAAGTTTCGCGCCCGCTGAAGACCGCCGGCAACTTCTCCCAATGCACGCCATCGGTGGAACGCGCCATTCCCAGCCGCCGAGTCTCCCGCGCGTCGCGGCCGGTATACAGCATCCAGTAGTAGCCGTGCGCGATCCACACGGCCGGCTCGCCCAGCCCCATCTCGTCGAAGCTGCCGTACTCGCCCAGTTCCAGAATCGGGTTGGACCGCAGCTTCTGCCAATGTTCGCCGTCCAGAGAACGGGCCACTCCCAGCCGCTGCCGCCGCGCGCGGTCCTCGCCCAGATAGAACAGGTAGAAGTAACCACCTACCTTAATCGCGTAGGGATCCGCCAAGCCGCGTTCGTCCCAACTTCCGCGCGGACCGAAATCCATCACTGGAAAGCGCGCCTTACGCCAGTGATGGCCGTCGCGCGCGCGCGCCAATCCCAGGCGAGGCGCTTCCTTGGGCCCGGCCTGATACCAATACCAGAACTCGCCTTCGTTGAAAAGGGCGGAGCCGTTCGCCGCGATGTAACCAGCTTCGCCGAGACGCGGCTCAGGCGCCAGCACTACGCCTTCCTTCTTCCAGGACAGTCCGTCGCCGGAAGTCGCCAGTAGCGTGCGCCACGTGCCCCCGTCGAAACCCGAATAAAAGTTGTAATAAGCCGTTCCGCGGCGCACCACCGAGGGATTTAAGGCGTCGTGCGAGTCCCACTCGCCGGGAGCGCCATGCGGCAAAACCGGAGCGTCGCGGGGTTCCCATTCGTAACTCACCTGGGGCTGTGCGGTTGCCAGCTCCGGAAGCCGGTAATCGGCGTATCCACATCCGCCACACGCAAAGGCCAGCAGGCCAAGCGCGCTGCCGCCGGCGGCACGCATCGCCATCATGAAGTTCATGGAATCGGTACGCGGAGCTTAAGGCCGGCGCCCCGCCCAGGCCGCGATTCCAGGGTCATCTCCGCGTTCAGCGCCCGCGCGCGCCGCTGAAAACTGGCCGGTCCGAGGCGCAGCAACTCCAATTCGTCCAACGAATAGACGCCGGAGAAGCGGAAGCCGCCGCCATTGTCGTCCACCGATAACTCCAGCGTCCTGGCCACCCGCTCCAGCGAAACGGCCACTCGCGTGGCGCCCGCGTGTTTCAGCACATTGTGCAGCGCCTCCCGCAGCATCTGGATCACTTCCGAAGCCATTTCTTCGGGGAATTTGAGGGGTCCCTCGCCGCCTACGAATGAAACCGGAATGCCGCTCTCCTTCTGAAAATTCTCGCAAATCCGCCGCGCCGTGGCGTAAAGGTTGGATCCCTGCATATCCGGCGGCCGCATGCTCCGGACGAACGCGCGCAATTCTTTCACCTGTTGCTGCGCCAACTCCTGCAGGCCGCGCAGGTCGTCCATACCGGCGCCGGAATCCCGCTCCAGGAGTTTACGCAGAATCTCCAACCGCATCTGCAGGCTGATGAAACTTTGGAGGGGACCGTCATGGAAATCGGAGGCGATCCGCTGCCTTTCCGCCTCGCGCGCGCGCTGAGCCTCCTCCCGGGTTTCGCCGGCTTCGCATTCCAGTTCCTGCATGCGCGCTTCCAGGCGCTTCTTATAGACCGCGAATGCATATGCCAGCGCGCCCATGACCACCGCCGTACGCCGGATCGGGAACACGTTCTCCGATTGCACGGCGATACAGAAGATCGCGCTCACCAAGACCACAATCAAAACTTCCGCCGCGCCGTACACGAACACCGCCTCCGCGAGCATGTAAAGGAAGTAGAATGCGGGAAGCCAGACGATGGACCCGATCCCGGCGCCCACCAGCACCAGAAAATAGACCAAATCCACAAAGAGTTCCAGCAGAGCGAAGGCGCGGCCGCTCCGCCTTCTGAGTGGAACCACCAGACTGAACAACAGATAAACGCCGGCCGTGGCCACCGCCCAGGGCGTCGAGCGGGGAGAAAGCAGTAGCCCACCGGCCAATCCGCCGCCTGCAAATGCCAGCCGCATCCATGTCAGGACGCGCCTCCAGGCGGCGGGCAACGGAACCATATTACCTGGCACTTGTGCTCATCATGCAGCTAACGCCGGTACAGAAAAAGTGTATGACTGCGGCCCTCGCCGTCGTCTTCGATGTCTTCCACCTGTGCCGGCGTCCAGCCCCTGAATTCGAAATCGTGCGCGACGACGCGCGTTCCTTTTTTCAATTGCCGCTCTAGCAGCGGTTGCACTTTATCGTTGGAATTCGGCAATAGGTATACGGTGATCAAATCCGCTGAACTGTAATCCTGCTTCAGAATATCGCCATTAACGATCTGCGCGGTCTTTTCCAAGCCGAGTTTGCGGATGCGTTCCAGGCTTTGCCTGCATAGATCCTTATCCAATTCCACGCCGATGGCGTCTGCGTGAAACTTCTGGGCCGCAGCGATCACGATCCGTCCGTCGCCGCTGCCCAGATCGAACATCTTTTCGCCCGGTTTCAGTCCCCCCAGTTCCAGCATCTTCACTACAACGCTCTCGGGAGTCGGGTAATAAGGCGCCAATTTCTCGGGATCCTGCGCCAAAGCCACGGCGCCAATCAGCGCAAATATAATACGGCGTAGTCGCATCGAAATTCCCGTCACCGCGGTTGTTTTTGAGTGTAACAAAAAGCACAACCTATTAGCACCACTTACTGTTGGTTAACTGGTCGCGCAAGAGACGCGAAGATGGAGGACGAGCGCGGCCGCCCGCAAGTTACGGACGCCGGCCACGTCCTTTCGTAACTTTTTCCGGCGCGCGCAGTATAACGAGCATGCCCGCTTTCCCGCAAGACCTCCGCTACGCCTTCCGCACCCTGCGCAAAGCGCCGCTGTTCAGCGCCGTCGCCATTCTTTCGCTGGCTTTTGGAATCGGCGCCAATACCGCGATCTTCACCCTCATCCATCAGCTCATTCTGCGGCAACTGCCCGTGAAAGATCCTCAACAACTGGTGATGCTGGCCGGGCGCGGCCGCCACTACGGCGGAAACAACGGGCGCGACAAGCTCTCGTATCCCATGTACCAGGATATCCGCGACAAGAATCGGGTGTTTGCCGGAATGTTTTGCACGCATACCAGCACCATGAGTGCTTCATTTGAAGGGCGCACCGAACTCATATCGGGTGAATTGGTCTCCGGCAACTTCTTCCGCGTGTTGGGCATCGGCGCCGCAATCGGCCGCGTCTTCACGGCATCCGACGATCTGTATCAGGGTGGCCATCCGTTGGCGGTCCTCAGCTACGGCTACTGGAAGAGCCGTTTCGCGGGCGACCGCGGCATCCTGGGCAAGAAAATCATGGTGAACGGCTATCCGCTCACAGTGATCGGTGTCAGCCAGGCGGGTTTTGACGGTGTGGAGCCCGGATTTGCGCCCCAAATTCGCGTGCCGATCACGATGAACGGCAGCTTGCCGCCCGGTGGCACATCCGACCGGCTCAACAGCCGCCGTTTCCGTTGGACCGAAGTCTTCGGACGTCTCAAGCCCGGTATGCCGCGCGAGAAGGCGCAGGCCGGTTTGCAGCCGCTCTTCCACCAGATTCTCGATATGGAGGTGCAGCAGAAGGAGTTCGCCAAGGCCTCGCCATTCGTGAAGAGCGAATTCCTGAAGATGCATCTGGAACTTATGCCTGGAGCCACAGGCCGCTCCTACCTGCGCGATTCCTATTCGAAACCCCTACTGGCGCTCATGGCCATCGTGGCCCTGGTTCTGCTGATCGCCTGTTCCAACCTGGCCAACCTGCTGATTGCGCGCGCATCGGCGCGGCAGAAAGAGATTGCCGTACGGCTGGCGTTGGGCGCCAGCCGCGCGCGCCTGATCCGGCAATTGCTGGTGGAAAGCCTGGTGCTCTCGGCTGCCGGAGGCGCGCTGGGCGTGGGGCTGGCCGCCGCCATCGACCAGGCGCTGATCGCGTTTCTGCCCACCGGCAGCACGCCGCTGTCGCTTTCGAGCACACCGGATTGGACGGTGCTCGGCTTTACAGCGCTTGTGGCTATGCTGGCGGGCGTGATATTCGGACTCGTGCCGGCGCTGCAATCCACGCGGCCGCGCCTCGCCGATACGCTCAAAGACCAGGCTAACGCGGTGCTGCATGGCGGGTCCGTGCGGCTGCGCAAGGGTCTGGTGGTGGCGCAAGTGGCGCTGTCGCTGTTGCTGCTGATCGGCGCTGGATTGTTTCTGCAGAGTCTCCACAATCTCAAATTTACGAACCCGGGCTTCGACGTCCATGGGCTGCTGTCGTTCGCCGTCGAACCCACCTTGAACCGTTACGACAAACCCTGGACGTTCGACTACTATCGCCGGCTGCGGGATCGCCTGAACGCAGTGGCCGGTATCCAGGCGGAGACCCTAGCCATGATACCGGTAATGCAAGACGACGAATGGGACAACTGGGTCACTGTCGAGGGCTACACTCCCAAGCAGGGCGAGACACCGGATCCGCACATGCAGTATTGCTCCACCGATTACTTTGCCGCATTGAAAATACCCATTATGCTTGGGCGGGATTTCACGCCCAAAGACGCCGCGGGTGCGCCCAAAGTGGGAATTATCAATCAGAAGTTTGCCCGCCGCTATTTCGGCGGAGGCAATCCCCTGGGGCGGCACATCGGCATGGGCATCGATCCGGGCACGAAGATGGATATCGAAATCGTGGGGGTTGCCGCCGACACCAAATACGAAAACATGACCGATGAGATGCCCTATGAGTTGTACATCCCTTACACGCAACTGGATTTCGTGAACGGCATGACCGTCTACATGCGCGCGCAAGGCGACCCCATCAACGCCTTCAACACCATTCGACGGGTGGTGCGGGAAGTCGACCCGGCGGTGCCCATGTACGACCTGCGCACGCTGGACGACCAGATTGAGATCAATCTGTTCATCGAGCGGCTGCTGGCCACGCTTTCGACCGTGTTTGGCGGCGTCTCTACATTGCTGGCCGCGCTGGGGCTCTATGGCGTGATGGCTTTCATGGTGGCGCGCCGGACGAGGGAGATCGGCATCCGCATGGCGCTGGGCGCGGATACGGGATCCGTCGTTTGGATGGTGATGCGCGAAGTGCTGCTGCTGGCGGCCGTCGGCGTCGCCATTGGCGTGGGCGCCGCGTGGGCCGCCACGCGCTTGATCCAGGCGCAGCTTTTCGGAATCCAGGCTACCGACTTGTCGACCATGGCCGCGGCCGCGGTCGGCATCTTGGCTGTAGCGGCCCTATCGGGCTATTTCCCCGCGCGCCGCGCCACCACCATCGATCCCGTGCGCGCGTTGCGCTGGGAGTAGCCGATAGTTAACAGGCTCGTTAAATACTGAGCGATCCTCTCGAATTTCGCGATACGATAACCGTGGAGACTGGCCGCCATGGGGCGACTTGACCGCACTTGGCAACTGTTTAAGGAAAGCTTCGCGGTGCTCGCGGGAGATGCAGAAATCCTCGTGTTTCCCGTCTGCAGCGGCATCTCCTTATTGCTGCTCGGCGCCAGCTTCTTCATCCCGCTGTATCGCGACGGCACCTTGCAGGCAGTCGCGCATCACAAGGGCAAGTGGGACGACTATGCCGTGCTCTTCGCGTGGTATTACCTGAATTTCTTCGTAGGTATTTTCTTCAATAGCGCGCTGATGGGTTGCGCGAATATGCGGCTATCCGGCAAACGGCCCACCGTTGGCGCGGGCTTCCGCATCGCGCTGGACCGCGTGGGCCGCATCGCCGCCTGGGCGCTGTTGGCCGCTTCGGTCGGCCTGGTGCTGAGCTCCCTGCGGGATCGGAATAACAAACTGCTGAGCATCGTATCGGCCGGGTTGAACCTGGCATGGTCTCTGATCACGTATCTGATCGTGCCCGTGCTGTTGTTCGAGGATCGCGGCGTGTTCGGCTCCCTGGATCGCTCCGCGGAACTGTTCCGCAGTCATTGGGGCGAACAGGTGGCAGGCAGCTTTGGCTTCGGCCTGTTGAGCACGCTGCTCGCGATTCCAGCCGTGCTCCTGGCGCTGGCCTGCTGGCGGCTTGACCCGATCGCTGGAATCATCCTGGCGGGCGTTTACCTCCTGATCCTGGCGAGTGTGACATCCGCGGTCAGAGGCGTTTTCACCGTTGCTCTGTACCGGTACGCGACCGCGGGCTCGGCGCCGCCCGGCTTCTCGGCGGATGTCATCGACGGCGCCCTGGGAAGCGGGCGCGCGATTCGGGAACGGGCGCCGTGGGACTCGGGTGCTTACTAAGCGCCAGTGGGCTGAGAGTTCCGCTTTTTCCTCCGCACTAACACCCGGAACCACAGGAACGCAACGGCAGCGAAAGGCGAGGCGTACCACAAAAGGTCCCACCGGCCGAGTCCGGGAGGCGTGACTTCCACCGTCGCGGTTGATTCTCCGTGTCCCGCGGCACTGTCCAGCAGTAGATGCACGCGCCAAAGCTCCTGCGCGTCGAACGGCACCTCGACATAGTATTGGACCTGTGCGCTGCTGCCATCCAGTCGCGCGGCGTAGCGCTTTTCCTTGAGCCGGCCGCTCACCGGCTGCACACCTATTTCGAACTTCAGATCCTTCGGGATGGCGCCGCCCGGGGGAGGGTCCACCATGACCCAAAAAGTCCCGATGCCGACATCGGGATGCGTCCAGAGGGAGATGACGCAAGGTCCCACGCGCCGGTCCGTGACGATCGGGAACGGCGGCCCGTTGTGGGCGCGCGCGGGCGAAGCTATGGCCACGAACAGCCAGAGTCCGGCGATGTGATGGCGTCTCCGCATCACTATCCCATAAACGTGGCGCGCATTTCCATAGGCTGAAGAATAAGCCAAACCGCCGCGGCCCAAAGCGCCAGACAGACAGCCGCCCACGGTATGAACGCGCGCACGGGGTGGGCGCCGGCCTCGGCTTCATCCTGCGCCAGCCGATGTGTAACGAGCAAAGATCCCGTCAAGCCCAGAATCAAGAATCCCAGCTCCAGCGGCTGTACGAAGCGCGTGGGTATGCCGGTCAAGGTCCAGAGCGGCTCGCCGAGCAGAGGGCGGCCCAGGCTGGCCACGGCGTTCTGCGTCACGGGGATCAGCGTCAACATCCCCGTCAGGAAATGGAAACTGTAATGCGCCAGCCACATGCCGAAGCCCAGCGGAACCAGCCCATAAGCGTAGCGCACGATCAAGGGCACAGGCGCCCGCCGGCTGCCCGCCCAAACCCGGGTTAACCACGCCGCGAGGCCGAGCATGAGCACGGGTTCCACGATGAGCGAGAACACGAAGATTAACCCCAACACGGGAGCTTCGTGGCTCACGTGCATCACGCGCCCGAGCCAACTCTCCAGTGCATAAACCGGACTTACCATGCCGAACGCGTTCAGGAGCGCGCCAAACGTGAACACCAAAGCCAGCCCCGCGATGTCCGTGCGCCGCGAGAAAAACCCGATTCCGGACCGCCGGGGATCTGTCATCAGCTCACTCGCGGGCGGCCGGCTCAGGATGCCTACGTTATCGTGCGGGCATGCCTGAATGCATTCCAGACAGAACGTGCAATCCATGTTGCCGACTTTGCTAGGCAAAAACAGAGCCAGTTCGCAGCCGCGGATCGTTACCAGATCCG
>DATNMW010000270.1:0-2499 GCA_035602155.1 Bryobacteraceae bacterium | reverse complement strand
CGGCAGTTCCTGCCGCAGAAGCACCGCCAGCGGCGGACTGCGCCGGGGTCTCCAGTTGGCTGCGAAGCTCGCGAATGCGGCCGACCAGCGCGCGTTCCCCGTCCCAACGCTCACGCAGGGAGGCTAAGGCGGATTCCAGGCTGCTCCTGCGTGCGGCAATTTCCGCCAGGCGTTCGCCGTGGTCGGTTCCCAGCGCGGCCTCCCGGCGGAGGATGTGGTCTTGCACCTCCAAGTCGTCCATTTGCCGCTCGGCGTCCTCAATAGCCGGAGGCGTAGAACTCTGCGCCAGAGCCAGGCGCGCACAGGCTGTGTCCAACACGCTGACGGCCTTGTCAGGAAGCTGCCGCCCGGCAAGGTACCGGCTGGAGATGCGTACCGCCGCGGTGACTGCCTCGTCCAGGATGCGCGTCTGGTGGTGCTTTTCAAGCGTGGGAGTAATGCCGCGCAGCATGACCATGCACTGCGCTTCATCCGGTTCCTCGACCTTTACCACCTGGAAACGGCGCGCCAGAGCGGCATCCTTCTCGAAGTACTTCTTGTATTCCGACCAGGTAGTGGCGGCGATGGTGCGCAGTTCGCCGCGAGCCAGCGCGGGCTTGAGCAGGTTGGCGGCGTCGTTCTGTCCGGCCTGCCCGCCGGCGCCGATCATGGTATGAGCCTCGTCGATAAACAGGACGATCGGCGAGGCCGAGGATTTCACCTCTTCAATCAGGCCTTTGAGCCGGTTTTCAAACTCGCCCTTCACACCGGCCCCGGCTTGCAACAGGCCCAGGTCCAGGCTGCGCAAGGTGACATTGCGAAGCGGCGGGGGCACATCGCCGCGCGCCAGACGCAAAGCAAAACCTTCGACCACGGCCGTTTTTCCGACCCCCGCCTCTCCGGTCAGGATCGGATTGTTCTGACGGCGGCGCGTCAGGATATCGACGATCTGGCGGATTTCGAAATCGCGACCCAGCACCGGATCGATCTTTCCGCGCTGGGCATTTTCCGTCAGATTGATGGTGTACTGATCGAGATTGGGAGTAGGACCGCCGGCGGCTGGCACGCCAGCAGATTCTTTGGGAGAACCTTGCGCGCCAGCGGTGCCAGCCGCGGCAGCCTCCTCGCGCGAGCCGGATACGATGCCGGCAAAATCCTTTTGCAACCGGGCGGCTTCGATGAGTTGGAATTCCTGGCTGATTTCCCGCATCAAGCGGGCCAATTCGTTATCGGATGCCAGGGCCAGAATGGTGAAGCCGGAACGGATGCGGCTGGCGCCAAAATCGATGGAACCAATCATCCAGGCCTCTGTGAGCATGCGCTGCGTATTGGGGCTTATCGCAGGACTGCGGGCATTGCCCCGCTTCAGTTTCTCCAAGCTGCGCGACAACTCCTTGGCAAACCGCGATGCATCGACGCTGAAATGCTTCAAGATGGCGGCCACGTCGCCGTCGGCCGCATCCAGCATTTTCGTCAGGTAGTGCTCGACTTCGATATCGTAGTGGGTAAGCGAGACGCACATGCCGGCAGCGGCTTCCAAGCCGTTGCGGGTGGCGTCATTCAGTTTCCCGATCAATGCTTTCAAGTTCAAGGCCATAAACTATAGCTTCAAAACGGTATCGTCAACATCGGTTGAATCCGGTGTCCGCCGCATCCAAGAGACCCAGCCGAGCCGCGGGGAGGTGGCAGATTCGTCTCCCAGCACGCATAGCGGCCGATCATGGTGGTTGTGCCGCAACACGAGTTGGACTTCGAACTCCAAGGCGCCGGAAAAGAACCGGGTGAGTGCCTGGAGCGAACGGTAGGCGCTACCGTCCGGGAGGAAGTCTCTATAGCGGTCGAGCGGCAGAGGACCCAGCCGGATACGCACGACGGACTGTTGGTCCCAAAATTCGTCGCCCACTACGACGCCCAGGCCTAAGCGGTCCGATGCCCCGTTGCGCTGTTCAAAGCGGCACAATTCGCCTGCGTCGAGGCGCCGCCAAACACCGGCAAACTGTTCAATTTCGACGTCCACCTCGAAATAATCGCTCAGAATCTGGCGCAGGGCGGTGGCTGAGCGTGAATGCATCGCCAGTAAGCCCGTATAGAACAGGAGCGCGCTATCGGGGATCTCCTGGCGGTCCCTTAGAGCGGGAGTTCCGAGGCCGACCAGGTCCAGCAGGAGATCCGACAAGCCGTCGCCCCCGTGGCCTTCGTAGGACGCCGCGAAGCGATAGCGCCGCCACGCCCGATAAAACAACGAAACGAGGCGATGGTTGAAGATGTCCAGGAAGTCGCGCAGGACGGTATCGCCATCCCGGATTCTTTCCAGCACCATCTCGGTATAGGGCCTGGGCAGGGATCCTTCAACGCCGGTGAGGCCCATGAAGTTGACCATCATCTGGGCGGGCCCGCCGTCCTCGGGAAACGAAAGGGACTGGATCTCGCTTGCAAGGAAGCTCAGCGAGGAGTTGCCCGTAAACCTTACCGCTTCATGCGACGGCCGGCCGAACGTGCCCACCGGGTCGCGGCCGGGCG
>DATNMW010000269.1:0-64555 GCA_035602155.1 Bryobacteraceae bacterium | reverse complement strand
CCTCCGCACTCTTCCGGCAGCGCCGGTCCCGCAACTGCGCCAGCTTCCCGGCGTCCCGTTCTCCCTCCGCGATGGCTCGCTGAATGGCCATCCCGGTCACGCCGTCGATGTCGGAAACCGCCCGATGCACGCCTATTTGTCCCGTACCAACGTCCGCAACATGCACACCTCCTCCCGGGGCCGAAACGAGCCCCGCAGTAATCCGCAGCTATGCAGCCGTTGGATCCACTCACAGTCTGTGGGATCGGCCTTCCGGTCTCGCCCCGGCACCTGCGCCAGTTGCCGCGTGTCCACCACCAGGATTTCGCACCCCACCGCTTCCAGCACCTCGTGCGGCGCGACCCAGTAGACCCGTGCTCTCCATCGCCACCGACTCCACGCCACGGTCTTGCAGCCACTTCCCCATGCGGTTCAATTCCGCCGTGGTGGCTCCGAAATCGGCTATTTCCCGGGCTGTTCCTTCCACCGTGGGAGCGCACACCCAATGTCGTTCGCTCCCCAGATCAACGCCAGCCACGTTGCGGCGAACCACCGGCAACCCTTCGATTCGTCTTCTACTGCCTGTACCATCCTTGCGATTGTCCTGCATCCGGATCCGCCTTTCCGAGCACGTCCGCCCAGGTTGGCGTTACATGGAATCTAGCCTAGGGGAGTGCCACAAGGGGCCTCGCCAATGTTCAATTGCCTTTCTGGAGCCATGCCGACTATGCGGCATACGCACGAATGAATAAAGGGCTTTCGCTGCGGCCGCGCTCTCTTCCACCATATCGCGGCTCCTGGCCGCAAGTGACAGTTATTCAATCCGGCGCCCGCCGGAGGCAGGGCTGACTTCTGTCTCCTTGAATGCCGACATCCGATCCCGGCTTTTCCTTATATACGCTTCCGGGATCAGCAAGGTAAGCGCATCGGGCACGATCTCCACGCTGGCCGGCAGATGTCCGGCATATTCGCCGTCCACCTGAATGTAGACGCGGGGACCGGTGGCGCACGGCATGCACACGCCGGCGCTCCGGATCACTGAAATGCCTGGCACGCCCGCCAGCTTGCGCATGGCCACCCGCGCCAGGTACGTCAGAAAACGGTACGAACTCTGCCCTTCGAACAGCACCACCTCGAACCGGTCGTCGAGCAAGCTGGTGCTTTGCGCGATTTCGAGATCGCCGCCATAATTGCGCACCTTGCTAATCAACGCGAAGGCGCAATTCAGCCGGCGGCCGTCCACCAGCACCTCGAACACGTCCAGGTCGCGGCCCACCAGGCTGAAGCCGCCGATCCAATAGGCCAGCTTCCCCAGACGCGCCTTCAGCGGCAAACTGAGGTTATAGACGATCCTGGCGTCCAGTCCGATGCCCGCCATCAACAGGAACAAGCGGGTACGCTCGGAGCCGTTCACGCACTGCAGCCGTCCCATGGAGATGCGTGTGGGAACGCATTCATGGAGACTCGCGGCGGCGCGTTCGATGCTCGCACCAAGCCCCATTTCGTTGGCCAGCACATTGGCCGTACCGGCGGGCAGAATGCCCAGCGGCACGTCGGAGAAGGCCACCCCTTCGGCGACCTCGTTGATGGTGCCGTCGCCTCCCGCGGCCAGGATCAGTTCGGCTCCGTCGGCGATGCTGCGGTGCGCGATGGCACCCGCGGTGCCAGGACCCTGCGTGGGAACCAGCCAGGTGTCGTGCCCCGCTTCGCGCAGGATCTCAGCGGCGTTGGATAGACGCTTTAATCCCTTGGCGCCCATCTTGCCCGCAAAGGGATTGTAGATGACGATGGTCTTGCGTGCGGCGGATATGGTGTTACTCCAGTCCTCTAAGTTTAAACTATAGTGAATCGTGGGGCGGGCAATTCCGCCCGCAGCGGGCTTCCAGGCTCGCTCTCAACCGGTGACGCAGGCGACCCTGAGATCGAGAATCCGTTGAAACATATCGAGGGGGACTTGGTAATCGTCGTAGCGCCGTCGATATCCGTGGGCGCCTATTATGGCGACGTTCGGTATTGCACTTCAAGGGCAGATCCTCCGTTCCGAATTAGTGAACGAGGGCATCGATCTCCCGCAACTTCTTTGCGTCGAACTTGGGCTTGCGGTCGTAGGTCATCAGGCCGTTGATCTCCTGCTCCACGTCGGTCAACTGTGTGTAACACAGGCCCGCAAAGCCGGGGATGCGGGCGATGGCATCGTACAGCCCGCGTAGGCGGTCCAGGGCGGCATCTTCGGTCTTTTCCACGCCCGAATCGCCCCAGGCTTGCTGCGGCACGACGTGGCCGTGTGGGATGAACGCGATGCCGCCGAATTCCGTCAGCGACACCGGCGAACCATTGTAACGGTAGCCGGGGATGAGGGCCGCCTTGGCGTTGTCCGGGACGCCGGCGCCTGGCTTGCCCAGATCCTTGTAGCGCTCGTAGAGCAGATCGCCGGTTCGGGTATAGTCGTGGATGGCGAAAAGGTCCGTCACACCGGTATGTTCCCAGCCGTGGGCTCGAGACTAATTCTACCGGCTTTGGCAAGTAATTATTAAGCCTTGGGTTTCAAAACGTCACGCAGGAACGCCCCTAAGCCGGATCGATCCAACTCGTGCTTCGCTATACGGATCATCGCTTCGTATGTGGCCAGCTCTGGCAAATGGCTCGTGTCGATGCCATTGATTTCAAGGAAATCGGCGGCGGCCTGCACCCCAGTACGTTTATTGCCGTCAAGATAGGCCTGACTTTCGGCGATGTGGAAGGCATATGCTGCGGCGATTTCATAGAGGTCGCCGTCACCGTAGAAATAGACGTTTTGAGGCTGTGCTATGGCCGACTCCAACGCATGCTCGCTGCGCAACCCGTGCAAGCCGCCATACGCTTCAATCTGGTCCCGGTGGATCGTGTCGATCTGTTCGCGGGTCAGGAAGTAAGGTTCTTGTTCCAAGGAAATCGCTGTCGGGAGTTCGCCTATTCGGCGAGACGGCGAAACAGGCCGGCGTGCAATGAACTCGTCTTCCGATGCGCTTCTCTAAACCGTTCCGGGGAAGCGTACTGTGAACCGGCAGGTTTCTCGATCGCGCGGTCCTCTGTATCCTTTCCGCTATCCGGCGAGCGCCCGGTAGTCTTCAGGTAATCGGAAAGCGAGGGGCTGCCCGTTCGATCCAGCAACGTCTTCAAGTGTGCGTCTCCTCGAATGCCTGGAGCAAAGCTGTCGCCATAGGTCTGGCGAAGCTTATCGATGCGGGTGTCGCCGCTCTTCTCGCGGATCCGCGCGCCGTTATCGGATTGGCGATTGTCGAGGCCGAGTCGTTTGCCCCTTCGCTCCAGGCCCTCTTTGCCGGGCCCTCTGGTTCGTTGCTTTGGCACGGTACACTCCTATCCAATTCTAGCGAACCTGAACCATACAGCCAACCGCTAGGAAGCCGATCGGCCCCAACAATCGCCCTTGCGTCTGGCCATCCGCCTTCCGTCTGGGTCTATAGCCGCCAAACCGGAGAGACCTAACCGGCAAGGGCATCTTCGGAAGAACGCACGCGGTCAGCGGCTATGCTCAGACTGGGGGGCTGCGCCACTAACGAACCAACGCATTGATCTCCCGCAGCTTCTGCGCGTCGAACTTGAGCTTGCGGTCGTAGGTCATCAGGCCGTTGATCTCCTGCTCCACGTCGGTCAACTGTGTGTAACAGAGGCCCGCAAAGCCGGGGATGCGGGCTATGGCGTCGTATAACCCGCGTAGGCGGTCCAGAGCGGCATCTTCGGTCTTTTCCACGCCCGAATAGCCCCAGGCTTCCTGCGGCACGACGTGGCCGGGTGGGATGAACGCGATGCCGCCGAACTCCGTCAGCGACACCGGCGAACCATTGTAACGGTAGCCGGGGATGAGGGCCGCCTTGGCGTTGTCCGGGACGCCGGCGCCTGGCTTGCCCAGATCCTTGTAGCGCTCGTAGAGCAGATCGCCGGTTCGAGTATAGTCGTGGATGGCGAAAAGGTCCGTCATATCGGTATGCTCCCAGCCGTCGTTATCCACCACCAGGCGCGTCGAGTCGAGCGAATGCGTGAGGGCGTAGAGCGACTTCAGGTGGTTCTGCTGGCGTGCGTCGCGCAGGTTGGGCACGCCCCAGCTTTCGTTGATGGGCACCCAGATCACGATCGACGGGTGGTTGTAGTCGCGCTCCACGGCGGCGGTCCACTCGCGGGTGAAACGGGCCACGTAGGCGTCGTCGAATTCGTAGGCGTTGGCCATTTCGCTGGAGACCAGGAAGCCCATGTGGTCCGCCCAATAGAGAAAGCGCGGATCTTCCAGCTTCTGGTGCTTGCGCGCGCCGTTGAAGCCCATCTCCTTAGTGGTGCGGATGTCGTACTGGATGGCTTCGTCGGTGGGCGGCGTCAGGATGCTCTCGGGCCAGTAGCCCTGGTCGAGGACCATCTTCAAGAAGATTGGATTACCATTCAGCAGCACTCTGCCGTTCTCGGCGGTGACGCTGCGAATGCCGAAATAGGTTTGCACCCGATCGAGCAGCACGCCGCCGCGCCGCAGTTCCAGCGCGAGATCGTACAGATTGGGCGACGATGGCGACCAGAGCCTCGGCTCGTCGATGGAGAGCAGCGCGGTCGAGCGCGCCGAGTTGGTGTGGGCGGTAGCGGATGCCGACGGCTGTCCCGCGAAGGTGGCCGACGCGGTAATTTCCAGATCCGGCTGCGGCCGCGCGATGTCGAATTCGAGCCGCACGGCGCCGTCGCCGTCACCATCAATGGATGGCGTGATTTTGACGCGATCGAAGTAACTGGCGCCAACGGGCTCCAGCCAGACGGGCTGCCAAATGCCGCTGGTGCGGGTATAGAAAATGCTTTTCGATTTAGGCTCCCAAAACTGCTTGCCGCGGGGGATGTAGCGATCCGTGGGCGGAAAGTGCGCGCGAACGGTGAGGATGTTGGCGCCGGGCTGGAGCAGCGGCGTGACGTCGAAAGTGAACGGCGTATTGCCGCCTTCGTGGCTGCCCGCCAGCTTGCCATTGACCCAGACCATCGACCAATAATTCACCGCGCCGAAATGCAGCAGCACGCGTTGGCCCTTCCATTCGGGCGGCAGGGCAACCGCGCGGCGGTACCAGATCCAGGGATGAAAGGATGCATCGCCGATGCCGCTAAGTCGGCTTTCGAAACAATACGGGACGACGATGTTCCGGCTGAACTTCCGGGCGCCGGAGGGCCAATCGGCGTCCAGGCCGGCGTTAGCATCGTCGAATTCGAATTCCCAGTCTCCGTTGAGGCTTAACCAGTGTTCGCGCTGGAATTGGGGCTGCGGATACTCGGGGCGGGGTATGGCAGCCGCCTGGAGGCCGGAGTATGCGAGGACGACTGCCGCTATTTTCCACATGTGAAGGTCTATTGTAGCCGCGGTATGCGACAGGCCATCAGGCATCCAGCCGGACCGTTCCCCTGGTACTACGGATTTTGATGCTGCGATACTATTGTCGCGCAGTAAATAGAGCCGCATTATAGGCTCATGAGGAACAACGATCCGAGGCCCGCCCCCGCGATGGAGCGGCGCGCCGCGCTGCGGTTTGCGATTGGTCAGGAACTGGTTTACAAGATTCTAGATCACAGGGCGGCGACCCCCGAGAGCGGTGTTGGCAGAACATTGGATATCAGTAGCGGGGGCGTGCGCTTCGAGACCGTACAGCGTCTGCATCCCGGAAAGCGCGTGGAGTTGTCGGTGAACTGGCCGGCCCAATTGGACGACGGCTGCCCGCTTAAGTTCGTGGCGCTTGGCCGCGTGGTGCGGGCCGAGGACACGTGGGCTGCGATGCACATCGAACAATACGAATTTCGCACGCGCCGCAACAAGGAACTACCCCAAATCGAGCCCGAAAAACCATCCCGCAGCCGCGTATCTTATTATTAGAGTTGGACTCCTCGTTCGATACGGATGCCGCCGTAGATCAGTACCGCGCCTTGCTGGACGTTGCCGAATCGATTTCACAGAACCGGGATCTGCCCGCGCTATTCGAAGATCTGGCGCAGCGTTTGCGTGGGGTGATCCGGTTCGACTATATCAACCTGGTATTGCATATTCCCGAGCGCAACACGATGCGCCTGCGCGTGCTGGCGTCCACCCGGCCAACCGATTCCTCATTTTGGGAGACGCCGGTGGATGAGACGCCCTCCGGCCTGGTTTGGCAAACGCAGCGGCCGCTGGTAATCCACGATATCGACCAGGAGACGCGCTACCCGAAGATCATGCAGTTGCTGCGGGAGCATGGCGTGCGTTCCTGTTGCGTGCTGCCGCTGACCACCGCGCAGCGGCGCTTGGGGGCCATGGGATTGGGCGGCGCGGAGCCTTCGGCATTCGACCGCGCAGACCTGGAATTTCTGGCGCAAGTGGCCAGGCAAGTGGCCGTCGCGGTGGAGAACGTGCTGAACTACGAAGCCGCGCAATGTTATCAAGGGGAGCTGGCCAGGCAGCGGGACCGTCTGCAGGTGGTGCTGGACGTGACCAACGCCATGGTGGCGAACCTGAATCTGCGCGAGCTTTTCCAGACGGTCTCGGAACTGTTGCGCAGCCTGATCCGGCACGAGTACGCCAGCCTGGTGCTGTACGATCCAGTCAAGGGACAACTGCGCCTGGAAGCGCTCGACTTTCCGGGCGGCGATAGCCAGATCCATGAGGCGCACCTGTCCGCGCCCGAAGATTCGCCCGCGGCCGATGCCATGCGCCGGCGGCAGCCGCTTCTTTGGAATCGAGCGGAGGCCGAACAGTTCCCGTCGGAGATCGTGCGCCGGCTGTTGGCCGCGGGCCTGCAATCGGCGGTCTGCATTCCGCTGCTGCGAGGAGAGAAGGCGCTAGGCACCCTGAATGTAGCCAGCATCCGCGATGCGGCTTTCGGGCCCCAAGAGGTGGAGCTACTCACGCAAATCGGCAATGAACTGGCAATCGCGGTGGAGAACGCACTCGCCTTTCGGAAGATCGCGGAGCTCAAGGACAAGCTGGCGGAGGAGAAACTGTACCTGGAAGACGAGATCCGCACGGAATACGATTTCGAGGAGATCGTGGGCGACAGCCATTCGTTGAAGCGCGCGCTGCGCGATGTGGAAACGGTCGCGCCGACCGATTCGACCGTGCTGATACAGGGCGAAAGCGGCACCGGCAAGGAGCTGATCGCGCGCGCTATCCACAATTTGAGCGCGCGGCGCGGCCGCACGTTCGTGAAGGTGAATTGCGCGGCCATCCCGACGGGCTTGATCGAGAGCGAGTTGTTCGGCCATGAGAAGGGCGCGTTCACCGGCGCCATCAGCCAGAAGATCGGGCGGTTTGAGCTGGCCGACAAGGGCACGCTCTTTCTGGACGAGATCGGCGACATCCCGCTGGAGTTGCAGCCGAAGCTGCTGCGCGTTTTGCAGGAGCGCGAGTTCGAGCGGCTGGGCAGCACGCGCACGGTGAAGGTGGATATCCGGCTGGTAACGGCCACGAATCGCGAGTTGTCGCAGATGATCGCAAGCCGCGAATTTCGGGAGGATCTATTCTACCGGCTCAATGTGTTTCCAATTCCGCTGCCGCCCTTGCGCGAGCGCCGGGAAGATATTCCGTTGCTGGTGCGGTACTTTACGCAAAAGTATGCGCGGCGCATGAACCGGCGCATCGAGACCATTCCGAGCGAAGCCATGGAGGCGCTGACCAACTGGAGCTGGCCGGGGAATGTCCGGGAGCTGGAAAACATGATCGAGCGGGCCGTGATTCTGACGCGCGGATCGGCGTTGCACGTGCCGCTTGCGGAACTGCGCAACGGCGGTGAGACGGCGGCTATGACCGGGCCGCTGACTACGCTGGAAGAGGCTGAGCGGGAACATATCCTGCGCGCCTTGCGGGAGTGCAAGTGGGTGGTAGGCGGACTGGCGGGCGCGGCGGCGAGGTTGGGGCTGAAGCGTACTACTCTGCAATCGCGAATGCAGAAGCTGGGGATCGCGCGGGTCGGGGGGTGACGCACGACGGTTCTTGGCCACACGCCGAGACAATATAGGCGAAGAAGGGTGTCGGTCAGGATGGAATAGCTATCTCTTTACCTGTGAGACGCTTTCATTGCTTACCGCATGCCGGTCTATCGGTCGTGGCTCCGTACCGCCTGAATCTACTGAGCCGCGCACGTCAGTACACGTCAGTAAGCGGTGTTTTGCCAGTTCTGCCACGGGCTGCTAGTCTAGCCCAGAGAGCGCTCCAGCGCTTCCAGGAAGAAGTATTCGCCCCACATCACCGACTCGTTCACGCCCAGATTCTTATGAAGGTGGTAAACGCCGCCCTTGAGGATGCCTTCCCACGCGGAGTCGGCTTCCGCCAACCAGTCGCGGCAAAGAGAGGCGAGTATGTGGCGTGCGGTCTCGCGATAGAAATGGCCCTTGGCTCCGTCCGCCACCAGGCCGCTCAACTGGAACAGGCCGGAGGCGGCAATAGCGGCGGCGGAGGTGTCCACCAAAGCCCGCGTAACCGCCGGCGCGTCGTAGTCCCAGGGCGGTACGCCGTCCGCCGGCGTGTGGCGGATATAGAAATCGGCGCAGGTCTCCGCCGTCGCCAGCAGGTCCGGGTCGCGCGCGTAGCCGTAAGCCGTGCCGAAACCGTAGAGCGCCCAGGCCAGCCCGCGGGACCAGCAGGAATCGCCGCGGTAGCCCTGATGGGTGGTCTGCCGCAGAAACTCGCCAGTCTCCGGATCGAACAGTCCTTCGTGGGCCGTCGAGCCATCGCCGCGCACCAGGACTCGCCGGGTGGTATGGCAGTGGCGCAAGGCAATGTCCAGCAGGGCCGCGTCGCCGGTCTCGCGCGCGGCATAGAAGACGATGCCCACATTCATCATGATGTCGATAAACAGTGAATCCGCCGATACGAACGACCGCAGGTACCGGCCTTTTTCCTGGAAGCGCAAAGCCATAGTGCGGCCTGCCTCCACCAGCACAGCTTTGAGCGTGGGATCGGGCGTGAAGCCGTACCAGCGGTAGAAGCTGGACATAAACAGGAAGCCCAGGTCGTGAACCGCGCGATCCAACTTACGCGGCTCCAGCGGTCGGGAATAGCGGATGGCCTGTTCGCGCCACCAGCGCGACTCCGGGCTGCCGGGAATTTGGCGGGCGTAGACGATCCAGAGCATGCCGGGCAGGAAGCCGTCGCACCAGTGCGTCCAGGCTTCGCCGGAGT
Organism: Bryobacteraceae bacterium; assembly: GCA_035602155.1. GTDB lineage: Bacteria > Acidobacteriota > Terriglobia > Bryobacterales > Bryobacteraceae > Bog-159. The sequence continues at coordinate 55,413 of DATNMW010000269.1, read as the reverse complement.
GCTTCCAACGGCCGGCGGCGGTGTACATCGGGTAGAAGCCGGGATGGCGCTCGATAAGGGCGCGCAGTTGGCGCCCGGCGAAGCGAAAGGCGGCATCGAATACGGCGTGGGAGGCGTCACTGGGGAATTGGATCACGATTTTGCATTATATCGGGCCTGGCCCCTTCTCAAACAGTCCGCGGTTCGGTACAATCTCGGAAAATGGCCGCACACGCTTTCATCGCAGAGCCCCGCATCGACCCACGGCTCGCCTGCTTCCGGCTGAGGCTGGGCCGCTCCGGCATACATGGATGGGGCGTCTACGCGGGCGAGCGGATTCCTTCGCGCCGCAAGGTGATCGAATACACCGGGGAGCGGATCAACCGCCGCGAAACCAGCCGGCGGGGGCTGGGACCGCGCACCTACCTCTTTACGCTGGACAACTACTGGACTCTGGATGGAGCGGTGGGTGGCAGCGGAGCGGAGCTGATCAACCATTCCTGCACTCCCAACCTCTATAGCTGGGTCTTCAAGGGCCACATCCTGTACATGAGCAAACGGGACATTCGGCGGGGCGAAGAACTAACCGTGGATTATCACTTTTCAGACAAAATCGACGACGTGCCCTGCCGGTGTGGCTCCGCACAGTGCAGGGGGACGATCAATATAAAAACCGCGCGGCCATCAAAAAGCTGAGAGTCCTGCCCCTTTCCGCCACTAAAGTTTTGTAAAAACGGCAAATCCAAACTTCCAAATGTGGCGATTGAGGGAGTGCCTCACTCGTCCGCGCGAGAGCTATATGAGCTATCAAATCAATGCGAAAACCGTCGCCATCTGCGATACCGAGCCGATTGCCATCGAGGGTATCCGGATGCTGCTCAATCAGTGTGAGGATCTGCGTCTTGCCGCGGCGGAGACGTCGCTGCTGGGCGGCCTGGAAATGGTCCGGCAGCATGCGCCGGCGATTATGATTCTAGACAAGGGCTTTGGCGTCTACGCCGTCATGGACTGCCTGCAGCGCCTGCGTGGTTGGGGCAGCGGCGTCGCCACCATCGTATGGGGCGTAAACCTGAACGAGACGGAGGCGTTGCGCATGATGCAAGTAGGCGCTCTAGGAGTCGTCCGCAAGACAGCTTCCTTAGAGGCGCTGCTTGAATGCATGCACACCGTGGCCGAGGGGAGGACTTACATGGAGGAAAGCGTGCTGCAAGAGCCCGAGCGCACGGCGCGCGGCGCGCATTCGAACCTGACCACGCGCGAATTGCAAGTGGTCGAGCTGGTGGAGCAAGGGATGAAAAACCGGGACATCGGCGCGCAACTCGGGATTCGCCCCGGCACGGTGAAGATCCACTTGAAACACATTTTCGAGAAAACGGGAATTCGCGGGCGTTACGGCCTGGCTCTGTCGGCGTTGAGGGACAAGGGCGTACTGGCGTCGCCCGCGGCATAATCAGTCGCTGGGGGGCTGTTTCTTCCAGTTGCGCAGCACACTCAGGATGTAGTTCTGAGTCTCGCGATAGGGCGGCACACCGTGATACTTGTCCACCGCCCCCGGTCCGGCGTTATAGGCGGCCAGCGCGTGGTAGGCGTGGTTGTCGTACTTCAGCAGCAGGTCGCGCAGATAGCGCGTCCCCGCGTCCACGTTCTGTTCGGGTATTTTGGGATCGGCGCCCAGTTCGCGGGCGGTCGCGGGCATGAGTTGCATCAGACCGACCGCGCCCTTGGGCGATACCGCATTGGCCTGATAACCCGACTCGACCGCCACCACGGCCCGCACGAAGGCAGGCGGCAAACCGTACTTGCGGGCGGCGTTGTCCACCAACTCCGTCATCGAGGCCGGCTTCACACTTGGAGATGTGGCCAGGGATGGGGCCGCCGGCGCGGAGGCCGGACCCTGGGACGGAGGCAGGTAATCCTCCTGCTCGAAGGCGACCACCTGGGATGCATCCATCTCCGTCGATCCGGCCTTGTTGAATAGCGTCACCTTGCCGCCATCCGATTCATGGCGTTCGGCATACAGCCGCGCACCGCTGGCGAGCACGGCATACTCGCCCGCCACGGCCGGCAAGCCAAACAGCAACAGGAATACGATGGGCTTCATCAAACGCTACTGATATTATGACGCATCGGCCGGCATCGGCGTGCAGTCGTTCATATTGATAGACTGCTACTTGATGTCCAAAGCCACCCATCTGGAGTGCAGCTTATGTAAGCAGACGTACGCGCCGGGCCAGGTGCAGCATCTCTGCACCTGCGGCGGACCGCTGCTGGTGCGGTACGACCTGGATGCCATCCGCCGCACATGGAAACCCGCCCAACTGCGCGACGGGCCCAACACCATGTGGCGATATGCGCCGGTCTTGCCGGCCGCGGAGACATCGGTGGTAACGCTTGGCGAGGGCATGACCCCGCTGATCCGAGCGCGGCGGCTAGGGGCCCGGCTGGGCGCGCAGAATCTGTGGATCAAAGACGAAGGGCTGAATCCCACCGGCTCGTTCAAGGCGCGGGGCCTTTCCTGCGCCGTTTCGATGGCGGTGGAACTGGGCGTCCGCAAGATGGCCATCCCTTCGGCGGGCAACGCCGCAAGCGCGCTGGCGGCCTATGCCGCGGCGGCCGGGATCGAGGCGCATATCTTCATGCCGCGCGACGTGCCGCAGGCGAATTACATCGAATGCCAGGCGTTCGGCGCGATGGTCACGCTGGTGGATGGGCTGATCGGCGACTGCGCCAAGCTGGTGGCTGCGGGCGCCGACAAGAACGGCTGGTACGATGTCAGCACGCTGAAGGAGCCTTACCGCATCGAGGGCAAGAAGACCATGGGGTATGAGGTGGCCGAGCAGCTTGACTGGCAGTTGCCGGACGCCATCTTCTATCCCACGGGCGGTGGCGTGGGCATGATCGGGATGTGGAAGGCCTTCGAGGAACTGGAGGCGTTGGGCTGGATCGGCGCACAGCGGCCGAAAATGATCGCGGTACAGGCGGAAGGCTGCCAGCCGATGGTGCGCGCGTTCGATCGGGGGGAGGCGCGCAGCCAGGTCTGGGAGAATGCATCCACCGTGGCCGCCGGACTGCGTGTGCCCAAGCCGCTGGGAGATTTCCTGATCCTGGATGCGGTGCGCGCCAGTGGCGGCACGGCGCTGGCGGTGAGCGACGGAGAGTTGCTGGACGCGGGCATCCGGTTGGCGCGCGAGGAAGGCGTGTTTGCCGCGCCTGAGGGGGCAGCTTGTGTGGCGGCGCTGGAGAAGCTGTTGGCGTCCGGTTTCTTGAAGCCTGCGGACCGGATCGTGATCTACAACACTGGGGCCGGGCTGAAGTACCTGGAGGCTTACGCCACGCGATTCCCCAGGACGGGCGCGGGTGAGCAGGATAAGTTGGGCGGGCTGATTACCCCGCGATAGAGGAGACATGCGATTCTTTCCGAGGGTGTTGGCGGTAGCTTTATTGGCTTGCCCGTGCGTGGCGGCGGAGCGTTTTGAGATCTCGTTTCCAAAAGAGGCCAGCGCGGCTCCGCTGGATGGCCGGGTGATGTTGGTGATCTCCACCAGCGACAAACCGGAACCGCGGTTTCAGATCAGCTTCAACGCGCAAACGCAGCAGGCCTTTGGCGTGGATGTGGATACGCTCGCGCCCGGCGCAGCGGCCGTGGTCGATTCCATGACGCTGGGCTATCCGCACGACAGCCTGAAAGACATCCCCGCCGGCGACTATTATGTGCAGGCCGTCCTGAATATCTACGAGACCTTTCATTTGGCCAATGGGCACACCGTCAAGCTGCCACCCGACAAGGGCGAAGGCCAACATTGGCAGCGAAAACCGGGCAACCTTTACAGTAAGGTTCAGAAGGTGCACCTCGACGCCGGATCGGATCAGACAATCCGCCTGTCGCTTACGGAGAAAATTCCCGACGTTCCCGCCGCCGATTCCGATACCAAGTGGGTAAGGCACGTCAAGATCCGCAGCGAATTGCTCAGCCGTTTTTGGGGACGGCCGATCGAGTTAGGCGCAGTGTTACTGCTGCCGGATGGTTGGGAGGATCATCCTAGTGCGCATTACCCGTTGGTGGTCTATCAGAGTCACTTTAACCGGGGCCTGGGCATCGGGTTCGGCAGCGATCCGGGCAAGGGCGGGGGATACAAGCTCTATCAGGATTGGACGGCGGGGCGCATGCCGCGGGTCATTGTGATGACCATTCAGCATCCTACTCCTTACTTCGACGATTCCTATGCGGTGAACTCGGCCAACGCCGGCCCTTACGGCGATGCCATCACGCAGGAGCTGATTCCCTACGTGGAGGGCGCCTTCCGCGGCATCGGCCAGGGATGGGCGCGCGCGGTGTATGGCGGTTCCACGGGCGGCTGGGAGGCGCTGGCGTCGCAGGTGTTTTATCCGGATTTCTACAACGGCGCGTGGGTATTTTGCCCGGACGTGGTGGATTTCCGCGCCTACATGACCATGAACCTATACGAAGACAAGAACGCCTTCTGGGTGGAGGGTCCATTTGCGCGCGTGCCGCGACCGGCCATGCGCCAGGCGGATGGCCTGCTGCTCTCCACCATGGAGCAGATGAACCGTTATGAGTTGGTGCAAGGCACGCGCAGCCGGTCGGGCGAGCAACTGGACGCCTGGCAGGCTTATTTCAGCTCGGTGGGCGAGGATGGCTATCCGCAGCCGGTTTTCGACAAGCGCACCGGCGAGATAGACCACAAAGTGGCCGAATACTGGAAGGAGCGCTACGATCTGACGCATATCATGGAGCGCGACTGGAAGACCCTGGGACCTAAGTTGGCCGGCAAGCTGCATGTGTGCGTGGGCGACGCGGATAGCTTCTATCTGGATCGCGCGGTCCACTTACTGCAAGACTTCATGGAGACTACCACCGACCCGTACTATCGCGGGACCTTCGACTTCGGGCAGCGCAAGCCGCATTGCTATGCGGGTAACTTCGATCCGCAGGTGGGACTGCAGCAACACTATCTGCCGGAGATGGCCAAGCACATGGAAGAAACCGCGCCGAAAGGGGCGGACGTGAGTAGCTGGAAGTACTAAGACGGAGGGTCGATCTCGATTTCCGGCATCGGTTCGTATTTGGATTCGTCGAAGGGTGGAAGCGCGGGTTCGGGCGCGCCGAGGGCGGCGAGGTGGGCGCGGGCTTTTTCAAGTCCCCAGTGATAGGCGAAGGGCGGGCCGTCGCACCAGGCTTTTTGGTAGGCTTCGGTGGCGGCTTGGATGGCGGCGGGGATGTTGTTGGCGTCGCGTTCGATTTGGGCGAGGACGTTTAGGGCGTCGGCGTGAAAGAGGGGATAGGGGCCGCGTTCGGCGGGTTCCCAGACTTGGTCGAGCAGTTCGCGGGCGGCGGTGGGGTTGGCTTGGCGGCGGTGTAATTCGGCTAACGCGGTTAGCGCCGGGAGTTCTTCCTCGGCATGGTCCAGGGCGCGGGCACGGGTCAGCCCATGGTGCAGCCGCTCGACAGCGAGCGGCAACTCGCCCAGAGCCAGTGCGGCTTCTCCTTGCAGTCCCGCCGCCCGAGTGAAGTCGGCTTCCACGCGTTCAATCTGGGCCAGTTCCCAAGCGCAGTCGGCGGAGCGGAGCGCGGTGACCGCGTCGCCCAGCCACAAGGCTCGCCGCGCAAGGTAGGCATTAGTGAGGCCTTCGCCCTGAGTCTCGCGCAGTTCGATAAGAATGCGCAACGCTCTATCGAGCGCATAACCCGAGTCGACGACCGCGCCACGAGCCGCCAAGGTAAGCCCAAGAAAGTTCAGGCTGACAGCCTCCTCGAATCGGCCCAACTTACGACATGTGCCAAGCGCCGCGCGAGCCGCTCCCTCCGATTCGCGGAGATTGCCAACCGGGCGCAAAGCATCGGCCAGATTGTAAAGGCCATCCGCTGCGTTCTCGGGCTCACGCGCGATTTCGACGCACCGGCAATAATAGCCAATCGCGGTGCCGGGCCTCCCACTGATTCGGTAGCCGTGCGCCAAGGCATTGAGCGTGTAGGCCTGGTCCGACGGCCGGGAGAGGCGGGGCGGCTGGTCAAGCCCACCGGGGAAGAGCGCCTGCAGCAACTCGACGCGGAGTCGCCCGGCGCTCAGGCGATATAGCATCGCGTAGCTGAGGCGGCCCTTAAACACGACGAACGCGTCGTCGTACCGTCCCAAGCCGATCAGCGTATTGTAAAGCTCGATGGCCGGCGTCAGGTCGTCGATGCCATCGACCCTCAGCCACTCGACGGGCGGCAGCGGCTCGAAATACGCCCTCAGCGCAGCGTAGACACGCTGCCTGCTGCTTGTAACCAACCCGCCCCAGACTACCCCGCGCACGATCGGGTGCAGGTCGTAACGGTTGGCGCGTCGGTCCCAGCCCAGCAGCCCGCGATCTTCCAGGTCCAGGAAGGCCTGATCGAGCGAGCCTTCGTCGGTGAAGGGCTTGCCATCACCTACTAGTAGGGCCTCCAAGGTGTCATAGGACGCTGGCATTCGGAATGCTGCCACTGTCCGCAGGGCTTTACCTGCGGCCTCGCTGAGACCCTGCAAGGCGAATTCCAGCACGTGTGCGCTCGCCTCCCTAATACCCGCCAGGGCCATCGGATCGAATTTCGGGTGAGCCTGCTGCCAGCGCTCGAAATCGCCGTTGGCCCGCCGGTCGCGCTTGACCTCACCCGCTAGCGCCTGGATCAGCAGCGGATGTTTGTCGAAGCTTCGAAAGACGGGCAGCAGAGCGTCGCGCGTTCCACTCACTCTGAAGGCACGCCAGAGATTCAGCGCATCATCATCCGTCAGCCCGCGCAACTCGAGCTTCTGGCAAGCGGACAGCGGATCGCCGGTGAACCTATCCTCCAAATCCGCCGGATACAATCGCGTGCTGATCAGCACGCGCGCCGCACGGCAAGCCGAGAGCTTGCGCAGAAATGCACCGGCATGCGGATCGGCGGTCTTGCGCAACCGGGCGTCGGCGCGCCCGGCTTCCTCATCGGACAGGCGCGCCGCATCCATCCGCGAATACGCGATCAGGATGCGCTCCAGCCCGTCAAGCAAAACCAAGTATGGCTCGCGATTCAGAACTGCCAGGAGTTGTTTTTCGCGGTCGGGTGGGAGAATCCTCTGCACCTCCTCGCGCGGCCGCTTTGTCACATAGGCCAGCGCGCGGATGACGAAGTTCTCGAACGTCGCGTCGCTTTCGTAGAAGCTCCACCACAGTCGTCCGGCCAGCGGCTTCATCTCCAGCGGCGCGACTTTGTTGAACCAATGCCAGGTCAGCGCGCTCTTGCCCATGCCGCCGATAGCCAGCACGCTGAAGACCGGCTTGTCGCCCTTAGTCGCCCACTCCGTCAGCTCGTTCAATTCCGGCTGCCGCCCAATCAGACGGCCGGCCTGCAACAGCGTGTAAGGGTGCGCGATGTACGGCTGAGGCGGCTCCGGGATGTCGCTCACATAATGAAACGGCGACGGATTCGGGTCGCGCAGCCTCGACAGAGTATCAATCACCTCGCCCCGCAGTTCGTCGACCGACTTAAAGAACAGCAAGACCTTGTCCGCTTTAGCGCGTTCCTTGAACGCCTTCAACTTCTCCGCACCCTCGCCCATCTCGACATCTTCAATGCGGATGGGATGGTCCTTATGCATCGCGAATATCAGTCGCGGGATGCCGCATTTGCCGGCGTGGATGTACTCCATCTCGGTGATGGAAATGTCGTGCCCTCTAGGGACGGTTCCGTAGCGGTGCGCGAGGATGCCCACGTAGACATTCGCCTCTTCCACCATCCGCAGCGATGCCGCTATGGCATCATCATCGCTGGCCGGAAGGTGCTCCATCATCACAGGAAAGAAGCCCTGCCGCAGACAGGCGTCGAGTGCAGCTTTCCGGTGCTCCTGCAGATCGACCGACGTACTGCTGACCATTACGTGCTTATGTTCAGGCACACTTCACCGCAGTAGTTGAGTATACCGGAAGCAATCCGTCGCGTGGTCGTGCACCACCCAAAATCACCCGCAGCCAGGCATAGCGGTAGTGTGGCCGCGCAATCCTCGGCCCAAGTGGAATTATCGACTTTCCACCCAGTCCATTGCGAAACAATTTGACTGTGCTGGAACTTCAGCGGCGGCGACGCCTCGGGTCGCGGAGGCGCTTCCGCTTATTTTCGATGCGATTGGCTTCCAGGCTACCGCGCCCGTCATCTGCTCTCTCCACAGTATCCCGGAACATCCGGTAATGCCGTTTCAGGCGCTCGACGTATTCGGTTGACTCAAGAAGCAGTCGAAACAGGTCCAGAAGAGCGGGTGCGTACTGGGTTTGTGCGTTGATCGGATCGAGGCACGGCCCCTGCATTTCGATCGGATCGCTGCCGGCTCTGCTCCATTCCCTATAGAAACCGGGACCCTCCCAGCCGTAGCTGATCGTGGCCCAGATCTTGCTCCACCCGGTCTGCGGCCGCAGCACAAGAATCGTCACTCGCCGGCAGTCGCAGCCGGGTTCATCGCAATACAACTCCAGGAAGCCGTATTCCCCGTCCGGAAGTTCCCGCCGCCCTATAGCGGTAGCGGACCGGGTCTCGCGCGCTCCCAGCTCGGGGAATCTTGCCATGAATGGAGTCATCGGCATCAATCTATCTCCCTTCGGGATAATAGCGCCTACGCCGCCGCGTGCTGGAACTTCACCGACACCAGCTTCGACACCCCCGGCTCCTGCATGGTCACCCCATACATCGCCGCCGCCGACTCCATGGTCTTCTTGGAGTGGGTGATGACAATGAACTGCGTCTCGGTAGACATCTCCCGCAACAGGCGCGTCAGCCGCTCGATGTTGGCTTCGTCCAGCGGCGCGTCCACTTCGTCCAGGATGCAGAAGGGGCTGGGCTGATAGCGGAAGATGGCCATCAGCAGCGCCACCGCCGCCAGCGCCTTCTCGCCGCCGGAAAGCAGCAGCACGTTTTGCAGCTTCTTGCCGGGAGGCGAGGCCACGATGTCGATGCCGGAATCGGCCAGGTTGGTTTCGTCGGTCAGGCGCATCTCGCCGGTGCCGCCTCCGAACAGCGTCTGGAACGCCTCGCGGAAATTCTCGTTGATGCGCTCGAAGGCTTCCGCGAACTTCTGGCGCGAAACAACGTCGATGTCCGCGATGGCCTTCTCCGTATCGCGGATGGAATCCAGCAAATCTTGCCGCTGCACGCTCAGAAACTCCTGGCGCTGCGAGGCTTCCTGAAACTCCTCCATAGCCTGCGCGTTCACTGGACCCAGAGCCTCGATGCGCGCGCGCACTTCCTCGTAAAGCCGCTCGGCTTCGGCGATGGCCTCAATGTCCGGAACGGTCTCGTCGCCGGCAGTCAGTTCCACCACGGCGCAATTCAATTCCTTGCGGCTGGTCTCGTCGAGATACTTCAGTTCGGCCTGACGCCGCACCAGATCCACCTCGATCTGCGAGCGGTTGTTATGCGCCTCTTCCACCTTCAAGCGCAGCAGCTTCAACTGGTCCTCGTTGCCGGCCAGAGTCTCGCGCATGCGGGCCTCCTCGGCGGCCAGTTGGTTCACCGCGGCTTCCGTCTGCAAAGCCTGCTCCGCGAGGGATGCCAGCTTGCGATCCAACTCGATGTTATCGGCCAGCAACCCTGCCCGGTGCACGCCGAGGCGTTCGATCTCCGCCGCGATCGCGCCCAGCCGGGACGTAGCTTCTTTATGCTGCGCTTCCAAGCGGCCCATGGCGGCGCGTTCGGCGCGATGCCGCTCTTCCAGGCCGGCCAACTCCGCGCGCAACGCCGAATGATCTTCGCTCAACGCCGCCGCTTCAATCTCCAGCTTCTCCAGGAACTGCCTCTGGTCGTCCAACTGCTGTTCGCGCTGCTCGCGCAATTCTTCCTTTTCCGCCACCGCCTGCTGGTTGCGCGCGCGCTGCTCCTGCGAACGCTCCGCATCGCGCTTCAGCCGGTCGAGTTCCAGCCGCGCCACGGAAAGGCGCGAGTTGGCGCGATTGGTATCGTCGGCCAGTTTGCGCATTTCGTGTTCCAGCGCCACGCGATCTTTTTCGCGCGCCTGCTGCACGCCGCGCAAGCGCTCCAACTCGGCGGCCAGGATGCCGATCTCGCGGTCCAGATCCTCAAGCCGGGCCACCTGCTCGTCGAGCGCCTTCTGCTTGCCTGCGAGCACCACGCCCAGTTCGCGCGCTTCGCGCTTCATGGCCAACGGACCACTGGCGGTCTTCTTGCCGCCGGTCACGGTGTGGCCGTGATAGCACAGCCCCTCTGTGGTCAGGAAGTAGAGGTGCGGATAGCTGGTGGCCAGGCGCTGCGCCGACGCGCGGTCCTCTGCCACGAAGCACAGCGACACGCGCGGCAGCAGGGTGGCGGCGCGGTCGGTCAGGCCGTTGGTCAGTCGCAGCGAATCGCTGAGCCGCGATAGAATGCCGGTCTCCGGGCCGATTGGTGGCTCGGGCAGGTGCCCGTTACCGTTGCCGTTCTTGTCCGGATGCACCAGGAAAGTGGCGCGCCCGTCGAGTTCGGCGCGCAGGAAGTCCAGGCCGCGGTCGGCTTGCGACCAATTTTCGACCACCACATATTCCAGTTCGTCGTGCAGGAATTCCTCGGCGGGTTTTTCGAACTGCGGGTCGACTTCCACAAAATCGGCCAGCACGCCTTGCGGCCGCAGGTCCTGCGCCTTGCCCTTTTCGAGCGCGGCGAAGAGGCGCTTCACCGATTCGGTGGTGTAGCTGCGGTGCGCGAGCACCTCCTCCAGCGAGTCCTTGCGCGCTTTCAACTTCGAGCATTCCGTGCGCAGTTGGTCGATGCTGGCGCGCGCCTCGACGGCATTCTGCCGCCGCACGCTGAGATCGTCTTCGGTGCGGTGCCGTTCGCCAGTGACCGATTCCAGCTCAAGCTGGCGCTGCGCCATGGTTTCGGACAGCGCGTGCCGCGCTACGGCCAGACGCTCCAACTCGGCGGCGGAGGTTTGCTCTTCCTTCTGCACGCGCGTGGTTTCGCGCTCGATGCCCGCCAGGTATTCGTTCATCTGCGCGAGTTGGTTGCGCAGCGTAGCCACTTCGCCCAACAGCCGTAGCACCGCCGTACGGCTGGCCTCGATGGCCTTCTCGCGTTCGCGGACAGTGGCCTGCAACTCCTCGCGCAGGCGGTTCTTCTCCAGCATGCGCTCGCGCGATTCGCCGATTTGCCGATCGAGCGCCGCGACCTGCTGCTGGTGCGCGTCCAGGTCCGCGCCGAGGTGGCCCAGCCGGAGTTCCAATTCCCGCGACTCGCGCTCGGCCTGCGCGATGCGCTGTTCGATGGCGCCGCTCTCCTTCACCTGCGATTCCAGCTTGCCGCGCGTGCGCTCGGTTTCGACATGGCACTCGGCCAGTTCGCGCCGCATTTCGGTAAGCTGCTGCTCGGTCCGGTAAGAATCGCCCTGCAATTCGGTGTGCGCCTGCTCTTTGGCGGCGACTTGCTCCGAAAGGCCGCGCAGATCGGCGGAGGCCAGGTTCAGGTCGAGCGCGGCTTTGGCGGCTTCCCGCTCCAGCATGCGGAACTTGCCGGAAAGCGCCACGCGCAAGCGTGCATCCATCTCAGTCTTCAACTCGCCGTAACGCTTGGCCTTGGCGGCCTGCCGCTTGAGCGAATTCGCCTGCCGGGTGACCTCCTCCAGGATGTCGAAGACGCGCGCCAGGTTCTGCTTGGCGCTTTCGAGCTTGGCTTCCGCCAGCCGCTTCCGGGTCTTGTATTTGGTGATGCCGGCGGCCTCTTCGATCACCGAGCGGCGGTCCTGTGGCTTGGAACTGAGAATCTGGCCGATGCGGCCCTGCTCGATGATGGCGTAGCTCTCGGGACCGAGGCCCGTGCCCATGAAAATGTCCTGGATATCGCGCAGGCGGGCTGTGTGGCCGTTGATCAGGTACTCGCTCTCGCCGGACCGGTAGAGGCGGCGGGTGATGGTGATTTCGCCATTCTTACCTTGGTGGGCGGTGATGGGGATGGGTCCCGCGTGCGGATGCGGCGTGTGGCCGTTTGTTCCGGCGATGCTTCCAGCCATGCTTCCAGCAAGGGATGCGGCGGCATCGTGCGCTTCCTGGTAGAGCATAGGATCGACCAGGGTCATGGTGACGGCGGCCAGACCCAAGGGCTTGCGGTCGCGCGTGCCGGCGAAGATGACGTCCTCCATACGGGCGCCGCGAAGGCTCTTGGCCGATTGTTCGCCGAGCACCCAACTGATGGCATCGCTCAGGTTCGATTTGCCACAGCCATTGGGGCCGACAACGGCTGCGATGCCGCCGCCATTGAAGCGGAGCTCCGTGCGATCACAGAAGGATTTGAAGCCCTGTAGTTCGACGCGCTTTAATTTCAACAAAAACGTTCACCTCGTCTTGCTCGGGGGATCGTAACCATACTAAACTCGTTGGAGGAAAAAGTAAAGTACATTCTACACTGCAAAAAGGGGCGGCTGCGAATCGGCCCCAATATCTGGTGTTGTACCCTCCCTCGCGGGTAGGGGTAGCGCCATGCGCTGTCTTGGAGACGCTCTCAGATGAAGCGGAAAAACGCATCTGTCACCCATGCTCCGAGGAAGAGCCCGACGCATATCCACACGATCACGGCCGGGTAGAGTGCACGGAAGTACCAGTCCCTATGTGGCTCCGCCCTTAGGCTCGCACGAACTGCTACACGTGCTCCTGCGGTTCGCATCACCCAGGCGAAGCCCCCCCCATCGGCACGCCGATGACGACAGCCAGGACATACCCAGCCCCTCCCTTAGGCGAGACTCTCGCTGTTGCGAAAGCGGCCGCCAGCGGCGATACGAAGCACATTGCGGTCAGCAGGTCCCAAAGCGTCATACATAAAACCAGCGCGGGGGCCTTTTCTCCTGAAACGCCCGGATACCTTCCTGAAAATCCGCACTGCGAAAAACCTCGTTTCGGATGCGGCGGGCCAGATCGCCGGCTTCTTCCCAGCTTTTGCCGCCTGCGTCACGTACGAATGCCAGGCCGGCGTGGATCGCCGTAGGGCTGGCTTCGGCGATAGCGGCGGCGATATCCTGGGCGCGTTGCATCAGGGCGGCGGGTTCCACGACATGGTGTACCAGCCCATATTCGCGCGCCTCGCTTGCCGGGAAGATCCGCCCGCTAAGAGCCAGCTCGGTCGCGCGCCGCTGGCCTACCGCCGCCACCACCGTGCGAAAAATTACGAACGGCCACAGCCCGATGCGGATTTCGGTCAGCCCGAAGGTGGCATCTTCGGCCGCCACCACGATATGGCAATTCGCCACCAATCCGGTGCCGCCCGCCAGCGCGGCTCCATGCACGGCGGCGACCAGCGGTTTGGTCATCCGGATTCCCGCCGTAAAGATGCGCTCGTGAACTTCGTTGACATCGCCGCCGGCGGATGGCGCCATGACTTCATGCAAGTCCATGCCCGCGCAGAACGATTTGCCGTTCCCGCTCAGCAGGACCGCGCCCACGCGCGCATCGTTCGCGGCTTCCTCCAGCGCCGCGCCCAGCGCGCTGCATAGGTCGAGGTTCAGCGCATTGCGCCGTTCCGGCCGGTTTAGCGCGAGATGGAGGACGCGGCCCTCGCGGCTAATCTGTAAGCTCTCGCTCATCGACGTCGATCTCCATGGCCAGCAGCGCCGCGCCCAACGTCTTGCCCTGCGCGTCGGTGCGTAGCGAAACGGTTCCCCCGCCGCCCAGCGCGTGATGCAGCAGCAGGTTCAGCGCATAGAGGTTGGGCAGCTCGAAACGGTCCACGCCGCCCTTGACCAGTTCGCCGAAGAAGGTCTTGACGCGATCCGGCGTGACTTCGCGCAGCAGGATCGGATAGTATCGCGGCTGCCATGCGATTATGCCGATGTTGGCGATATCGCCTTTATCTCCGGAGCGGGTGTGGGCTATGCGCGAAACAGGGATTTTCATCATTTGATTACCTCCACGCTGGTGTGGATTTCTTCGCGCGGAATCAGCGCCGGCCAATACGCCACGATCTGGCGCACTTCGGGCCGGCCTTCGCCATAACCGGTGCCACCGGGCGGCCCCGTCAGCACCAGCGGAATCATTTCGCGTGTGAAGCGATCCACGGCGCGTTTGTCCGAGCCGCGCACGCTGATGCGCACCTGCACCTCCGGCGGATCGTGAACCGGCCGCGCCGCTGGACCGTGGCACGCATTCACGCCGAAGTATTCGGTGTGGATTTCGTCGAAGCGAAGCCCCAGTTGGTCGAGGCGCTGCCGCGTAATGCGGTCGGCCACGCGCGCCTTCTCCAGCGCGTTGGGCCAACTGTAGACCAGCGTGCCCGAGGCCTTCCAGCCTGCGTGATAACTCATGGAAGCCTTCAGCATGGCCGGCCGCGGCCCGCCGCGCACGCCGAAGCCTCGCACGCGATCGGGGCCGGTGTCTTCCAAATGCAGTGAGGTGAAATCGGCCACGCAATCCGGCGTCATATACTGGCGCGGATCGCCGATCTCGTAGAGAAGCTGCTCCTTCACGCCGTGCGAATCGATGCGACCGCCGGTGCCGGGATGCTTGGTCACCGCGAACGATCCATCGGCTTCGGCTTCCACGATGGGATAGCCGATATTGGCCAGGTCCGGGATGTTTTGCCAATCGACCTGGCAGTTGCCGCCGGAGCACTGCGCGCCGCACTCGATGATGTGTCCGGCAACGATGCCTGCAGACAGCTTGTCGTAATCCTCAGGCTCCCAACCGAAGCGGTCGATCATGGGCGCGACGACCAGGGCGGCATCGGCACAGCGACCGGCGATTACCACATCGGCGCCAGTCGCCAGGGCTTCGGCCAGCGGGAAGGCCCCGATATATGCGTTCGCGCTCAAGATATGTTCGCGGATGGTCGAGATCGGCGCGCCGGTATCGATATTCCGCATCTCGTAGCCTTTGCCGAGGAACTCGTCGATCCGGTCGAGCACATCGTCGCCAAGCACCACGGCGACTTTCAAGCCCGGAGCGGCCTTCAATACGGCCCGCGCACAAGCTACAGGGTTCACACCGCCGGCATTGGCGACGACTTTGATGTGGCGCTCGCGCAGCTTCTTGGCGATGCGTCCGATCAGCGGGGGGAAGTCGCGCGCATAGCCGAGGTCGGGGTCGGCCTGCCGCTGCTTCTGCAGGATGGACATGGTGACTTCGGCCAGATAATCCAGTGTGAGGTAATCGATCGGGCCGCCGTCCACCAAGCGCACGGGCGCTTCGAGCCAGTCGCCCCAGAAGCCTTGACCGTTAGCGATGCGAATCATAAGCAAGAAAGGGAACCGCCGATGCACGCAGATGCACGCCGATGAGTTGACTTGATCGGCGTGAATCGGCGTGTATCGGCGGTTTCATAATGTTTCCAGCACCAGGGGCACGGCCCGCGGACGGTGCAGGGTTACTTCGAGAGCCATGGTCAAGATTTGGCGCGTTTCGAGTGGATCGATTACCGCGTCGCAGTGCCCCCGCGCGGCGGCGTAGCGTGCGTCCAGCCAGTTTTCGTAATCCGTTTTCGTTTTGTCGATGGCGGCTTGCAGTTGCTTCGGCAGGGGCTCGCCTGTGGCTTTGTATTTTTCCAGTTCGACTGAAAAGAGCGCTTGCACGGCGGAATCGCCTTCCATCACCCCAATGCGCGCGGTGGGCCAACTGAATGTAAAATTCGGTTCGAAACCTTGCCCGGCCATGGCGTAATACCCTGCCCCGCTGGCGTGATTCAGCGTCACGATCAGCTTCGGAACACTGGTGCAAGACATGGCTTCCACCATGTCGGCACCGGCCCGGATGATCCCTTCGCGCTCGGCTTCGGGACCTACCATGAAACCCGAAACGTCCTGCAAATAGATTAGCGGGTAACCTAGGCGTTCGTTGAGTTCCACGAAATACGCGACTTTGCGCGCGGATTCGGTGTAGACGATGCCGCCAATGCGCGGGCGCCCTTCGGATCGCAGGAAGCCGCGGCGGTTGGCGATGATGGCCACCGGATGGCCGGAAAGGCGCGCGTTGGCGCACAACATCTCGGGCGCGTATTCCGGCTGGAATTCAACGTAGTCGCCCGCATCGAAAATACGGAAGACGACTTCTTCGATATCGTAGGGCAGGCGATGGTCGGCGGGGAGCACGGCGTAGATGTCGTCGGCCGGACGCGCCGGCGGCTGGCCTTGCAAGCGTGTGGGAGGCGCAGGCAAATCACGGAAGCGCTGGCGGATGCGCTCCAGGCACTCGGCATCGTCCTTAGCCATGTAGTGAGCCACGCCGCTGACCGTGGTATGCAGCCGTGCGCCGCCAATGGATTCGGAATCGACCACCTGGCCGGTTGCGCCTTTGACGAGATTCGGACCGCCCAAGCCCATGAAACTCGTGCCTTCGACCATGATGATGGTATCGCTGAGCGCGGGAAGATAGGCGCCGCCGGCGATGCAAGCACCCATCACCGCGGCGATCTGCGGCACACGGAGCTTGCGCCGCATAAGAGAATTATAGTAGAAAATTCGGCCGCCGCCATACTGGCCGGGGAAGATGCGGTCCTGGTACGGCAGGTTGACGCCCGCGGAGTCCACCAAATAGACGATGGGAACGCGGTTGCGCATGGCGATTTCCTGCGCGCGAAGACCCTTGGTGACGGTCTCGGGCCACCACGATCCGGCCTTCACGGTGGCGTCGCCCGCGACGATGACGGCGTAGCGGCCCTCGATCTTGCCGATGCCGGTGACCGAGCCGAGGCCGGGCGCTTCGCCATCGTACTGGTCGTAAGCCAGCAGCAGGCCGATTTCGAGGAAGGGCGTGCCTGGGTCGATCAGCGCCGCGATGCGTTCGCGCGCGGTCATTTTGCCAGCGCGGTGTTGCCGCTCGATCTTGGCTGGACCTCCGCCCGCTCGCAGCCGCTCTTCGAGCTTTTGCAATTGGTCTACCAGGTGGCGCATGTGCGCCATGCGTGCGACCTTGTTCGCGGAGGACGCGGATTCGGGAATAGTGCTCACGTTATGTGATCGTAGCGCGAATGTCGGGGAGGGAGGAAAGTCCGGACGCCCGATTAGGCGGGTGTGTGGTGTGCCAGGCTGCCTCCTCCTGCAGCAAGGTATCTAAGCGCGAACAATTCTCGATTTGGTATGGGCCGGTTTCTCGTATTCGCTGTATTGCGGGTAATTCGCCAGCAGTCCTTCGCCTGCCTTAATGTCTCGTGTGGCAAAGAAATCATCGTTTTCGTCGCACCGGACGTTGGGGTGCGTCCGTGACTCGTTCAGGTACCATGAGAGGGTCAACTGATTGAAGCTGGCGGGGCATCCATATCTGCCATTCTTTAGGACTGCAAAATCGTCGTACAACTTTTTGACTCTGTTTGGCAGACGCTCCGTTTTATGCTTGTCGATCCAAACCATGCCGGCATCATCCCCGCCGAACACCTTGGTGCCCCTTCCGATCTTTCTGATCGCAAACACGCCGACGCCATGGGTCTTGGATCTCCCCAGCCGCGTGTAGACGCCAACGTGAGGCAGGTCCGCCGTCTCGCTCTTCCAATTAGTCACGATAGCCCGTCCCAGGGCTTCCAAGTCAGGAAAAATGGCTGTCTCATCGATGCCGCAGGATTCAAGGGACCGACGGATTTGGCGGATTTCCCAACTTGGGATCACGATCTTAACAAGGCGTGGCTTGCTCCTGTGGCTCAACTTTCGGAAGCCGTCGTGCTCACTACCGTGAATTGTGAAGCATGATCGCTGTGCGCTGATCCTGCGTATCGTATGCGTCGGAAGAACGGCTACCGGAAGAATCGGCAGTCTGGCTCGCTTCTTGAACCGCGCGGGCAACCACGCGGTGACAGACTTCCTGTCCGCCGCGAGTGTACCAGGATCGGCGGGCGGAATCACTTCGTCTCTGTTGATGACAGAGCGGTTGAGCCACCAGGCATCCAGCACCCAGACAGCCGCGTGGAAATTACCCGGGTTCGATCTGACCGCGAAGTAAAGGGCAATCAGGGATGACTCTGTCCAGTCGAGAAGGCGGGTTGGCGCCCCGTAGTGCTGCATCAAAAAATAGGACTCCCAATTGTTAAGTTCAGGATTTTCGCTCGGCTTGGTGTAATCCGAAAGGGCGGGTGCGCGCGTAGCGAATTCTTCCCGGATTTCATATTCGACCTGGTAGTCGTCCGGTTCGCCCCGGTAAAGCTTGGGTACGAGGGGCCACTCAGCCCGTTCCTGTCCCCTGCACCACGGGACGAGCGACCAATCGCCAAACCATCGGTTTCTTAGATCTGAGATTCTCTTCGTAAACTCTTCGATGCTATTTGCAGTCTCCAGTAGCACGGTGGTGCGCCTCATTACCTTGTATTTGAGGACGTCCAATTCGATGAACGCATCGCGGTGACGACTGGCGCGCGAGCCTCTGTCCAAATTATAGCGGCAGCAAAAGCCTCCAGCCACTAAACCTTGCGCGGCTTCCACATGCGCTGATCGAAGACGAACGGAATCGGCTCCTCCATTGTAATGAGCCCAAAATCCGGATGCTCGGGGTTCAGCAGATAGTTGTATTCCGTGGGAACGATTGCGGAGGGCACTCTCGCCACGGCTGAGACCTTAGAGACTAGCCAGTGCGTGCCCAGGTCCCGCAGACTCGCGGGTGCAGGATCTTCCTTCCAGGCCGCCGGGAGGCCTTCTCGTGCAAAGACGGTGATTTGCATGTCATCCGGAATTCCGGCAGCTACTGAAACGTAAGTTGTCAACGGCTCAATGGGCGGAGTGTGCACCCACAGTTCAAGAGTTGCCAGGGAGAGCGACTGGGAGGTATACACAATCCGGTGGCCTTTGTGATTCCAGCGCATCGCCGCCCGCAATCCACCACCGCCCGAGAAAACTGCTGGCGCGTATTGCCGCTTCGAAATGCGCCAGACCCGCACTACGCAAACATCCCGTATTCGATACCGTAAAGCAACTCGTCGACGAGATCGGCGGCTTCTGGCGTGTCTTCAGTGAGCACGGCCAACGGAGAGCGCCCGCCTAAACTGCGATTTGCCTCCTGCAGCCAGTGCATCGCGTTCACCTGTCCATCGAGGGCCTCGGTCGCGTGGGCGACGATCTCGGCCCTCCGCGCCGCCCCGCGCAGTTCCTCCCGGCAGGACAGAGGCTCGGTTGCAGGAGTCTCAAAGATCCTGCGGACTCCCTCCCCTCCTTCTTTGAGCGGCAGTTCGATCAGTGCGAACCGTCCTGAGGGCAAGGCTTCTCCCTCGGTGGAAAGGCCAAGGATCTCTAACGCCTGCCGCATCCGGGCACGTGCAACGCGGCGGACTGTAACCCGATCGCGAGGCACGGAGTCGGACCCGCGCGGCGATCTTCCTGGTTTGATGCGCTTTGTCGTGCCAGCCATATGTCCTCTCCACTAGTGTACGGCGTTCGTTGCGTGCCGGGAAAAATCCGGTCCTGGTACGGCAGGTTGACGCCCGCGGAGTCCACCAAATAGACGATGGGAACGCGGTTGCGCATCGCGATTTCCTGCGCGCGCAGACCCTTGGTGACGGTCTCGGGCCACCAGGAGCCGGCCTTCACGGTGGCGTCGCCCGCGATGATGACGGCGTAGCGGCCCTCGATCTTGCCGATGCCGGTGACTGAGCTCAGGCCGGGCGCTTCGCCGTCATACTGGTCGCGGTCATTTTTCCCGCGCGATGCTGCCGCTCGATCTTGGCCGCGCCCCCGCCCTCGCGCAGGCGCTCTTCGAGCTTATGCAGTTGGTCTACCATGTGGCGCATGTGCGCGACCTTGTTCGCGGAGGACGCGGATTCGGGAATAGTGCTCACGGTTAATGTGATCGTAGCGCGATCGAGGTCCCCGGCGGCAGCCAGTCGAGGCGCCCGAGTCAATCGCTTGTGCAAAGGGACCCTTCGGGCGCGTTTGACCTCTAGAGACGAATTCCGCCTTACTGGTGGAAGGAAAACTACAATCGCGGCATTCCGTAGTAGCCGGGCACTTTGCGGCCAGCGCGACTGTCCAATCAATAGCCGGAGCGCGCTGCAGCATTTACGAAAGATGGAGAGGACACCACCATGAGATCGAACAGGATACGTGTGCTTGCAACCGGCATAGCGGCGATAGCCATATGCGTCTATGCCGAAACCAATCTCTCTCGTGAGAAGACCCCATCCAAGAACGATCCCGTCGCACAGGCGGTCGCGAAAGGCGAGAAATGGCTGGTGTCGGTTCAGGGAAAAGATGGAGGATGGGGCCAGGATGGCGGCGAAACCTCATATGTGAGAAACGGGGAGCGCCTGGAATCGACCGGCAACGATGTCGCCAATACCGCCGTAGCCGCCGACGCGTTGCTGCACGCAGGCAGCACGCCAACCAGCGGTCCCTACCGGGAATCCGTGCAGCGCGCCGTACGGTTTATCTTGGCGCACGTGGATAAAAGCCCAGCCGAAGGACTGGCGGTAACGGATGTGATGGGCACGCAGATCCAGCGCAAGCTGGGGCCATACATCGACACATTCCTTACCTCCAAGGTGCTGGCCGAACTGGATGGCCGGATGGGCGACGCGCAAGCCAACCTGAGAGTGCGCAGGAGCCTGGAGAAGTGTGTCGCGAAGATCGAGAAGAATCAGCTTAAGGATGGAAGC
Source organism: Bryobacteraceae bacterium (assembly GCA_035602155.1). Taxonomy (GTDB): domain Bacteria; phylum Acidobacteriota; class Terriglobia; order Bryobacterales; family Bryobacteraceae; genus Bog-159. The sequence goes on along the minus strand of DATNMW010000269.1, from coordinate 34,892 downwards.
TGGAATGTAGCCGGCGGGTGGGCGCCCATTCTGGGCACTTCCCTGGCGTCGCAGAGTCTGTACGCCGCCCAGGCCAAGGGTGTGGCGGTAGCGCCGACGGCGATGGCCAGAGTGGAGGTGTATACTGCCGCGCCACCGGTGGCTTCCGCTGGCCCTGTAGGAGCCGGAGGGATCGTTTCCCGCGACTCTGCCCGGAGCTTCGCAGTTGGGGGTCCCTCCTCGTTCGCAGAGACGTCCGCCGTATCGGCCGGAGTTCCGCTCTACAAACGCGCCCAGGAAATGGAGCAGCTCAGCCGCACCGAGGCGGATCGGAAGAAGAATGCCGCGGCGATCGGCGCCATCGAGAAGGAGCTTTCCGATCCGCGCTTCGTGGCCGGCTTCGGGTCGATTGGCGGCGAGGAATTCTTCTCCTATCTGAACATCAGCGACAGCCTGCACCGCGCCGGCGGCGAGCCATGGCACAAGTGGAATCGAGAGATGACGGCAAAGCTGTTGACCATGCAGAACGAGGATGGCACATGGGCCGGGCACCACTGCATCACGGGCCGGGTGGCGGTGACCAGCGCGGCCATCCTGATGCTGGTGGTGGATCGCGAGCCAGGCGTCGCGGTTGCCGGCGCGAACGGAAAATGATGGCCGCGCGATATTGGGTTGGGCTGTTGCTGCTGGCGCAAACCGGCTGTGTAGACCCACAGCCGCCGGCCCTCGCCAGAGCGGCGGCGTACCTGTGGCGGCAGCAGGCCGGCGATGGCGGCTGGCACAGCCACACCTATGGCCTGCTACGCTCCGGGCAGTCGCTTACGCCATTCGTGCTGGAGGCGGTGCTCGATGTGCCGGAGAGCGTCTACCCGCTGCCGCGCGCTAAGGCCGGCTCGGCCATCGCATTTATCCGGGAGCATACGCGAGCGGATGGCGCGCTCGGAATGAACGATCCCGGCATTCCGGACTACCCCAATTACGCGACAGCTCTTGCCGTGAGCGCGCTCTGCCGGGCACGGGAAGCAGGGTGGGAAGAGCAGATCCGGCCCATGGTCGCGTATTTGCGCGGCCAACAATTCACGGAACAGAACGGCTGGGATCGCCAGGACCCGGTGTATGGCGCGTGGGGTATGGGCGGCGAACGGCGCACCAAGCCGCTCACGGGGCACGTGGACCTGTCCATGACCAGGCATGTTCTTGAAGCGCTACGCGCCGCCGGAGTTCCGGACGCCGACCCGGTCTTCGCGTGCGCGCGCGTCTTCGTGGAACGCTGCCAGAACTACGATCCGCGGCGTGCGCAAGACGGCGGCGATGGCGGCTTCTTCTTCTCGACCACCGAGTTCGATACCAACAAGGCCGGCCACGACGGCACGCATTTCCGCAGCTACGGCACTACCACCGCCGATGGCATTCTGGCGCTGCTGGCAACGGGCCGGCCGTCCAGCGATCCGCGGATTGTAGCTGCCGCACGGTGGTTGACGGGCCATCATCGCGACATGGATGTCCCCGGTTTCGTCGGCCCAGCCTACCAGCGCTGGCCCCGCGGTCTGGCTTTCTACTCCTCGGCCGCCAGCAGCCAGGCGTTTCGCGCGCTCCACCTGGATGGCGGGGCGCGCGTGGCGGACAGCTTGCGACGGACCCAAAGAGCCGATGGTTCCTGGGCTAACGCGGAGAATCTGGTTAAAGAAGACGATCCGTTGATCGCATCGGCGCTTGCTGTGCGTGCGCTGATCTCGCAACCGTGAGGGAGCCTGCCGCCGTTCGGTACGGGCTTGCCATTTCAAGAAGCCCTCGACTTTCCGGGAACAATCCCCCGCGCACTGCGGTATCCTACAATTGCAAACGAGGAGGATTAGCATGTTCTGCGATCGTTGCGGCGCCAGGCTTTCCGATTCCGCGAAGTTTTGTCCAGGCTGCGGCAAGGCGGCGGGTGTCACGCCCCTGATGCCCATCGACAACCGAATCGCCGGGCATGTCCGGCTGGTGGGCATTCTTTGGCTGGCTCTATCGGCGTTTCAGTTGATTCCAGGCTTGATTCTACTGTCCCTCGCGGGGCACGGCCTGTGGTTCCTGTCGCCGACGGCGCCCGGCTTCGTGCACGCGATTCTGACCTTGGTCGGCTGGATTTTACTGGGCGGCAGCATTCTCGGATTGGTTACCGGTTGGGGCCTGCTGCAGCGAGAGCCTTGGGCACGCACCTTGGCCATCGTGATGGCGTGTTTGAATATGGTCCACATGCCCTTCGGCACAATTCTCGGAATTTACACTTTGTGGGTTCTACTGCCCGCCGCTTCGGAACAGGAATACCGCCGCGTGGCCCGCGCGGCGTAGCGCCTACTGGCCTTGCTCGGCCGCGTTGAACTTCAGGCGCCGGCAGTTGAGTGCATCCAATTCCTTTTTGCTTAAAGCCGCCCGCATCAGGCCATAGGTCACACCGACCGCCAGCCAGTCCGAGTACGCGCGCGAAACCAGTACGCCCGTCACGCCCGCAAGGGGGCCGGTGCCGAAGACGTGTTTCCCGATTTCGAGGGACCGGCGCGGTTTAGCGGCATACCGCTTGCGGGTAACCGGCGAACGTTTTTCGATTTCTTCATCGGGGACCTGTAGCGGCCGGTTCCCGGCTCCCAGAAAGCTCGGCGCACGAAGCGCCTGGATGCCCTTCAGTTCCGCCCTCCGGGCAGTTGTCCTCATTGCGAACCATCGGCGGAGCGGATGGCTCTCACCGCCCCGACGAACCAAATCCCCCCTCCCCCCGCCGCGATTCGTTCAATTCCCCCTCTTGCCACTCAATCGCTTCATATCGCGCAATCACCATCTGCGCAATTCGGTCTCCCGGTTGAATCTCGTACGCCTCCCGCCCCAGATTCAGAAGAATCACGCGTATCTCCCCGCGATAGCCCGGGTCGATCGTCGCCGGACTGTTCGGCAGCGTGATGGCATGCTTCGCGGCCAGGCCGCTGCGAGGGCGAATCTGCGCCTCGTACCCCGGCGGCAACTCGATCGCGAGGCCCGTGGCCACCAGCCGCGGCACGCCCGGCTCCAACACCGCGCCCTCCACTGCCCGCAAATCCAGGCCGGCATCCTCTTGGGGACCGTGCGCATAAGCCGGCAGCGTGGCATCTTCCCGCAATCGTCGAATTCGAATTCGCATTGAATCCGTTATCATAGCTGTTTCATGCCGGAATCCAAACCCAAGCGCGTGATTTCCGTGTCTCCGATGCCGCCGGAAAAATGCGCCTACGCCCTGGCCCGCTACAGCCGCTCGCCCGATTCCATCCGCGAGTCGCTCGAATGGGTGCGCACCCACGATTCGCAAAAGTTCCTGGAGAGCTTCTATTTCCAATACGGCCACGCTTCCATCGCCGACCTGGGACACACCGTGCTGTGCTTTGAAGGTCTTTCGGAGCTGGCCGCCACCGAGATCGAGGAAGAGCCGCTTTGGGACGGGCAGGCGAAGTCCTCGCGCTACCAGGATTTCTCGCGCGCCGGGTTTATCACGCCGCCGGAATTGACCGGCGATGCGGCCGAAAGCTATCAAGGCGCCGCGCGCAAGCTGCTGGATGCGTATGCGCAAGTGAACTCGCGCGCCTTCGATTGTCTGGCCGCGCGCCTGCCGCGCCCCGGCGAGATGAAGCCCGAGGCGTACCGGCGCAACCTTGCGGCGCGCGCTTTCGACGTGGCGCGTTATTTGCTGTTCTGGGGCATTCCCACCAACGTGGGACAGGTGACCAGCATCCGGACCCTGGAAAAGCAGATCCGGCGATTGAAGGCGGCGGAGTACCGGGAATTGCGCGACGTGGGCGACGAGATCGCGCAAGCCTGCGCCGCTGAGCCGGATTGCGTGTGGGATGCGAACGCTGTACGCGAGCCTCTGGCGCCCACGCTGGCGCGCCATGCCGTGGCGGATGAGAGCGCCGCGCGCGCGCAACGCGGCCTCCGCCGCTGGGCCGATCAGAACCTGCCGCGTTGCGCCGCTGGCGGCGAACCCCCGCGCGTCGACCTGATTCGCCCAACCGATACTGCGGCCGATATCGTGGCCACGCTGCTTTATCCCGTGACGGACCGGCCTTTTCGCGAGATCTACGAGATGGCGCGCGACTGGAGCGCGGCCCAACGCGCCGAGGTGCTGGACGCGGCTCTGGAATCCCGCACCAGGCGCGACGATCTGGCGGCCGGGTTCCACGGCGGCCTCTATGCCTACGATTTCGCGATCGACATTGGCGCTTATCGCGATCTGCACCGCCACCGGCGCTGCCACAAGTATCGGCAAAGCTATTCCGGCCGGTTGGGTTTCGACACACCTGCCTTGGTGGCAGAGGCCGGCGCCACGGCGGTGTATCGGGAGGCCATGGAGACGGCCCTAGCAGCGATGCAGGGTTTGCCCACGCCCGGTGCGCATTACCTGCTACCGTTTGGCGCGCGCGGACGCTTCCTGTTCAAGATGGATTTCGCCGAAGCCGAGTACATCTCGCGCGTGCGTAGCGGCGTGAAGGGCCATTTCAGCTATCGCCAGGTGGCTTGGGAGATGAAGCTCAAAATGGAGGAACTGGAGCCCGAATTGGGGCGGCTCATTGAAGCGACGCCGCCGTGGATCGAGGACATATTGAACCGGTAATGTTCGATATGCTATACTGATCTTACCAAGATCTTACCAAGAAGAGTCCTGTGGCCATGGAAATCACAAAGCTGTCGACGAAGGGGCAGGTGATCCTGCCCAAAACGGTTCGGGATGCGCACGGGTGGAGTCCCGGGACCGAGTTTGCCGTCGAGGAAGTGCCCGGCGGAGTCGCGCTGCGTCCGTTGCGGCCAGCGCCTCCCTCGCGACTGGAGGATGTGGCCGGTTGCCTGCAATATACCGGCAGGGCCAAGACTCTCCGGCAGATGGAGAAAGCCATCGCGACGGGAGCGAAGGAACGGCGTGATCGCGGTCGATACTAACGTCGTTGTGCGGCTGCTTACCGGCGACGACGCGCGCCAATCGGCGCGCGCAGCCGTGCTCTTCAGAACTGAAGAGATATGGCTATCCAAGACCGTCATCCTGGAGACGGAATGGGTCTTGCGGAGCCTGTACCATTTTCGCGGCAGCCGGCTTTGCTCCGCAATCGCGGCGCTCGCCAGCCTTCCCAGAGTGCGCGTTGAGGACCCCGCCGCGGTGTCCAAAGCACTGGGATGGGCATCCTCCGGTATGGATTTTGCCGACGCGCTACACCTTGCAAGTAACGGCGAAAGCGCCAAATTCGTGAGCTTCGACGGCAAATTGGTGGAGCGCGCGAAGGCGCTGGGCGCGAGCGGTGTGGCTCTGCTTCACGTGTAGGACCTCCTCCAAAAATCCCTCTTGACGTAGGAATAATTTACTAGTAAACTCTTCCTATATGGCAGCCGAGCCGCCCCGGCCCACCGACGCCGAACTCGAAATTCTGACAGTGCTGTGGAGCGTCGGACCCGCCACGGTGCGCGACGTCTACACCGTCATTTGCCGGCGGCGTGTGGCGCAGTACAGCACCATACTCAAATTCATGCAGATCATGGCCGAAAAGGGCCTGGTCCGGCGCGATGAGAGCGAGCGCGCGCACATCTACGAAGCCGCAAGGCCGCGCGAGTGGACCCAGCGGCAGCTTGCCGGCGACCTGCTGGAGCGCGCATTCAACGGTTCGGCCAAGGCGCTCCTGATGGGCGCGCTGGCGGCGCGGAAGGCTACTAAACAGGAACTCGACGCAATGCGGACGCTCTTAAACGAGTACCGGAAGACGGAGAAATGAGGCTCCTCGAAATCTGGGTTGCTACTCCGCTGGCGGGCGCCGTCGGTTGGACCCTGCTGCATTCCTTGTGGGAGGGTGCGATTATCTCCGCCGCGCTGGGGGCGGTGTTATCGGCGACGCGGTCGCCGCGCGCACGCTATGCGGCAGCCTGTGTAGCGATGGCCGCGGTGCTGGCCGGATTCGGCCTCACTCTGTTTCACTTGATGCCTGAGGGTGGCTACGGCCTGCAGACTCTGCACGCATCTTCTCTGCCGGCATGGAACGTGCGGTCCGGCCTGGGTGCCCTGGACGTTTCGAATTCGCGCTTTGCAGGGATGGCGCCCTGGCTGGCGCCATTCTGGATTGCCGGCGTGTGGATCTTCTCTCTGCGGCAACTGGTTGCCTGGATAGCGGCATCCCGGTTGCGCAGGCGGGGCGTATGCATCGCGCCCGAAAGATGGCAGAAAGATCTAGCCCGTTTGCGTGCCCGATTGCGCGTCTCGCGGCCGGTCCTGCTATTGGAGTCCTGCATAGCGGATGTGCCGATGGTGCTGGGCCATTTTCGACCCATCATACTGATGCCCATTGGGCAACTCGCCGGGTTTCCCGCGGCACAGATCGAAGCCATCCTGGCGCATGAGCTGGCGCACATCCGGCGCTGCGATTACCTGGTGAATCTGTTGCAGCGGGTTGTGGAAGGCTTGTTGTTCTATCATCCCGCGGTCTGGTGGGTGGGCCGCGTAATTCGCGCCGAGCGCGAAAACTGTTGTGACGATGTGGCTGTCGCAACCAGCGGCAGTGCGCACGATTACGCCGTGGCGCTGGCCGCACTGGAACAAAATCGTTGGCCGGGCCGCGACACGGCCGTGGCCGCTACAGGAGGAGTTCTTATGAAACGCATCCGTCGCCTGCTGTATCCCAGGAGGTCGAGTGGCGCTTGGACGCCGCTGTTCGCCGCCTTAGCTCTAATCGTAATCGTCGCGGTCACTCTGGCTGCCTGGCAAGCTGCACCGCCTTCGCGAGGTTCGGCCGCGACGCAGCCGAACACCGACGGCGCCATGGTTTCTCCTTACGTCAAGTGGTTGAATGCAGAGGCCGTCTACATCATCGACAGTCAGGAGAGCGCCGCGTTCCAGAGGCTGACGACCGATGCGGAGCGGAAAATGTTCATCGAGCAGTTCTGGCAGCGCCGCGATCCCCTCTTCAAGGAAGAACATTACCGCCGCATCGCGTACGCCAACCAGCAGTTTAGCGTGCCTGGCACCGTGGGCTGGCGGACCGATCGGGGTCACATGTACATCGTCTACGGCCCGCCGGATGAGATAGAATCCCACCCCAAGGGCGCGCCGCATCCCTACGCCGCGGAAATGTGGCTGTACCGGCGCGTGGAGGGCCTCGATCATAAGGGCTTTTTCACGTTCATCGACCGCACCGGGCAAGGCGACTATCGTTTGGCGCCCGGCACCGACCGGTGAAGCGCAACCGCGTAGGACAAGCATCAACCTATCTGCATGCCGCGCGCCATTGTAAACTGGCTGCATGGCATTGAAAACGGCTTTACTTGTCGCGGCCGCGATGGCCGCCTCCATTACGATCCCGTCCGCGGTTGCGCAGGAGCACGGGCGCGTCTTTGAACTGCGCACGTATACCTGTTACGAAGGCAAGCTGCCGGACCTGCTGGCGCGCTTCCGCAACCATACGATGCGCATTTTCGAGAAGCACGGGATGACCAGTATCGCGTACTGGGTGCCGCAAGACGCGCCCGCCCACGAAAACACCCTGATCTACGTCCTTGCGCATGCCAGCCGCGAGGCCGCCAAGCAGAATTGGAAAGAATTCGGCAGCGACCCGGAGTGGCAGAAGGTGCAGAAGGATTCCGAAGCCAACGGCAAGATCGTGAGCAAGGTGGAATCCGTGTTCATGGATTCGGCCGACTTTTCCCCGATGAAGTAACGCACTTGCCCGTGCGGGCGTTTTCGACTGAACAACGTGAGTGCTACTCCCGAATCCGCGTCCGCTGCAGCGCTCGCGAGAAAGGTGACGGCTCGACTGCGCTACCTGCGGGTTACTTCTTTAGCAGCGTTGCCAAGTCTCCTATGCCAACTCGCAGACCCACGTAGAAGACTCCGAACAGCGCGTACACTGCGCTGACCTCGTCGAACCGCATTTCGTATATCAGCTTCTTAAAAACCAGCGGATCGTCGGCGAACAGGTCCACACCCCACTCCCAATCGTCGAAGCCGATTGAGCCGGTAATGATCTGCTGCACGTCGCCGGCGTAGCGGCGGCCCACCATGCCGTGCTCGTGCATCATGCGCTGGCGCTCGGCCATGGGCACCTGGTACCAGTTCACGCTTTCGCCGCGGCGGCGGTCCATGGGGTAGAAGCAGATGTATTTGCGGTCCGGAATGGCCGGCCACAAGCGCTGCGCCATGGCCTGCCGCTGGCGCGCGAGTTGCGTCTCGATCTCCTGGTTCCATTCCGCGGAATGCGGCTCGATGCCGCGCTCGGCGAGGCTGGCATACAGTTTGAGCGTGGACTCGTACAAGCCCAACTCGACCATCGAGAGATACGATGTGGCGGGCTCCAGGAATTCGGCAATCCGCAAGCGGGCCAGGAGGATCTCGGCCTGGTTCAACTCCTCGAAGCTCTGCCGGAAATGGACGAACATCAAATCTCCCTTATGGCCGATGAGCGAATAAAGGGCGGTTTGCGGCGTGGTTTGCGGCGTGGTTTGCGGCGTGGTTCCCGGCGGCGCTTCGTGCATTGTGCCCAATGTCGCGGTGGCCTCTTCCAGCACCTCGTCCTGTTGGGCCGGCGCAAGGGCCTTCCAGGCCGTCCAGCGGATTCGCATCATCTGATGCAAGACGCTGGCCCCCTCGAGGGTCAGTGGAACGGCGGGCAAAGAGGTCATCGCCCCTTTATTTTGGCACACGCGCGGATTGGCCGCCGACATGCCAATAGGACATTGCAAGAAACCGAGGGGCACCCATTGGAAGGGCCGAAACCTTTGGAACGTCTGAAGATAGCGGACCGGAGCGTAGATGCGATGTTGAACCAATCCACGATCGTGAGCGAAAGCCCCCATTTTCACCCACCCGCGGGCGTAGCCTCACCCATGATGCTACGGGGCGTCGTGCAGAGGTCCGGCGGGCGAGTTGAATCGACGCAGCGGCGCTCCGCGCCTAAGCGGCTCTCCTGCAAGACTTGTCAGGGCAAATGTTGTATCGGCCGCTGCCGCTTCTGATCGCCGTTACGCAACGCCAAGCCATCAGACGGGCGATGCGTGGTTTCTCCCCATTCGAACAGGGCGGCGGCCCATGTAAGCCCCGCTCCAAAACCGGCCAACAGCACGTCGTCGCCGGCCACGGTCACGTTGCGGTCGAGCAAGTCGCCGAGCGCCAACAATACCGAAGCGGAGCAGGTATTTCCGATCCCCCCCATGTTGACGATCCACTTCTCCGGCGCGATGCCGGTACGTTCCTGCAGTTGCTCGACGATGCGCACGTTGGCTTGGTGGACTAGCACCCAGTCCAGATCGTCCGGTTTGATTCCGGCCTTGGCGCAGGTTTCGAGCAGCATTTCGGTGCCGCGCTGGGAGGCAAAACGAAATAGGGGCCGGCCTTGCATGGAAACCGTGGCCGCTCGCGGATCGCCATTGCCGGGCGCTTGCCAAGGGGCCGCCGAACCGCCGTGCGGCACGTGAAAAAGCTTGGCGCCGGCGCCATCCGATCCCATCACCCAGGAGCGCAGCGCGATGCCCTGGGGACAAGCCTCGATCAGGAGGGCGGCCGCGCCATCGCCAAAAAGGATCCGGGTATGGGCATCGTCGCCGGCCAGGTGATGCGTAACCGTGTCGCTGGCGACCAGCAGCACGCGTTCCGCCGTTCCGGCGGCGATGAAGCTTAAGGCCGTAATCAGGCCCAGCACCCCGCCCGAGCAGGCCGCGTTAAGGTCAAAGGCGGGGATGGGGCCCAATTCCAGGGCATGCGCTATAGCCGGACCGCAGGGGCACAAGGGGTAATCCGGGGTGAAGGTCGCGCATACCAGGCAGTCCGGCCGAAACGATGGAGCTTTTGCGAGGGCCTGGCGAGCGGCGCGCACCCCCAAGGTCGTGGTGGTTTCCCCAGGCCCCGAGACAAATCGGGAATGCACCCCACAGCGCGCCCGGATCCATTCCGGATCCACGCCCAGATGCAACGCCAACTCGCTATTTTTCAAGACCGTAGAAGGAAACGCCTGTGCGTAGCCAGCGACCCGGAATCGGGCTCTTTGCAACGGAAGGGGTCCTTGTTGCTCCATTATCGCCCCCGAGTGCCCCCTAATTTAGGGTAACTCAATTCCAGGCGTCGTAACGAAGTTTAACGAGGTCTTGGTACTAATCCTGGCCGCTTGCGCGCTTTGCCCGCCGCGCACTGCCGCGCCGGCCATGGTAGCCGATCATTCCGATGCCCGCCAAAACCAGAAACACAGAACCCGGCTCGGGAGTAGGAACAATGGATGCCGTGTAGCTGAACGCCGTAATCAAACCCCCAACGTCGTTCCCCCCGCTCACCGGCACGCCTTTTACGCTGCCAAAGTATGCGTTGCTCGATACCACCGTCGACCCGATCGGGCAAGGCGTCGCCGGACCGCACTGCGCTTCGTCCAGATAAAGAAAGGGCAGCGAGTTGGTGGCGCCGGTTATCGATATCGTCAGCAATAGATTCCCGTCGGCCGGATTGTAGGCGAAGGGACTGCCGCTAAACGACAGCACGTTTGGACCGCTGTCCGGTGCGAGGGCAGGCAGCGTTCCACTGAAAAACGTCGCGCTTCCCGAGGTGACGTTATTATTTGGGTTGGTGAGGTCGAGACCGCCGGGCGCATCGGAGGTGTAAGAGAGGCTAAACGTATACGTACCACCCGCGGGCTGTCCGCCGTTCTGTAGTATCTGGCCTTGGAAGAACGCCAGATCGTCGATATTGATGACGCCGGGGAAGGCGCTGGCCAAATAGACTTGCTGATACGTTCCCAAACCGAAAAATGCCGGGCATCCGAAGGGATCGCAATTACCCGTCCCCGGTACGGCAGGCTCTCCCAAAACGACCGTGCCGGCGTGCAAGCTCACGCCTGCCAAGGCCATGCTCAACGCCCCAACGCAAACGCTCTTCATCATAGTATTCGGCTCACCAGCCTAACTGTGAGCATATAGCGGTTTGTGACGAATTGCAATACGTACTGGTTTGCTTTAGTTAATTTATTGATTCGGCGTATGTTTAGTGACGGTCGCGCGGTCGCCCAAGCTAGACCCTGGAAGCGACCGCCCGGCGGGCGTCCCGGGCTTCCGCGGAGAACCACATGTCGAGGAACCGGTCCAGTGTCGCGCGGTCGGTAGGCATTTCTTCTCGCCCGCCGAACTCGCGTAACGAGCGCTTGATTTCGCGATAGGCGGCTGGCGGTTTGGCAGCGAGGAACCGGGCGCAGGCGATGGCCCGGCCGCGAACCTGGTCCGCCGGGGCCAGTTCACGCACCAGGCCGATTTCCAGCGCGCGGGCCGGCGTGAGCGGCTCGCCAAATAGCAGCACTTCCCGCGCGCGCGATATTCCCACGGCATCCGCCAGCATCCGGCGGATGGTAGGCGAAAGCGCCAGCCCCAGGTTGATTTCGTTCAGGGCGAATCCGAAATCGCCCTCCGCCATAATCCGGAAATCGCAGGCGATCGCCAGAATGGCTCCGCCCGCGAAAGTGTGGCCGCTGAGCGCCGCCACCACCGGCTTGGGGAAGCTGTACAGGCTTTCATATAAATCGATAAAGCGGCCGAAGAAGGCGGCCATGCCATCGCGATCGTAGGTGAAGACCTCGCGGATATCGAAGCCGCTGGAAAAAAAACGCGGCCGGCCGCTGGCCAGCACCAGCCCGCGCACGGAGTCGTCGGCTGCCGCTGCGGCGACTGCGCCGTAAAGTTCTTCGACCAACGCGTGGTTCAACGCATTGGCCTTTCCCCGCGATAGGGTCAAAATCGCCAGGTTGCCATCGCGTTCGGATTGAACATGTTCCATTTTGCGCTACTGTAGCACGCCCACGCCGTTCGGCACGGCGAGGCTGTTTCAGGCCGCGGCAGCGGGCCAAAGGACAGACTTCCGGCACGGCATATGAATAAGCAAGGCGGAGATACGCCGCAAGACGGCGCAGGCGGGCGGACTCTTGCCGAGCAACAGGCAACCGGCATTTTGATTTCAATGGCATGTTGCAATTGGTTGCAATCATCCCATTGATCCGGTTGGTTCGGGTGAGGGGATTTTGGGTAGTGGGTCAACTTTGCGTTGTGGGGCAGGTTGGCAACCTGCCCCACAAGCCGCAAACTGACCCACTACCGGAAATTTTGTGCATTTTGTGGTGCGCTGGGATAGTACTACTGGGTCATAAAAGAACAATTTGGTGTATAATTGTTTTGTGGGATCACGCCTATCCGCGCCAGGCCCACAAGAGAAACGCTTCGCGGCATATATAGGGGGCCTGGCGAACGCCGCGGGGCACCAAGACCGGCACACCCCTTTGAAGAACTATTGCAAGGGATTGCTGTTGCCCGGTGAGCGCAAGAGCGTTGAGCCGATGGCGGGGCGCCTGGATCCGGAGAACATCCAAGCGATGCGCCAGTCCCTACACCATTTGGTGGCGAAGGCGCCATGGAGCGACGAAACACTGCTCGATGAAGTGCGCAACCATGTGTTACCAGCGATGCAGAAGCAAGGGCTTGTGGTGGCCTGGATCGCGGATGACACCGGGTTTCCAAAGAAGGGTAAGCATTCGGTCGGGGTCACTCGTCAATACTGCGGTCAAGTCGGTAAGCAGGAGAACTGCCGAGTCGCGGTGAGCCTATCGGTAGCGACATGGAATTCGAGTCTGCCGATTGCGTATCGTTTATATTTGCCTAAGGAATGGGCCGCGGACGCCGAACGGCGGGAAAAAACAGAGGTGCCGGAAGAGATGGAGTTTCAGACCAAGCCGGACATGGCGTTGGACCAGATCCGGGCTGCGGTGGCGGCGGAGGTGGTCCGTGGGGTGGTGCTGGCAGACGCCGCATACGGCGCCAACACCGAGTTTCGCGACGGACTCACCGCGCTGGGACTGCGCTATGCCGTGGGCGTGCAAAGTTCGACGACGGTTTGGGATTCCGGCAAACTGCCTTTACCAGCCAAGCCCCGCGGAAAGATAGGACGACCTCCACGGCTCTTGCAGCGGAGCACAGACCATCAGCCCGTGACCGTGAAGCAGGTGGCGATGAGCCTGCCCTCCACGGCTTTCAAAGAAATCACGTGGCGTGAAGGCACAGATCGGAAGTTGCGATCCTGCTTTGCCGCTGTGCGCGTCCGCGCCGCGCATCGGGATTACGAGAAGGCGGAGCCGCACGCGGAGGAATGGTTGCTGATCGAATGGCCGCGCGGGGAGGCCGAACCTACTAGGTACTGGATGTCGACGCTGACTGTTGACACCAAGCTGAAAGCTTTGATCAAGATCGCCAAACACCGCTGGATCATCGAACGGGATTACCAGGAACTGAAACAAGAGTTAGGGCTGGGGCACTTTGAAGGCCGTAACTGGCGCGGGTTCCACCACCACGCCACGCTATGCATCGCAGCTTATGGGTTCCTGGTGGCCGAGCGGAACCGTTTTTCCCCCTCTGCCCGCGTCGGTCATCTTGGATTCACTGCCGGCCGGGCCGCCCCGGGCTTCCGCCCGCGCGGGTCGCCGGGTCCGCCCCGAGCGGCATAATCCGCACTCCGGCGCCGGAGTTTGAGCACTTCCTGAGCCTGATCGTGGGCGATCTCAGCGGCGCCTACAATGAAATCGGCATCCGGCAATGGCTCGAGCGGAAGCGCGCACAACTGGATGGACGCACGCCGCTCGATCGGCTCAAAGCCAATTGGAAACCCGATCAACCAGGGCCGCGGAGCGTGCAGGATCTCGCGCGCGCGTTGACCGCTTCGCCGGCCACATGATCGTTTACCGGCACGCCGGCATGGCCCAGGCGAAGGGCCTGTTCAATACTTCGCGGATACACCGGATGGAGCGTGGGCGGAGTTTTTGCGCCACGAAGGCATCACCGAAGAGTCCGAGTTGGTGAACGTGCGCCGTGCATTGTGGGCTGTCGAGATACCGGATGAACTGCCCACGGACGCGCCAAACCTTGCCGGATCGGTGCTGACCGGGGGAATCGAAACCTACGACCGATGCCGGGTGGAGGCGCGACGGTTGCGCGCCAAGGGCACGGAAGCTCTACGCGCGCTCCCTGCCGCTATGCTGCCCGGAGGCGCAAGGGGCTGGAAGGTCGACGGAGGTTTGCAACCCGGTGCGGACCGGGACGGAACTGTGCTCGCCGTATTCAGCTCCGACGTCGGCTGCGTGGGGTGGTTAGCGGCTATCGCGGCGCGTCCGCGATCGGACCTTCTGAGCCGCGTTCGTTACCTATGAACCGCCGCGGCCGCAGACTTCTTCGTAATACCGCTCATAAATCGGGATGATCTTATCCGCGCAGAAACGGTCCGTGGCGGTCCGGCGTGCCGCCTGCGAGACGCGGTCGTGCAACTCATTGTCCGTTACCAGCGCCGTTACGCGTTCGGCTTGCGCGGCGATGTCCCCCACCGCTTCCAGATACCCGTCCACCCCGTTCGCGATCAGTTCGGGCACGCCGCCCACGCGCGTGGCGACCGGCGGCACGCCGCAGGCCATGGCCTCCAGTGCGACCAATCCGAACGACTCCAACTCGCTGGGCATCAGCAACGCGTGCGCCAGCGGGATGATGCGCTCCACATGGTTCTGCTTTCCCAGAAACGAAACATGCCGCTCCACTCCCAACTCGCGCGCCAGGTATTCGGCGGGACCCCGCTCCGGTCCGTCGCCCACCATCAGCAGGTGCGCCGGCGCGCTCCGCACCACCTCCGCCAGGATGCGCACGCAATCCTGTACGCGTTTCACGGGCCGGAAATTCGATACATGGATCAGCAGCTTCACATCCGCCGCCGGCGCATAGCATTTCGCCATGGCCTTCTCGCGATCCGGCTTATACAAGTCGCAATTGACGAAGTTGGTGATTACGCGAATATCGTTGCGCACGCCGAAGACGTCCACGGTCTGCCGCCGCAAATATTCGCTGATCGACGTAATGCCATCGGACTTCTCGATGGAGAACTTGGTGATCGGAAAATACGAACGGTCCGTGCCCACCAGCGTGATGTCGGTGCCATGCAGCGTGGTGATGAAGGGCAGCCGGCGCGCCGGCGCGAGCATGTCCTTGGCGAGCATTGCCGAGATCGAGTGCGGAATGGCGTAATGCACGTGCAGCAGGTCCAGGTTGTGTTGCTCCGCCACTTCCAACATGCGCGACGCCAGTGCCAGGCAGTAGGGCGGATATTGAAACAGCGGATAGGTGGAGACCTCCACTTCGTGGTAATGAATGCGGGGAATGCCGGGGTCCAGGCGAATGGGATTCGCGTAAGTGATGAAGTGGACCTCGTGCCCGCGATTGGCCAGTTCGAGACCCAGTTCGGTGGCCACGATGCCGCTGCCGCCGTAGGTCGGATAGCAGGTGATGCCGACGTTCACACCGTCAGGCTACCACGTGGGGCAGACCTCCAAGTCTGCGCGGGTCATCCAGGACCCGTTCCTCGAAAACTTGATAGACTCAAAAACGAGGCTGAGATCGTCCCAATGTTCGGCAGAATCACTTTCAACCCAAACATAATCGCAGGGCGTGCTTGCATCCGAGGCATGCGGATTACCGTTTCTCTGTTGGTCAACCTGGTCGCCAATGGGATGTCTCCTGAAGAGATCGTTCGGGAATATCCGGATTTGGAACCTGAGGACATTCGAGAGGCCCTGTCCTACGCTTCGGGGCTGGCCAACGAGGAAGTGCACCCATTCGCGAGCCCCGCGGCGTGAGACTTCTGGCCGACATGGGCATTTCGATGGCAACCGTCCGCGCACTACGTGAAGCAGGCGAAGAGGTGGTGCATCTTCGCGAGCAGGGCCTCCATACCATGCCGGACGATCAGATCATGGCTAAAGGAGTCCGGGAGCAAAGAGCGATTTTGACATGCGACCTTGATTTTGGCGATCTCCTGGCCGCCAGTGGCGGTTCCGTCCCGAGCGTGATTTTGATCAGGACGCGAAATCAAACGCCCAAGGCCGTTACCCCGCGGTTGTTTCAGGTCATGCAAAACGTACCGCACCGCGCTCGAGGCGGGGGCGATCATTATCGTCGAGGACGGCGGTTGCCGCCTCCGCCACCTGCCGATTAGGCGCTAACGTCCTTCGGGCGCTGGTCTCCCCTATAATAGAGAAGCATGTCATCGGCGGTCGTGGATCTTGCGGGTAGTGCCTGAACGTTGCGTTTACTCGAAAACAGCTATCGCTTGCTTTTCGTTCCGACCTGCTTCACGATGAAGGTATGCCAGTCGATAAAGCAAGCCTGCAAGCCATCAAAAACATCATTACCGAAATAGACCTGCTCGTTTCCACCAGTCCCCAGCCGATGCCCCAGAACCGCACGCCGCGATGCCTGGAGTTGACGAAGGCGGCGCTGGCGCTAACGGATGACATCCTGAAACAGACGCGCACGGCCCCCGCTGCCATATTGGGGCACAAGGGCGGAAGTGCTACAGCCAAGCGCCACGGCGCGGAGCACTACCGCTTGATGGCCGCTGCCCGCAAGACGCACGCCGGGGGCAGGCCGCGCAAACAAACTGGATCGCCGGACGTTGGAAAATAGCTATTTAGACAGTGCCGATCTGAAATTCAGCAAAAAACTATTGTAATCAAAGGCTTTAGGCGCTATCATTCTATACGCATGGCGGAACGCAAGAAGCGCAAGGAAGATCCCAAAAAGGCGCGGGACGGAGAGGCTGAGACGAAGTTCTCCCGTTGGTTTTGGGGACATGTCTTCAGCCTGATACGACGCCATGGGAACTTTATTGCTGGGTGCGTGCTATTCGGCTATTGCTTCCGTCAAGCGGCCACGGCCCTACAGACGTTTGCTGGCCATCGCTCACTTGCGGATCTGAAATTCGCTTTCGGCCTGTTCTCTAACGTCACGTGGGCCTTCAGCATCAACATAACGCTTTCTGGATTGTCAATAGGTTTATACTTAAGGGAGAGAGGAAACCACCGCCGAACACGCGAGCGGCTGACGGCGCGGATAAAGGAGTTGGAGATCAAAATAGACCCAAACAGGACTTCAAGCCATCTAACGTCCGAAGGGTTGACAAGGAGGGATGACCAATGATGGACGCAAAAACGTTGGTGACCATTCTAGAGGCCGCGATTGCCTCATGCGGCCTTGTCATTGTCGTGTTTTGGCTATGGCCATGCATGAGGTTGGATATTTTCCGGCAGAAAATGTTTGCGTTGCGCGACGAACTTTTCGACTATGCAGAATCCGGGAGAATAGGATTCAATCATCCTGCATACCGCCTACTACGTCAATCAATGAACGGGTTCATTCGGTATGGACACAGGCTCACGTTCTTCCAGATAAATCTGATGATGTTGTATTGGAAGTTTGGTGCTTCACAACCTCCCATGGATTGGACGGAGAAATGGAACCGGGCCATTGCAACCGTTAACGACGAACAGGTCCGGGAGAATCTCGTCAAATTCCATGAGCGCTCAATCATGTTGGTTTCGGAACGACTAGTGTTAGGATCGCCAGTCTTGCTTCTGGTGCTTTTTGTCGGCCTGCTGATTGGACTGTTTAACCTCGGGTGGAAATCCGCAAAGGCGGCATTTAATCGCGCCATCGCTGAAACCACATCAAGACTGATCGATTTTGAGCGACTGGAAGAAGAAGCGGCGCGCGCCGCCTAACACAGTATACAAGTCATTGAAAACAGGCCACATAAAGATCACAGAATTTCCTCGTCTACGCTTGACAAACAACTAGCGATAGTTGATCATTGAATCATGGGAAGCGTGGCAGCTACCGAAATCACAATGACTTGCGAAGTGTGCGATGTGACCTGCCATCGCATCGGCGTGCATCGCAATGGCCTTCGTAGGTTCCGCTGCCCGCAATGCCGCAAGACCTACACCGAACCCCATCGCCTCACCCTTGGCGAGATGTGCATCTCTGAAGAAAAGGCCCTGTTGGCTATGCAACTCATAGTTGAAGGCAACTCGATTCGCTCCACGATGCGGATTACTGGCCTGGACGGAAACACAATCACGAAGGCTCTCATCCTTGCCGGGGAACGGTGCGAGAAAGTCATGGGCCGGTTGATTGTGAACGTTCCCGTGAAGGACGTGGAATGCGATGAGATCTGGGGATACGTTCGGAAGAAAGAGGCGCACAAGTTCCCGTTTGAAGCCGACGATAAGAACATTGGCGACGCCTACTGCTTTGTGGGCATCGAGCGCCATTCCAAACTCGTTCTGAACTTCGCTCTCACTTCTACCGTTCCGTTGCACAGCACCCCAGAGGTTGGCTTGCTCGCCTCTATTGGCGCGGGTGCGGGTTCCTGCGCAGGCGGCGCGGAAGGTTCTGGCTGAACAACTGGAGTAGTGGGTTGCGGTGTGGGCTGAATTGGCTCAGGCGCAGGCGATTGTTCTGTGCTTGGTGGATTTGCAGACACGGGCAACGAAAGCGCTAAAAGCGCGGACTCCCTGGACTCGTATCCTCCGGCGACTTGCAAGGTGTACTGGCGATTTGGCGGAACGTCAAACAAGAGATAGCCGTGCTTTGAAACATTCGGGTTTAGGCTCTCAAGCGGGCCGATAATGCCGTCCACGAACACGCCCGCCGATGCTTGATCATAAATGCGACCTTCCGAATCCACGAGATGAAACGGCGGTAGAGCGCTTGAGCTGGTGTCGTTGTTCTGCGCTGTGATGTCAACGATCAAAAACGCGGCGTTTGGCCGTTCAATGCTGAAGCCAGTACCGATGAACGGCAACCACCGCGCGCCATCGCAGCGATAGGCCCAATACCCTACGGAGAATTGGTCCCCAAGCGTGTGCGGCGTTACGGATACAGCCGGAGCGGGTTTGGCGTCTGGCGTCTTGTCGTTGATCGCCCGGATGATCACAATGAGGATTACAATACCCCCGACCAGTTCACAAAGGCCCTTGATGGCTTTACTCATCAAGTCTGGTAAATCACGATCGGACGCGCATGTCAAGCCCCCGCCAAAAATCGTCAACGCACCTTTCAGGCACTACCATCTTGCGGGCCCGGAGCTGATCGCCAAATACGAGCCGGTGATCGGCCTTACACGTCCAACTCTCCACCGCGACCAAGATCTTCTGCGGCTGCCCCGCCAGCTTTGGCGCGCTAGGTCTCAGATGTTCATCGGCGGTCGAAACCCAGCCAACATGTGCAATTGTTGATCACGTCCTCGTATGGGCCGTTACCCGTTCAACTGGGTGCTCCCCGGCCGAACGTCCGCTCGGCGTGTCAACCGCTCAGTCGCCAAGCAGACCAAATCGACCGGTCGGGGAAAACGCGTCCTGCCACGGGTAATCGCAACAGTTCGCATTCCCATAGGCACGATGGCGTGGGAGTACCATCGAAGTTTAACGCTGGAATGCTATCGATGCCCACTACAGCTTGCTCGGCCTCCCAGACAGCTTCGACGGATCAAGAGGCTTGCACGCTCCAGAAATGCGCAAATCGGCTTTTGCGAGATCGGTGACTGCCTTACCCCCTTTGGGCGACTGCGTGTAAGCTCTCAGAACCAGCTCGATGTCCCCTTTAGCAGCTTGCAAATCCCACCAGCGTTCGATAAGTCGCGCCACGGTCACGAGCGCAACTCCCGCCAGCGTTAACAGTGCACTCGTCGTGAATAGCTCATTTAGCGGAGCCGCTAGAATCGGCAAATTCGCGGTCGATTTCAACATGATCGAGCGTTGCATCGTCGAGTTCTTGGGTTATGAAGTTGAGCAGCTCCGCGGCGTGCGACCCGGATATTTCTAGCTGATCCATTCTTAACTCCTGCTTCTAATTTAACCTCACCATTTCAACCAATTGCGACATGGTACTTGGAAACTTACATCGGGCCGGGTCTGTGCGCGGTACACCCGGATAGGAATTGCAATAGTTCGGAATGTAGTGCGGGCACGCGACATGCTGGCAGAGGCGGTGATCGGCGTCAAAATGAGCGCCGCTTGCACGCCTGACCGCGCTATACATCGCCAGGAGATCGGGTATTGGGATACCTGAAGCTCCCTTGAAGAAATCTGAGACAAGACTCACGTTGCCCTACACAACAACCCGATCAGCAGCATTGCCAAGATGAAATCTTGCGGCTGTAATTGGCGGAAAGACCTTTGACGCGATAACCTGTCGAACGCGTGCGGACAGCGCTCCCGGATGATCGAGCGCCAACATCATTTCCGAAAACTGCGACGCTTCTTCCCATTGCCGAGCGGCGATAGGCAGCATGGGGTGCTGTAAACTGCCAACCTCGCTCTTGCCGAAGCTACCATGTAGCCATGTTCCCCAAGTAAGGCGGAAAAAGCGCGACGCGAGTATCTGTGCATCCGCATCCGTCTCCGCCTCATATGGAATATCGTCGAGCATTTCAGTGAACAGCTTGCGCCAGTCTTCAAAATCGTCCGATGTTGAAGCAATCCGTCGAGTTTCTTCGCTACGGAATGCGCCCCATAACAGCTGCAGTAGTCGCGCGAAGGCACGGACGGGGTCAGAGGTCTCGAACGCCGCATTTGTGAGAGGTATGAATGCGCGCAATGCCAGGGAATCGTTCCCTAGAACGCGCGCGACGTAATTGAAGCACTTTGTATACGCGGGATGACGCTTCTCCATCGCCTGAAATCTGAGGGATCGAGCTTTGGAGCATCCTGTCCAAAAACTTCAAATTCCGCAAGCGACGCCGCATTTTCCATAAGTTCCAGCGGAGTGGTAACCAGCGATGGGTGACCGCGCCTCGCACTCGGGTGCTCATCGGATTTCGTGAATATGAAATCTCCGTCGGCGGTGCTTGGATGCCCCCACAAGTATCCGGGGAGTTCAAGTCGATATAGTTCCGGCAACTGGCATTCCCACGTTTCGTAATCTGGGGAGTGCTGAGCAAGTCGCCGAAAAGCTAGCATGATTGCTCTGAAACTCAGGGTGGCGTACCGAAAAAGGAATGGAAGTCTGAGACCCTGCCAGAAATGATAGGCTTCGTGGAAAAGTGTTTAGGAGTGGTGGCGAATTGCCGATCATAAGCCTGTCCAAGAGCAGCCGCGTCACGATCATCTGCGACCGTGAGCTGCTGTGCGATATCTCGTGGGATCGAGTCCGATCGAACGTGCATGAACCGCACAAAAAGGCATGGGTCGACATGGGATCGAATCGGCATTTCAGCATGCGATCCGGGTCTCGGACCGGTGAACCACCCAATTATATAATAATATTAGGAACATGTCATCGGCGTTCGTGGATCTTGCAGGGCCGGAGGTGATCGCCAAATACGAGCCGGTGGTCGGCCTTGAAGTACATGTCCAACTGGCCACTGCGACTAAGATCTTTTGCGGCTGTCCCACCAGCTTTGGCGCGCAGCCGAACAGCAATGTCTGTCCGGTCTGCCTGGGTCTGCCGGGAGCGCTGCCGGTGCTGAATCGCGCGGCGGTCGAGCTGGCCATCCAGGCGGCGCTGGCGCTGAATTGCCGGGTGCGTCCGGTATCCCGTTTCGCGCGCAAGAATTACTTCTATCCCGACCTGCCCAAGGGCTATCAGATCTCGCAATACGAGGAGCCGCTGGCGGAGCACGGCTGGGTCGAAATCCCCGTGGAGGGCGCGCCGAAGCGCATCGGAATCACCCGCGTCCACATGGAAGACGATGCGGGCAAGAGCATTCACGACGGCTTTCGGGATTCGTCGCGCTACACCTACGTGGATCTGAATCGCTCCGGTACGCCGCTGATCGAAATCGTCACCGAGCCGGATATGCGTGGGTCGCAAGAGGCCTACGATTTCCTGACCGGGCTGAAGCAGGCGCTCGAATTTCTGAATGTGTCCACCTGCGATATGGAGAAGGGGCACTTGCGGTGCGACGCCAACGTCTCGGTCCGGCTGAGGGGCGCGGAGCAGTTGGGCACCAAGGCCGAGGTGAAGAATCTGAATTCGTTCCGCTTTCTGAAGCTGGCCCTGGATTATGAGATCGCTCGGCAGGTTACAATCTTGGAGAGCGGCGGCGCGATTCCTCAAGAGACCCGGCTGTTCAATCCGGATACCGGCGAAACGGCCACTATGCGCAGCAAGGAACAGGCGCACGATTACCGCTATTTTCCGGAGCCGGATCTGGCGCCGTTGCGGATCGCGGATGCATGGCTGGATGAGATCCGCGCGCGCATGCCGGAACTGCCTGTGCGGAAGCGGGCGCGGTTCATGGAGAGCTATGGCCTAAGTGAGTACGACGCGGATGTGCTGACCGCCAGCCGCGCCACCGCGGACTATTACGAGCGGGCGGAGGTGGTGGCGGGCGATCCCAAGGCCGCCGCCAATTGGGTGATGGGCGATTTGATGGGAGCGCTTAACGGCGCCGGCAGGGAGATTGCGGATTCGCCCGTTGCGCCGGAGCGGCTCGGCGAATTGGTGGCCTTGATACGCAAGGGCGAGATTTCGGGCAAGATTGCGAAAGAGGTTTTTGTGAAGATGTTTGCCGGCGGCGAGGCGGCGGGCGCGATTGTCGAGAGAGAGGGACTGCGGCAGATCAGCGATGCTGGCGCATTGGAGCACATCGTCGATCAAGTGCTGCGGCAGAACGCGAAACAAGTGGAGCAATACAAAAGCGGAAAGGCCACGGTGCTCGGGTTCTTGGTTGGGCAGGTGATGAAGGCGTCGCGCGGTCAGGCTAATCCAGGCTTGGTCAATGAGCTAATAAAGGAAAAGCTATGTTAAGAGAAGGCGATACAGCTCCTAAGATTCAGTTAGAGACGGATTCGGGGGAGCCGTTCGATTTGGAGAGTATGCGGGGCAAGAAGGTCGTTTTGTTTTTCTACCCCAAGGCAAGTACTCCAGGTTGTACTGTGGAAGCTTGCGAGTTTCGCGATACCTTCAAGAAGTTTGAGAAGAAGGGTGTGGTAGTTTTGGGGATTTCCAAAGATACGCCTAAGGCTCAGACTACTTTCAAGGTGAACCAGGCACTGCCTTACACGCTGCTTTGCGATGTAGATAAGAAGGTAGTGGAGGCTTACGGTGTTTGGAAGGAGAAGAATATGTATGGCAAGAAGGTGATGGGGATCGAGCGCACCACCTTCGTGATCGACGAGCGGGGTAAGATTCAGAAGGTCTTCTCGAAGGTCAAGCCGGCCGGCCACGCCGCGGAGGTTCTGGCGGCGGTTTAGCGCAGGACGCCACCAATTGCCGAGATACTATAATCCTCGCCGCCCTTCCCAGTCCAGCTGGCTATGTCGAAGCTGGCTCCGGATCGTTCGCGATAAACGGAGACATTGCGGAAGGTAAGAGGCTTGTCCGGCTTACAGACCTCGGATTTACCCGTGGTACGCAGAAAAGTAGACGGCGCCCGCTCCGGTGACAACGCCGTTTCCGTCCGGCTCCATCTGGAAGGCAGTTTTCTCGTCGGTCGCAATCGCCGAAACCTGCGCGGCGTATCCGTCTTGGATCGTGCGCGCAAGAAAAGCGATCAGGCGGCCCATGCGGTCGCGGGCCGTGAAGTGATCGTCGGTGAGTGTATTTTGCAGCAGCGGCGACAGATTCAGGAATCCGTTTTCGATGGTGATGAGCGGTGTAGACCGATTGGCGAGCGCCTGCTTCGATGTTACCGAACCAGTCAAGGCCGAACATTAGGCTTCGACCAGTTTTCCTTCCGGGTCAAACCAGCCGTCCGCGAAATGGGTCTTGCCGACACAGTGCGGATCCAGGTCGCGATTCAATACCGGACCCGCGCGTGGCAAACCATTGAAGTGGACCTCGGTCCCGCCGGCGCTACCAGCGTCGATCTGGTGGGCCCCGCCATCCAGGGGCTTCGCGAATTGGGCGTTCCGGTGACATCTCCGATCCGGTGGCTAAGCATCGCCGAACAAGTGGCCCAGAAGCTGCACGCGTGCACCGCCCCGCATCAGCCGCCACACGCGCGCCCGCGATATCCTCGATATTTTGTTGATCGAAACTCTCGGCCAACTCGACTATTCGGCTGCGCGCGCCGCCGCCCGGCGTGTTTTCCGGGAACGTGCCACGCATGCTTTCCCGCCTGTCTTCATCGTCCCGCCGATCTGGCGTCCGGAGTTGGCGGGGCTGGCCGCGGAACTCGGGTTTCCCGTCACGGACGCGGCGGATATAGAGCGCATCTTTCGCGATACGATCCGCCGGATTGAAACCGCGCAGTGGGCCGAAGCATGGAGGCAAGGGTCGATGCTGTTGTATGATGCGGATGTGCGATCTGGCCGACACGCAGGACTTCGTACCTTTCGCCGTGACTGCGCGGCGCATCGCAAGCTCCCAGACTGGCCGACGAAATGTACCGCGGCGGAAACGTGCAGGCTTTTGAGGAAGATCTAAATGAACTGTTGGTTTTGGAATATCGACATAGAGCGCCAAGACTATTTTCGAGACGAACTCAACCAAGGCCGTCTACGACAAGGCTGGGGCTACTCCAACGATCTGGATCTTCGGAGAATTAAGACGAAAATCGACCAAAAGGAGGGTCTCAACAAATACTCTCCCGTTGTCCCGGCTCCCTTTCGGGCCGCCCTCGACAAGGCCCATAGCCCCGTTATTCCTACCTACAAGCATAGAGACACCGTGATCAGGTTATACACCATCACGGCGGAGGAACAGCGAAGCAAGGCGGAGACGAGTGCAGAGAAGATTGAGACCTGGCGACAATGCCTGATTGCGGAATTGAGGCGCATTCTTCCGCTGAAAAACGATCACCAACTGGCGGAACTCCTGGTGCTCAACATTCTTAGGCACGACGGCCTGGAAGCCGTATGGACCGCAGGGCCCATGGAGCGGGGTGCGGACGTCGTAGCCACGTTATATAGCCGGTACACTTTTGCTGGTGACTTTCGCCGATTCAATCGGAGAACCGCTGAAAAGCCGCATCGAGGAGATGCGGAGGAAGTACACGTTTGATGTTCTCTCGGGGGACGAACTCTATTCTGCGCCGCTTGAGCTCATTGCGGACCGGAGCTTCGAACTGAGCAATTGATTCCCGCTAAAGTGTCGGGAGTTGGCAGGACCGTCCTCGACAAGGTGGGCTTTGAAATGTTTTCGGTGGTTGCACTGCTCGAAGACCTGCTCGAAGACCGTTTGATACCCGGCGAAGTCGGCACGGTGGTAGAGATGTGGGCTCCGGAAGTCTACGAAGTTGAGTTCTCCGATAACAATGGAGAAACCTACGCTATGGCCACATTGAAGGCGGAACAACTGATGCGGTTGCACCACGGGCTTCCCGCGGCTTAAGTTTGAGGTCTGGAGGGCGGGCGAAGCCCACTATCACTGGAATGGAAACGCTCGAACAGAGGCTAGCCGAAGTCCGTCGGCGCATCGCAACAGCCGCCGGCCGCGCCCGCCGCGACCCTGCGCAGATCATGCTGCTGGCCGTCACCAAAATCTTTCCGGCCCAGGCCATCCGCGACGCCTACGCGCTGGGCCTGCGCGAATTCGGCGAAAACTACGTCCAGGAATTCGAAGGCAAACTGCCCCAAGTCGGCGGACTGCCCGGCGCGCGTTTCCATCTGATCGGGCACCTGCAGAGCAACAAGAGCGCGCGCGCCGCCGAGATGTTTCAATGCATCCAGACGGTGGACTCGCCAAAACTTGCCCGCCGCCTCGACGAAGCCGGCAGATCCCTCGACATCCTGCTCGAAGTCAAGCTGTCACCCGAGCAGGCCAAGGCGGGCGCCGCGCCCGACGAGCTTCCAAGCCTCATCGCATCCGTGCGCGAATGCGCGAACCTGCGGCTGCTCGGCCTGATGACCATGCCCCCCTGGTCCGCCGGCCAGGAACAGTCGCGCCCCTATTTCCGGCGCCTGCGCGAACTGGCAGTGCAGCACGAGCTGCCGCAACTATCGATGGGCATGTCGCACGATCTGGAGGCCGCCATCGAAGAGGGCGCCACCATCGTACGCGTAGGGACGGCGCTGTTCGGGAGGCGCCAAAAGCCGTGAAAGTCGCCTACTACGCGCCTCTGCCCCCCGCACGCACCGGCGTGGCCGATTATGCGGCGGCGCTCCTCGCGGCCCTCCGCCGCTATGGCACTGTGGAGTCGCATGCGCGCCACGCCGATGTCGCGCTCTATCACCTGGGCAACAATCAACTGCATCGCCGGATCTACCGCCAAGCGCTGGCGCAACCCGGCGTGGTGGTGCTGCACGATGCCGTCCTGCATCATTTCCTCCTGGGATCCCTCGATCGCGCCGCCTACATCCACGAGTTCGTCTACAACTACGGTGCATGGCATCGCGCGCTGGCCGAGGATTTGTGGCGCACCCGCGCCAGCTCCGGCTTCGACCGCCGCTATTTCGACTACCCCATGCTGAAGCGCGTCGCGGAACGCTCGCGCGCGGTGGTGGTGCATAACCCGGCCGCCGCCCGCATGGTCCGCCAGCATGCGCCCGGCGCCCATGTCATCGAGATTCCGCATCTCTTCGCCCCGCCCGAGCTGCCGCCCGGCTGGGAAGTCGTCCGCATGCGCCGGCGCCTGGATGTCCCGACACATGCGTTCCTCTTCGGAGTGTTTGGCTACCTGCGGGAATCCAAGCGTCTCTTCGCCGTGCTGCGCGCGTTCCGGCGGTTGCGCCAAACCGGCCCCCATGCCGCTTCGGATGCCCGCCTCCTGATCGCCGGACCGTTTGTATCCTCCGACTTGGCCCGCGCCGCCGCCCCGCTGCTGACCCAGCCGGGAATCCTGCGCCTCCCCTTTCTCGCCGAGCGCGACTTCTGGCGCGCCGCGCTGGCCGTGGATGCCTGCGTCAACCTGCGTTATCCGGCCGCCGGCGAAACTTCCGGCGTCGCCATCCGCCTGATGGGCGTGGCCAAGCCCGTCCTCCTCACCGACGCCGAGGAAAACTCCCGCTACCCCGCGGCCGCGTGCCTGCGCATCCAGCCGGGCTTGGCCGAAGAAGACTCCCTGTGGCGCCACATGTTTCTGCTAACATCAAGAAAAGAATGTGCGGGTGAAATCGGACTGCGCGCGTCCGGGCACATCGTCGAGCGTCACCAGGCCGTTCAAGTCTCCGAACAGTATTGGGAAACATTGTGCGCCTATCGCCAATAGTGCCGTTATTGTGTGCCGAAACGCTCTGCGCGGGGCTCTTGTCCGCGGCGCCGGACCAGTTCGCCGCCACCTTCGACGTCGCCGTGCCCATGCGCGACGGCGTCCACCTCTCCGCCAATGTCTTCCGCCCCGATGCGCCCGGCCGTTATCCCACTATCCTGGTGCGCACGCCTTACAACAAGGGGTCCGCCATCTCGCCGACTTACGCGCCCTTCGTGGCGCGCGGCTATGCCGTGGTGGTGCAGGATGTGCGCGGACGGTATGCATCGGAGGGCGTCTTCCGGCCCCTCGAACAGGAGCCCGCCGATGGCGACGATACCCTCAACTGGATCGCGCGCCAGCCCTGGTCCGATGGCAAAATCGGAATGCTGGGCGGTTCCTACCTGGGCATCGTGCAGTGGAAAGTGGCGGTGCTCAACAACCCGCATCTGAAAGCCATCTTCCCCTCCGTCTCCGGCTGCGACGATTACCTCGACCGGTTCTATTCCCCCGGCGGCGCCATGAAACTGGGCCAACGCCTGCTGTGGATGTCGGAGAACCTGCGCGCTCCGCGCTTCCATCCCGATTTCGCCGGCTTCGTGCTGCACTTGCCGCTACGCACTTCCGACGTGGCCGCTACCGGGCAGACCTCGAGCATGTTCCAGGAAGCCGTGGCGCATCCCGCTTACGATTCGTTTTGGAAATCCATCAGCGTACGCGAGCAACTCGATAAGGTCCGCGTGCCGGTGTTTTCAGTGGGCGGATGGTTCGATAACTTCGTCGAGAGCGACTTGCTCGCTTATGCGCGCCTGCGCCGGAACTCCGGCGTCCACCGCATCCTGATCGGGCCATGGCCCCACAACAAAGCCGCGAAACTGGACGGTGCGGACTTCGGACCGGATGCGGACCTGCCGTTGCGCGGCATGCAGATGCAGTGGTTCGACCAGTTTCTGAAAGGTAAAGACACGCCCCTGCTTTCGCAAGCGCCCGTGCGCGTCTTTGTGATGGGCGCGAACCGCTGGCGCGATGCGCGGGAGTGGCCCCCGCCCGCGCAACAGGAACGCTTCTATCTGGAGAGCCGCGGCCACGCCAACACGCTCGCCGGCGATGGCCGGCTGGAACTGGGGCCGCCGATCGGCCCGGCACTCGCCGTTGCGGCCGACAGGTTCGTATTCGATCCGCAAGATCCCGTGCCCACCGCCGGCGGCGCGGCTTGCTGCAATCCGAAGGTTTTTCCTTGGGGACCCAAGGACCAGCGCCCCGTGGAACACCGCCGCGACGTGCTCGTATATACCACCGCTCCCCTGCGTAGAGACGTGGAGGTCGTCGGGACCGTGCGCGTGGTGCTCTACGCCGCGACATCCGCCCGCGATACGGACTTCACCGCCAAGCTGGTCGACGTGTTTCCGGACGGGCGCGCGCAAAACCTGACCGACGGCATCCTCCGCCTGCGCTACCGCAAATCGCTCGAGAAGCCGGAACTGGCGCGCCCCGGCGAAATCTGCAAACTGACCATCGACGCCGGCGTCACCGGCAATGTGTTTCAGAAGGGTCATCGCATCCGCATGGAAATATCCAGCAGCAACTTTCCGCGCTTCGACCGCAATCCGAATACCGGCGAGCCGGTCGCCGACGCCACTGAACTGCGCAAGGCCACGCAGACGGTCTATCACGACGCGCGGCGGCCGTCCTACGTGCTGCTGCCCGTGCTCCAGAATTGACTTTGGGGCATGCGACGCGCTATTTTTCAGTTAGAGTTCCAAACGGCGCGGTAGCCAAGTGGTAAGGCCAGGGTCTGCAAAACCCTTATTCGTCGGTTCGATTCCGACCCGCGCCTCCAAACCCTTGTCTTGGCTGCCACCCCACGACCGGGTTGTCATCGCATTTGGTGGCCGGTGCGGGCCATGACGAGAGGATGGTGTCCTGCGCGCCGATTGCCAATCGGCGTAAGCCCTTGCCCGCGCCTCCAGCTTCCGGCTCCGAAAAGGCGTTCGCCACTGGGAAGGTCTCCCCAGGTAAGGTGCGGAATCTTCCGCTCGTGCCGCTTGGCTCTACCTGATGCGTCTTGATGACCTTTGGGCTTCGCTGTTCAGGGCCAGCTTACCGCCCGCACCCGGCCTCGCTGCCGGGTTCGTGTTCCTACGGTCGAGAGTTTGCTACGCGCTTCTTTCGGCTTCGCCTTGCATCGCTACGGTTGTCGTCATCGACTCCGTCAAGCTCCTTTCATCTCGTTAGAATCTGCCCATGCTGGGCACACTGGGGCGGGCGGTTTCGCCCGCGGCCGGCCCTATAGGTTTTCATAAGTCAAGTTGTACCATGGGCAAATGCCATCCGTAGAGATCGACCGCCGCGATTCCATTCTAACCGTGACCATCACCCGGCCGCAGGCGCGCAACGCCGTGGATGCCGCCACCGCCGCCGCGCTGGCCGACGCATTCCGATCCTTCGATACCGACGAAGCGCTGCACGCGGCCGTACTGACCGGCGCGGGCGGAGCCTTCTGCGCCGGGGCGGACCTGAAGGCTATCGCGGCCGGCCAGCCCAACGCGCTGAGCGAAGTGGGCCACGGTCCCATGGGGCCAACGCGCATGCTCCTTTCGAAGCCGGTAATCGCCGCTATTGAGGGATACGCCGTGGCGGGAGGTCTGGAACTGGCGCTGTGGTGCGATCTGCGCGTGGTGGCGCGCGACGCCACGCTGGGCGTCTACTGCCGGCGCTTCGGTGTGCCGTTGATCGACTTGGGCACCATTCGGCTGCCGCGCCTGATCGGGCAAAGCCAGGCGCTGGACCTGATCCTGACCGGGCGCGGCGTCTCGGGGGAAGAAGCGGTGCGGATGGGGCTGGCCAGCCGGCTGGTGGAACGCGGCCATGCATTGGAAGGCGCTTTGAAACTGGCGCGGACTTTGGCCGGCTTCCCGCAGACGTGCATGCGGTCCGACCGGCTCTCGTGCTACGAGCAGTGGGATCTCTCCACTGAAGCCGCCATGCGCAACGAGTTCCGGCGTGGCCTGGCCGTATTAGGCAGCGGCGAAGCGTCGGCGGGCGCGCGGAAGTTCGCGGATGGCGCAGGGCGGCACGGATCGGGCGATACTACTTCAACGGCCTGACGGCGACTTCTCTGAAGAAGACGATATCGTTGTCGCTGTGATTCTGGAGGCCGATATAACCTTCCAGCGGACGCGGTCCCCTTTGCGGCTCGAAACTGAACGACCGGGGACCCACGGGTTGGCCCTCCGTGTAATCGGTCACCTTGATGCCGTTCAAGCGCACGATGGTGTGCGGCCCGTCCAGCGCGATCTCCATGGTGTTCCACTCCGGGCCGGGCTTACCGGGCCGCGCTAAGGCCTTGGTTTGGGAATACAGCGTTCCGGTCGCGTGATAGGCCGTTTCGTGGGATTTCTCAGGCTCGTTATCGATCTGCACTTCGTAGCCGTAATGTACCGGCATCCATTCCTCGCGCGGCTCGATGGGAATGCGGATAAAGACGCCGGAGTTGTCGTTGTGGTCGCGCATTTTATAGACCACCCGGATCACCGAGTCGGAGACCTTGCCGCCCGTCCACCATAGCAGGCCCATGCCGCCGTGCGTTCGGATGAGTCCATCTTCGACGGTCATGGAGCCGGGTCCGACGTGCTGCCAGCCGGTGAGATCGTGCCCGTTGAACAATTGGCGCCATTCCGGCGCGGCTTGCGGTGCGGCGCCGAGCGCTAGACAACCGGCCGCGGCGAGGGTCAGTGGGAGAATGCGCTTGGTCACAAGCACATTCTATCGCGCGGGCGCTCCGGTTATGATGGAATCGTGCAGCGGCCATCCCGGTTACTCATTCTGGCGGTGGCCTTTTGCGTGGCCATTGCCGGGACCTTCATTTTCGCGTTTCGGGCCGGGCGGCACGCCCGCCGCCTGCAGTGGGAGAATGAGCCGATCCGCCCCTGGATGAGCGTCCCGTTCATCGCGCACACCCACCACGTGCCTTCCGGTATGCTCTTCCACGCCATCGGGCTGGAACCACAGCCGCATGACCGGCGGCCGTTGCGGACCATCGCGCGCGAAGAACGCCGGCCCGTGGAGGATGTGGTGCGGGATCTGGAGCGTGCCTTGGCCAGTGCGGGCCATACGCATGCCGCTCCGGAAGTTCCTGGGGGCAAGACGCCCTGATGCGCGAAGAGATTCTGGCGGCGCTCTCGCAATATGGTTCTCCGGTGCTGTTTAGCGTGGTGACGATTGCGTCCATAGGCGTGCCTTTGCCGGTCAGCTTGCTGCTGATCGTTACGGGCTCGCTGGTGGCGCAGGGGCTCATGCCGATGTGGTTGGCGATCGCGTTGGCCAGCTCGGGTTCGGTGATCGGCGATCAAATCGGATACGCCATCGGCCGGTGGGGCGGCACAGCGTTGGTTTCCCGGTTTGGAGGCATGCTGGGCGGACCCGAGCGGATCGCGAAGGCCGAAGCGCACGCGCGGCGCTGGGGAGGAATGGGCGTCTTCCTGAGCCGCTGGCTGGTGACACCGCTGGGTTCGCTAATTAATTTCACCAGCGGTATCGCGGAATATCCGTGGATGCACTTTCTATTGTGGGACGTGCTGGGCGAGACGCTCGGCGCGGTCCTGTACATCGTCCTGGGTTGGGTCTTCAGCGACCGGGTGATGGAACTGGATGCGGCTTTGGGCGATTTCTCCTGGATGATCCTGGCGCTGCTCGCCACGGCGGCGCTGGGATGGATGCTTTGGTCGTATTGGCGGCGGAACAGAAATCAGAAGCCGGAAGCGGTCGGAAGTAAGAAGTATCCACCGCCTCCGATTTAATTTCGTCACCAAACTTTTGAATAGGATTCCTCAATTTCCTTCGTCATACGCGATATCAGCTCATCCAGCGATGTCGATTCTTCCGCTAGTAGCGTGTAGGTGTGCTCGTTCCATTGGCTTGCGTTAGCTACTTGTTTAACGCCGTAGTACACGCTCGCTTCTATTTGAGGATAAGTAGTATGGGCGCGCTTCCGGATGAAAGCATCAAAACCTATTATTACGTCTGGGTGTACCACGTCTGGATGGTCGGCGGCGTAGATGTGGAGCTTATGCTGCAGTACCTGAGATTCAGCGTCCCACTCGCGTTGGTCTTCTTGCAGGTTCAGCCCAAGTTTGTTTCGGCTTTCTTCGGACATCTTTGGTTGGAGCTCAAGCGCCCAAGGAACGCTTCGAATCGCAGCGTTGTGCGTTGCGATCGCTTTTATAATGGCGTCTCGAATTGCGTAAGCATCTTCGATGAGATGAAGCCTATTCTGCTGTAGCTGTTGTCGATTCCATTCGCGGCTCTGCCAACGTTCGGTGAGCTTCCCTCCAATGAGACCGCTCAGGGCAAAGCTTACAAACACGATGAACGCTGGGTGCCCGGAGAAATGTGCTAGCCGAGCCGTCCAGCTATTTCCCCTTAACGTGGCGACGATCTCGTCTCTAAGTTTTTGGCGTCTCAACTCTTCTTCCACTTCGCGCGTTAACTGCTCTCGCTCAATTTGTCCTGCGTTGGCTGAATCATCTTGCATATTCGTCCTTCCATCGCCTAGTCGCGCCTTCACCCGTGCGATCTGCAGCCTGACGCGGCCGTTGCCTAATCAAGTTAGTGATATCCCCATGTCGTGTAAAGGGCTTCTGCTTTCATTCGCAGGCCTCAAAACACCATGGCCTCGATCGAATTGCTCACTTCCACCTCCAGCGCCGCGTGCTTCTTCTCCAGATCCGCGCGGCGGTCGCGTAGCGCAGCAAGCTGCGATTCCTGGGTGGCCAGCCGCTGCGCATAGGTCTGCACCTGCTGCTGCTGGCCGTTGACCTGGTTGAGGCTGGCGATGTTCCGGCGCAGGCGTTCCTGGTCGGCTATCACATCGTTGATCTGGCTATCGAGACTCTGTATCTCGCGGCCGGCGGCTGCAATCTGCTCTTTCAAGTTGGCGATATGTTCGAGCTGCTTGCGCGTGGCGTCGCTGAAATCCTTGTTGCGCACATAAGTGAATAACACGTCGGGCGTGAGATCGGTAATGGTAAAAGCTCTCTCATAGACGTGCTCTTCGACGACCGGGAACTTTTCGGTCGCACCCGCCGCCAGCTTCACCTCGAAGCGGTAAGCGTTGCTGGTTTTCTCGGAAGGTTTGCGGTCCAGCAGGTTGTAATCCGGGCGCGCGGCATGTTCGATCACCAGGGTCTTAGCCTTCTGGTCCACGTTGCGGATGGTGTAAGTGCGGGTCTCCACAACGGCGTTGCGGGTGGTCAGAATACCGCGGCGCGCGTGGATCTCGCGAATCTGTTCGGCCTTGCTGTCCCACTGCGTGGTGATGCGCGTGCCCAGGTCGACGCCGTAACCGATCAGCCGTTTGTCGCCGGTCTTGACCGTTTCCATCAACGCTTCGCCCGCGTAGGCGCCCGCGTCGTAGACGGTGATGGGACCGCCATCCAGCGTCTTACCGGTGGAATTCGAAATCTCGGCGGCGTCCATGGGATGCGTGGACAACTGGTCGGAGTAAATCAACAGTTTGCGGGTGTCGACTTTTTGTTGCAGGAAGGGCAGCATGGCGGATTCGTTGCGGCGCACCGTGACGGGCGCGGGGATGTGGTATTCGAATAACTCGCCCAGTTCGCGGCCGGCCGCGGCTGC
The DNA here is from genome assembly GCA_035602155.1 of Bryobacteraceae bacterium. Taxonomy (GTDB): domain Bacteria; phylum Acidobacteriota; class Terriglobia; order Bryobacterales; family Bryobacteraceae; genus Bog-159. The sequence goes on along the minus strand of DATNMW010000269.1, from coordinate 1,345 downwards.
CGAGATGGTGGAAGGGGCTGCCTGTCCCACTTCGACCATCTGCGCGAAATCGCGCCCGTTCATCGCACCGCCCGCAATCCCTCCCATTGCCCTGGCCTTCCTGGCTGCCAGGGGAGCCGGCGCAGCCATCGCCGGCGGGGGAGGCGGCGCGGGCTGGCCATTGATGGTGTCCGCCTCCGTTTCCACCGCTCCTTCATACACCACTGGGGCCGACCCGCTGTCTTCCGGCAGTTCCGCCGACTGCCGCGCGACGTAGCGTGGTTCATACAGCCGGCTGATAAACGAAATGGGCCGTCCCGACACGAGTGACAGATCCACCTTGTTCCAATCTTCGCCGGTGGTGTTGTCCACGATCGCCCATCCCTCGAGCGTAGGTTGCGCGCCTTCCCCAAAGATCAGCCGGTAGCTGGATTTCCAAACCGGCGTTGGCACCATGTAACTGGCCAATATTTCCCGCCGTTTGGAATCGGTCGAGTCGATATAGACACTGCGCTTTTCCTTGGAGCGCGCTTCGGTCAGGGCCGCCAGGTAATCCTTGAACTGCGCCTGCAGCCGGGCGTCCACGAAGCGAATGCCGGCCGCCGCGACCAGGTCGAAGTTGCGCAGATCGCCCGCATCCATCAGCAGCGTGATCTGCTCACGCTCGGGGCGCTTGTCGTCTCCGGGCACCAGGCGCGCGGCCACGATCGCGCCCGTCACGGCTTCATTCGCGAATTTCAAGTCGATTTGCGCGCCCTTAAGCTGGTCCAGCACCCCGCTCAACGGCTGCGCCGTGCCAAGCTGAAAGGGGAAATCCGCCAGCTTGTGCGCCAGCGGCTCGCTCGAATCGTAGCGCAATCCCGAGATTTTGCCACCGCCTTTTTCTTCGATCGTGAGCGATTTGAGCACATCGTCCATCTCAGAGGCCTTGAAATCCAGGCGCGCCGATTCGCCGGGCGCGAGTTCGCCGGCGCGCTCGAAGAAACCCACACCGTGCTTGTAAAGCACCACTTGCCGCACCGGCACTTCCGCCGCCATCGCGCCGAGCGCCAGGGCGCCCGCCAAACAGAAGGTTCGTCTCATAACCGGTAAATGCCGTCTGCGCGGCTCTCCTTTCACTCAATCGGTCACTCAATCGGTCACTCAATCGGTCGCTCACTCACCCATTACTTTAATGATGACGCGCTTGGACCTCTGCCCGTCGAACTCGGCGTAATAAATCTGCTGCCAGGGTCCGAAATCCAGCTTGCCCTTGGTCACCGGCACGATCACCTGGTGGTGCACCAACAAGCTCTTCAAGTGCGAGTCGCCGTTGGTTTCGCCGGTGGCATGATGCCGGTAATTCTGGCGGAAAGGCGCCAGCTTC
>DATNMW010000268.1:0-45730 GCA_035602155.1 Bryobacteraceae bacterium | reverse complement strand
ACCGGCACGCCGCTCTCCGCCGCCACTTGCCCGATGCCCTTCACCGCTTCGCCCGCGACGTAATCGAAGTGCGGTGTATCGCCGCGGATCACCGCGCCCAGGCATATGATGGCGTCGTGCCGCTTCTGACGCGCCAACTCGCGCACCACCACCGGCAGTTCCCACGATCCGGGAACCTTCACCACTTCGATATCGTCTGACTGTGCGCCCGTGCGCGCCAGCGCGTCCAGCGCCCCGGCCAGCAGCCGCTCGCTAATGAAACCGTTGAACCGGCTCACCACTATGACGAACTTCAGACCCGCCGCTGTCAGTTGACCTTCAATCACTTTCGGCATGTGTCACTTTCCCGCGAACGCCGCCGTCCGCTTCTCCAGAAACGCGCGCGTGCCTTCGCGTTTGTCTTCCGTGGCGGTAGTCAGGCCGAACGCCGCGGCTTCGAATCGCAATCCCTGCTCCAGGCCCGCCTCCAAGCCCACGTCCACCGCTTGCAGGGTGAGTCCCAACGCCAGCGGAGCGTTCGCCAGCACTTTGCGCAGCCACTGCCGGCTGAATTCCAGCAGCTCGGCTTGCGGCACTACATGATTCACCAGGCCGATACGATGCGCCTCCGCGGCCGTCACAGGCTCGCCCGAGAGCAGCATCTCCAGCGCGCGCCCGCGGCCCACCAGGCGCGGCAGCCGCTGCGTGCCGCCGTAGCCCGGCAGAATGCCGAGCTTCACTTCCGGCTGCCCCAGCCGCGCGTTTTCCGATGCCACGCGCACCGCGCACGACATCGCCAGTTCCAGACCGCCACCGAGCGCGTAGCCGTTGATGGCCGCCAGCGTGGGCTTCGCCAACATCTCGATCTCGCGAAAGACGCGCTGCCCGCGTTCCGCGTACGCCTGCGCTTCGATCGGAGTCAGTACTGCAAGCTGATTAATGTCGGCGCCTGCCACGAATGCCTTCTCACCCGCGCCTGTCACGATCAGCGCGCGCACTTCGCCGCTGCCGGCCGCCTGCGCCACCGCGTCGCGCAGTTCCAGCACGGTTTCCGCATTCAGCGCGTTCAGTTTCTCAGGCCGGTTAACAGTGAGCAGCGCGACGCCCGCGTCGTCTACCTCAAACCGGATGTTGCTGTAGGACATATGGGATAATCTGAGAAGGCAGCCACACTCGCCCCCTCGGCACAATCATACCGCATGGATCGCGAATTCATCCGCAATTTCTCCATCATCGCGCACATCGATCATGGAAAATCGACGCTGGCCGACCGGCTGCTCGAAGCCACCGGAGCGCTGCAACAGCGCGAGATGATGGAGCAGGTCCTCGACTCCATGGACCTGGAGCGCGAGCGCGGCATCACCATCAAAGCCCACGCCGTGCGCCTGAATTATCAGGCCAATGACGGCCGCATGTATCAATTGAATTTGATCGACACGCCCGGCCACGTGGATTTTTCCTACGAAGTCTCGCGCAGCCTGCAAGCTTGCGAAGGCGCGCTGCTGGTGGTGGACGCGTCGCAAGGCGTCGAGGCACAGACGCTGGCCAATACTTACCTGGCGCTGCACCACAATCTGGAAATCATCCCGGTCATCAACAAGATCGATTTGCCCGCCGCCGAGCCGGAGCGCATCCGCGAGCAGATCGAATCCGTGATCGGGCTGGACGCTTCCGGCGCGCTGCTGGTGAGCGCCAAGCAGGGTATCGGCGTGCATGAAGTGCTGGAAGCCATCGTGCATTTGGTGCCGCCACCGCGCGGGTTGCCCGAGTCGCCGCTGCGCGCGCTGATCTTCGATTCGTGGTTCGATCCTTACCGCGGCGTGATCATCCTGACGCGCGTGGTGGATGGGCGCCTGCGCAAAGGCCAGCGCATCCGGCTATGGTCCAGTTCGTCCAGCTCGCAGGTTCTGGAAGTGGAAGGGCTGGGCTATCAAGCGCCCAAAGCCACACCCTGCGACGAGCTTTCCGCCGGCGAAGTCGGATTCGTATTCGCCAACATCAAGACCGTTTCCGACGCCAAGATTGGCGACACCATCATCGATCATGACGATCCGGCCGCCGAGCCGCTGCCCGGATTTGAAGAGATCAAGCCCATGGTGTTTGCCGGGCTGTATCCGATAGAGTCGCACGAGCATGGGTTGCTGCGCGATGCGCTGGAAAAGCTGCGGCTCAACGATAGCGCCTTCAATTTCGAGCCGGAGAACTCCGTGGCGCTGGGCTTCGGTTTCCGCTGCGGATTCCTGGGCTTGCTGCATTTGGAGATCGTACAGGAGCGCCTGGAGCGCGAATTCAATATCGACCTGATCACTACCGCGCCCAGCGTGCGCTATCGTGTGACGGCCACAAACGGCGAATTGATCGAGGTGGATAACCCAACTAAGTTCCCCGATCCTTCGAACATCAAGCACGTGGAAGAGCCCATCATTCTGGCGACCGTGATTACGCGCGAAGAGTATCTGGGCGGCATCCTGAGCCTGCTGGAAGAGAAGCGCGGCGAGCAGAAAAAGTTCGAGCACATCGGCAGTGGGCGCGTGCTGCTGGAATACGAGCTGCCGTTGAACGAGATTGTGCTGGATTTCTACGACCGGTTGAAGTCCTGCTCGCGCGGCTATGCTTCGCTCGACTATCATCTCGCGGGCTACAGGGTGGCGCCGATGGTGAAGCTGGACGTCCTGGTAGCGGGCGATCCTGTGGACGCGCTGTGCATGATCATTCACCGCGATTTCGCCTACGAGCGCGGCAAAATCCTGATCGAACGCATGCGCAAGCTGATTCCGCGGCAGATGTTCGAAGTGGCGCTGCAGGCGGCCATCGGCAACAAGATCATCTCGCGCGAGACGATTCCGGCGATGCGCAAGAACGTGCTGGCCAAGTGCTACGGCGGCGACATCAGCCGCAAGCGCAAACTGCTGGAGAAGCAGAAGGAAGGCAAGAAGCGGATGAAGCGCGTGGGTCGCGTGGAGATTCCGCAGGAGGCGTTCTTGGCGGTGCTGAAGGTGGGGAGCGAGGAGGGGGAGTGAAATCTCGCCGCCTTCCGATTACGCCTGGGATGTGTTCTTCAGCTACAAGCGGCACGACCTAACCCTTAATTGGACCAGATGGGTCTATACTCGACTAAGGTTCTGGTTAACGCAAGAACTCGGGGTTCCCGAGGCGAAGCTCTTCATGGACGAAGATTGCATAGGGGTGGGCGGCCGCTGGCCGGAAAGGCTGAAGGATGGAGTGCGGCTGTCAAAGTGCATAGTCGCCGTGTGGTCGCCGTTTCCAATCGAGTTGGTGTGTCTCCTAGTGGGAAAGTTTTCCGGAGCGCGAACGGCGACTCAAAATGCGATCTCACGGCTTGATCGCACCCATGAGGTTTCACGACGGTGAGCACTTCCCGGAGGAGGCCCGGTCTGTTCAGTGGCTCGATGTTGCGCAATTCACTTCGACGGTGCCGGCGTTTTTGACCAGCGCCAGGGCGATGGATCTTGAGGATTTGTTGAAGGGATTTGCGGCCCAGATAGCCCATACGATTCAGGGCGCGCCGCCATTCCAGCCGGATTGGCCTGTTGTCGACGCACCAGCACTTCCGGTCCCGAAGATTGGACTTGCCAGACTATGATCCCATCGTCCAACGGCAAGGAACGCGGTGTCATCTACACCTTCTATTCATTTAAGGGAGGCGTGGGGCGCTCGATGGCGCTAGCCAACGTTGCAGCGCTGCTGGCGAAGTGGGGCTATTCCGTGCTTGTGGTGGACTGGGACGTCGAGGCGCCAGGAATCGAGCGCTTTTTCGAGCGCGATAACAGTAAGATCGAGGAATTGCGGGCCAACACGCCGGGCATTGTGGATCTGGTCCGGGCTAAGAGCGATGGAGCGCCTTTGCCCTGGCGTGACTGTTTGATCGACGTCAAAATCGGCGCTAATTCGTCGCGGCTGAAATTACTGACAGCCGGCCGAAGCGGCGAGGACTACACCAGCAGATTGCACGCCCTTAACTTTCCCGAACTCTTCGACAGGCATGATCTGGGTTCTTACATAGAGGAACTGCGGAACGAATGGGCCTCAGAATACAATTTCGTGCTTGTGGACAGCCGCACGGGCGTTACCGATATTGGCGGCATATGCACGGTCCATTTGGCTGATGTGCTTGTGCTCCTGTTCACGACAACCGAGTCGAGCACGGAGGGCGCGCTGCAGATCCTGGAGCGTGCAAGGAGAGCCCAAGAACACCTTCCGCGGGATCGCAAGCGGCTTTTTGCTGTGCCGGTGCCGGCCAGGGATGAAAGCCGGACGGAATACGAGCGAGCAACCCGGTGGAAGGACAGATTTGCAGAGCGATTCGGCGAACTTTATCGCGATTGGTTGCCCAGCGGCATTCACCCACGAGAGGCTATCGAAAGGCTACGAATTCCATACGTGCCCTATTGGAGTTTCGGCGAGCAATTGCCCGCGATCGAGGAGGGCACTGGAGATCCGGCCAGCCTTGGCTACTCATATCAGATCCTCGCGCGGCTGCTGGCCACTCGGCTGGACTGGTATAAGGCGCTGGAGGGCCAAGATCCCGCCCAGCCACCAATAGCCCAGCTGCGTGAACTGGACAGCGGTTGGCTAACGAAGCACCGCCAAGCCGCATTTAAGAGTCTGACGGCCACCGGGTTGACAGGATACATGGAGGTCAGCCACTTCTGCCTGGACTCTTTCCTCGAGAAGTCACAGCGAGAGCTGTTTTCAGCAGCACTACAGGCCCAAGTACGCCTAAGCGGTTGGCCGATCGGCATCGTCTTGGACGACGAGCATCGGCCCAGGCCGACTAATGACGGTATCCTATCGGATATCGCCACGAAGTTCCCTGCCCCGATGTTCGACTACTGGGCGCTAAACAAGGGTGGCGATTTCTACACCGTGACGTCGCTCATCGAAGATGAACCCGACGAGCAGCCGTCCCGGAAGGTCATTCACTGGGACACCCGTATCATCCGAGCGACGGAGGCGCTTCTTCATTGCGCCAACATCTACAAGCTGCTCGGGGTACAGCCGAACGCTCATATTGAGCTGCGAGTAGGATACGGAGGACTGCGGGAGCGAACCCTAGCGGCCGCATCACCCCGCCGGAGTATCATTTTCCAGCGCATGACGCCGCGCATGAATCTACTCGAAAATGAAGTTCCAGCAACACCGGTTACCTTTCGACTCGGCGCTGTTGAGACTGACATCGTCGATTTGGTCAAGAAGCTCTGTGATCCCCTATTCATCATCTTCGATCTCTTCGAGGTTCCGGATGACACCTACCGGCAGATCGCTACAGCTTTCCTCAACGGGAACATCATCGCCTGAGAACCAGGCCACATGAACATCGAATGGGTGCGCCGCTACTGCATGTCCCTGCCCCACGCCACCGAGACCGTGCAATGGGGCGAGCACCTGGTCTTCAAGATCGGCGGCAAGGTGTTCGCCGTCCTGGCATTGGAGCCGGCCAAGGTCTGGATGTCGCTCAAATGCCGGCCCGAGGAGTTTGCCGACTTAGTCGAGCGTCCCGGCATCGTCCAGGCGCCCTACTTCGCGCGCAATCAATGGGTCGCCCTCGAAACGGAAGATGCGCTGACCGCGGCCGAACTCAAGCGCCTTGTGCGCACGTCGTACGCGCTCGTTCTGGAGAAGCTCCCCAAAAAACTCCGCTCCGTTTTGGTATGATGGTTGAACCCACCGAGGTTCCACCAGCATGGCCAGTCCTACGCCACCACTGACTTTTCGCGACGTACTGAAGATCCGCTCCGTACGGACGCTATGGCTTGCCCAGCTTGTCAGTATCTTCGGCGACTTTCTGGCCATCTTCGCGGTCTTCAGTCTCGTCACATTTCAACTGCACGGCACCGCCACGCAGGTGAGCATGATCCTGGTCGCTTACATGCTGCCGCTGGCCGTGGTCAGCCCGTTGGCGGGCGTCTATGTCGATAAGTGGAACGTGAAATGGACCATGATCGCGAGCGACCTGACCCGCGGCGTGCTGGTGCTGGCGCTGATTTTCGTGCGCGACCTCAACTCCATCTACGCTATCTTTCTGGCGCTGAGCACGGTGTCCAGCTTCTTCGTGCCCGCGCAATCGGTAGCCGTGCGCGCGCTGGCGCCCGCCGCCGGATTGCTGGCCGTCAACGGGTTGATGTCCCAAGCCGTCCAGGGATCGCAGATTATCAGCCCGGCCATCGCGGGCCTGCTAGTGCAGTGGTTCGGCGCCAACGCCTGTTTCCTATTCGATAGCTTCAGCTTCTTCTTCTCCGCCGCCATGGTGATGACGCTGGCCATTCACCGCGTACCGTCACCGGGTGCGGCCGCCAGCTCCGTGCTGTCTTCCATGCGGCAGGGATTCGGCTTCATCTTTACGCATACGGTCATCTCGTTCGTGATCCTGTCGATGACCGCAGGCATGTTCGCTGTGCGCTGCTTCGGCGCGCTGCTCTCCGTCTATGTGCGTGACATACTGCATTCGAACGCGGCCCTATTTGGCACCCTGAACTCGCTGATCGGCGTGGGCATGATTACCGGCACGCAACTCCTGCATCGCGCAGCCTCCCGCGTACAGAAGCAGTCCTTAGTAGTCTACGGCCTCGGCGGCATGGGTGTTGCGATTCTCTTCACGGCCTTATTCGGCAGGGTTGCCAGCACCGCCGTCGGGATGCTGGGGCTGGGCTTCGGCGCCGCTTTCATCATGGTGCCTTCGCAAACGGTGCTGCAGCAGGAGACGCCGCACGCCTTGCTGGGCCGGGTCATGAGCAGCCTGATGTCGCTGCTGGCCATGTCTCAGGTACTGGCTATGTTTGTAGCCGGTCCGGTGGCGCAGCAGTTGGGCATCCGCAAACTCTACTTCGGCAGCGCGGCCATGTTGGGAGTGATCGGCGCAATAGGATATGCTTGGCTGCGTAAGCCCAAGGAGAATCCATGCCTCGAAACGCCGCAACCTTTCTGATCCCCTTGTTGTTGTTGCCCGCCGCCGCCCGCTGCCAGTTGGTGGAGGAATACAATCCGCCGAAGGCCAACTGTTGCCTGGCGGGCTTTGCGCACAGTCTGGCCGACCAGCTTCAGGATTGGAATCAGCTCGGCCGGTATCATCAGGACAACGAGCGGGTGAAAGCGCTCCCCGCCGACCCGCACCGCGTCGTGTTTCTCGGCGACTCCATCACCGATGGTTGGAAGCTCGCACAATCCTTCCCGGACAAGCCGTATGTGAACCGCGGTATCGGCGGCCAGACCACTCCGCAGATGCTGGTGCGCATGTATCCGGACGTGATCGACCTCAGGCCCGCCGCACTGATCATTCTGGCCGGCACCAACGACATTTCGCGCAACACCGGACCCGAGACCATCGCCATGATCGAGGAAAACTTCCAGGCCATGACCGAATTGGCGCAGGCCCACGGCATCAAGGTGATTCTATGTTCCCTGACTCCGATCAGCGATTACACGAAGAATAAACAGACGGTCGCGCGCCCTCCCGCGGACATCCTGAAGCTGAACGCCTGGTTGCGGGAGTACGCTGCCAAAGTGCATGCCACGTTTGCGGATTACTACACCGCGACTGTCGATGACAAGGGCATGTTGCGCGAGGGTCACTCGGACGACGGGTTGCATCCTAACTTGAAAGGCTACGAGTTAATGGCGCCGGTGGCCGAGTCAGCCATCCAGAAAGCCCTGAAATAACATGCGTGGCGGGTCGGGTGTTTCGCCCGCCAGGATGCGCCGCAAGCACGCCTGGCCTTCCCGGTGAAGCGTGGCCGTATCCACGCCTTCGTACAACGGCAGATAGGGCTCGAGCTTGCGCAGGGCTTTGCGCAACTGGCGCTCCGCGCCCAATGGATTCTTCCGCTGCTGATGATAGAACGCCACGGCGAAGTGAATCAGGGCCTGCAGAAATAGCCTGTGCGGGCCGCGCATCGGGGTCCACAGTTCTTCCAGGACCTCGTGGCACCGGAAGAACTCACGGGCGTGGTATAGCTCCATGCCGCGGAGGTACAGTGCCTCGCCCGTCAGAGTTACCGGGTCTGTTGCGCTTTGTACCATGCCAGTGTCAGCCGCAAGCCTTCTTCAAAAGAGTAGCGCGGTGAGTGACCCAGATCGGCGGCCACGGAGGCGATATCGGCCTGCGAATCGTGTACGTCGCCGGGGCGCGGAGGTCCGTAATTCGCCGGAATGGTCACGCCCTCGATTTCTTGGACCAGTCGCCACGCCTCATTCAGCGTGATGCGTCCGCCATTGCCGCCGTTATATAGCTTGCCCGAAACGCCGGGCGCGCGGGCGACCTTCAAATTGAGATCCACGACGTCATCGACATAAGTAAAGTCGCGGGATTGCTCGCCGTCGCCGAATATGGTCGGGGAGTGCCGCTCCACTACCGCCTTGATGAACAGCGATAACACGCCGGAATATTGACTAGACGGATCCTGACGGGGACCGAAGACGTTGAAGTAGCGTAGCGACACGGTCTCGATGTCGAAGGTGGATGCGAAGATCTGGGCATAATACTCGCCGACGAGCTTTTGCAACGCGTAAGGCGACTTTGGCCGCGGCGTCATGGTTTCCACCTTTGGCAGCACTTCCGTGTCGCCATAAGCCGATGAAGAAGCGGCATAGACTACACGCCGTACGCCGCCCGCCGCGGCCGCGCGCAGGACGTTAAACGTGCCGTCGATATTGATTTCGTGCGATGGGACGGGATCGTTGATGGAGCGGGGCACCGACGGAATGGCCGCTTCGTGAAACACCACATCGGCCCCTTTGAGAACGCCGGCGATCTCTTCGTAGTTGCGTATGTCGGCGCGCTGCAGGTCGATTGCGGAACGGACTTCGTCGAGGTTCTTTTCGTGGCCGGTGAGTAAGTTATCGAGCACCACGACCTCCAGCGCGCCTTCCCGCAGCAGACCGCGTACAATCGCGGAGCCGATGAAGCCCGCCCCTCCTGTAACAACATATTTGCTCATTGGGTTTCCAAATAGCGCAATGACTCGCGCGCGATAGCTTCTGCGCCCGCCGTGAAGTCGAAAGCTTCGAGTGAGATCCATCCGCCGTATTCGAGGCGGCGCAATACATCGAAGACGGACTTGAAGTTGTAAGAGCCGGTTCCGGGATGGCGGCCATCGAGCTCGTTCACATGGATGTGACGGATCAGGTCGTAGTGCCGTTCGACCAGCGCGGCGTGCGGCTCCGTTTCGTCGACGGCATTGTGACAGTCGAACATGGTGCGGATCGCGGGATGGTCGATCCGGTGTACGAGCGCGGCGGCTTCGTTTAGCGAAGTGACTACGTCGCATTGGCCCAACGGCAGAGCTTCCATCAGAATTGTGACGCCACGCTGGCCCGCATGCGGGGCCACGGAAGACAAGCCTTCGACGAAATGCTCCGTAGCATCCGCGCGGCTGAGTCCACCGGTGGTGGCGCGCTGCTTGGGTGAGCCAAACACCATTATGCCGCCGGGGCCGAGATCGTCGCAGAGATCGATGAGATGGCGGATATGCCGCCAGCTTCGGCAGCGGAGATCGGCATCGGGCGTGGTGACATGCAGGCCCTTGGGCGTGACCATAAGCCAGTGCAGGCCGACGAACTGCAAGCCTTCGGAGGCGACGATATCGCGGCATTCACGGCGGCCCCCGGGCGGGAACGCGGCGGGATCTTCCGCCAGGGTGAACGGGGCGATTTCGATACCTGTGTAGCCGGCCTTTCGGATGGCGCGGCACGCGTCCGCGAAGGTCCACTTCTCGAAGATCTCGTTGCAGATGGCGTGGCGAAGACGGTGCGGCATGCAGCTCTTATTGTAATGTGTCACATTGTGCGCGGGCAGGCGTCTCCGTTTCCCGGCGCGTCCAAGCGGGCCGGCTGCGGCCAGTTTTGTCCGTCCGTAAGACGACACATGCTTGAATCGACGGGCTTGGCCGTCGCCAGGCAAATGTTCCCGACATCGAGGCTTGGTGCGGGGCACGAAGCAAGAGCGCAACCCGCCGCCAGCGCAAACGCTTCCTTCAACTTATCCTCGTGCATGCCGGCTATTGCACCTCCAAGGCATCCACATCGATAAATCGATCGGAGGACTTAGTGTTCTTGTCTGGCAGTATGGTAATGACGGCAAGGTGCCGGCCGGCGTCCACTTTGAAAGTTGTCCGGCTTTGCCATTCGGTTTGGCGAGAGTAAAGATCCAGGGTGGCAACGTGCCCGCCGTCTATGGCGATATCCGCCTTGCCGCGGTTAGCCGCCTTGGTATAAACATAAGTCAGTAAGCCGCCGCTGAAAGCAAACCGAACTTCGGATCCCGGTAAGTTGGAATAAGTTACGGTATGGGAGTGCGTTTGCGGCCATCCCTTGTCCTGATTCCAAGGCCCGCGAAACGCGATGGCGGGGTCGAAGTCGTCGTATATTCCGGGCGGAACGATCGACGGTTCACGGCCGGCCTGGCCGGCGGACCGGCAACTATTCTCGATGCGCGCCAGGAATAGATAACCGGCCTGGAACTCCGGGGTGACGCAGTCTGTGAGAAAGTCCTGCAAGGTCCGGGGGTTTACGGCGACTCCCGAGCCGGGCTTAGGCGCGGCTACATAATGAACGTTCCATCGATCCAGAATGCCGGCGATTTCCCCCGGGCTGCGCGCGCTTTGCAGACGGGCCCACACGCCATACTGGTGCCAGCCATACGCGTAGACTTCGGCATCGAAGGCGGATAGCCCGCTGCCGTCGGCCAGGAAAACCGGGACGCCGGGGTGGGTGCGATTCATATATTGGCCGACCTCGCGAATGGGCGCGTTCTTATGGATGTAAGCCTGCCGCATCCCCCGGGACAATGGGGCCTGTTCATAGAAATCGGCGTGAAGAACGTTCGATGAAGGCAGGAACCATATGTTGAGGACGACGCAGCCAACCGCGATCGTAATCAGGGCGCGTCTCAGGATGCCGGGCGCCAGCCAGCCGAGGAACGCCGCAAACGGCACCAGCATCAAGGGCAAGGCGGGATAGAGATAGCGGGCGTTAGGCAAGAGCTTCAGCACGATCGCAGCCCCGCCGATCGAGATAGCTGCCGCACTCACCGCGGGGCGGCGTGTGACGGCCAGCAGCGCGGTCAAGCCTAGCGGCATTAGCATCAGATAGGCGAAGCCGATGGAGCCAGGCCGCCCTTCACAGTAGCGATCGCTGTGAAATGTCAAGTCGTACGGCGTGCTGAAAGTGAGTGGTTGGTTGAAACGGTAGTCCGCGAACGTGGCGGCGCGATCCACTAGGGGCGACGGAAAGGTCCGATTCAGAAATGGATACAGCGGGTCCCCAGTCATCCGCCAGGCAATCGCGTAAGGGGGCAGGGCGGCTGCCAGCAGCAGAGCGGCCCCGATGCCGCTGGAAAGCGCCGGTCTGGGACCCAACCGTCCCCATTGGCGCCGAATTTCTATTGCGGCGACTGGCAATGCCGCCGCTACATACGCCAGCCCGCCGAACTTGGTGGCCAGCGCCGTGCCGCCCAGGACGGCCGCGGTATACAGATAGCGCCTGTGGCCCGTGTCGCCGAACTGCCAGAGTGCTACGGCCATTCCTATAACCATGGCGGCCAGGAAGTTCTCAATGTATAACGAGCCGGTGACCAACTGCACCAGCGAAGTACTCGCAAATAGGGCTAGAATCACAAACGCTATGGCTGGACTTACGAAGCGGCGCGCGGCGCGATAGAGCAGCGCTTCCACCAGCAATAACATCGCAAAGTTGAGCAGCCGCGCGGCGAACTCTCCACCCAGCTCGTAGACTATCGCATAACACCAGTCCGCCCCCATCGGCATCACGGACCAAAAGATGCGGCCGGGCCGGTAGGTGAAAATGTGGTGTTGAGCGATATCGGCGGGTATGGCCAAATGCATGGACAGGCCGTCCCCGCTGGCCTCGGGTTGCGGGACAATCAACCAGTGCATGCCGAGCACGAAAACCAGCAGCATGAACGCAGCTACTTGTGGCCGTGGGCGCGGGCCGGACCGCACCAGCGCGCTGCCCCATGACGCCAACCGCCGGCCCATGCCGCGGAAATCGATCAGCACCGGGATCGCCAGCAGGACCAGGTAGACCGCCGCGTAATTCACCGGCAGGCGCGCCAGGAAAGTCATCAGAAATATGTAAACCGCGATGCCCAGCAGCGAGGCGCAAAGCTGGCGATCCGCCGACGAGTCGTGGCACGCGCCCAACAGTGTCGATCCCAAGGCGCACGATGCGATTAGAAAAACCGCCACCGCCAGCAGGGCTAACGGTCCGATGGCGATTACCGTCGCCGCCGCGACCAGAACGGCGACGATCGGAGCGAAAGCCGCCGGCACGGTTAGGAGGAGGGCAAGACTCACCGTCCAATAAATCTTGGTGTAGTGAATCAGGCGATAGCGGCCAACCGGCGACCAGCCCGCATTCGCCAACAGTGGCTCCGCGCGGAAGCCGTGCAAGACAACCCCCAGCAACACCACCGTCACTGCCGCCGGCACGACCAGTCCGCTCAACTTATGCGCACGCACGCCGGCTATTGCACCTCCAGGGCATCCACATCGATAAATCGATCGGAGGATCTCCGGTTTTTGTCCGGCAGTATGGTAATGACGGCGAGGTGCCGGCCGGCGTCCACTTTAAAGGTTGTCCGGCTTTGCCATTCGGTTTGGCGGGAATAAAGATCCAGCGTGGCTCTGGGGACGCCGTCTATGGCGATATCCGCCTTGCCGCGGTTAGCCGCCTTGGTATAAACATATGTCAGTAAGCTGCCGCTGAAGGCAAAACGAACTGTGGCGCCCGGTAAGTTGGAATAAGTTACTGTATGGGAGTGCGTTTGCGGCCATACCTTGTCCTGAAGCCAGGGCCCGGTGAACACCAAGGAGGGGTCGAAGTCGTCGTATATTCCGGGCCGAACGACCGCCGGCTCGCGCTGGCAATTCCTTTCAATGCGCGCCAGGAATAGCGAATTTGTCTGAAATTCGAGGGTGACGCACTTATCGAGCAGACTCTTTAAGACTAGCGGCTCGATTTTGATGCCGGCATCCGGTGTCGGGGCGACGATGTAGTGCACGTTCCATCGATCCAGAATGCCGGCAAGTTCGAGCGGGTCGCGGGCGCCCCAGATGCGGACGGACACGTTATACTCGTGCCAGCCATTCGAGTAGACTTCGGCGTTGAAGGCGGATAGCTCGCTGCCGACCGCCAGGAACACCGGCGCGCCGGGGTGTGTGCGATTCATGTACCGGCCAATCTCGCGCATGGGCGCATTCTTATGTATATAGACCTGTCGCATACCCCGCGACAGCGGGGCCTGTTCATAGAAATCGGAATGATAAAAGTTCGATGACGGGAGGAACCAGGCGTTGAGCAGCACGCACGCCACCGACAGCGCGACCAGGGCGCGCCGGAGGCCGCCCGGCGCCAGCCACCCCAGCAGAGCCGCAAACGGCACCAGCATCAGCGGCAGCGCCGGATATAGATAGCGGGCATTCGGCAGGAGTTTGAGGACAATCAGAGCGCCGCCAATCGACATAACAGCCGCGCTCAACGCCGGGCGCCGCCTGACGGCCGCCAAAGCGATTAGGCCTAACGGCGCCAGCAGCAGGTATTGAAAGCCGATATAGCCGGGCCGCCCTTCACTGTAGCGGCCGCTGTGAAATGTCAAGTCGTACGGCGTGCGGAAGGCGATTGGCTGGGTGAAGTGGGTGTCCACGAAGCTCATGTTCCGGTCCACTAGGGGCGACGGGAACATCCGATTCAGAAACGGATATACCGGATCCCCAGTCATCCACCAGGAGATCGCATAGGTGGGCAGCGCGGCTGCCAACAGCAGAGCGGCGGCGATGCCACTGGCCAGCAGTGGCCGGGCACCGAGGCGTCCCCATTGGCGGCGAATTTCGATGGCCGCGACAGGCAGTGCCGCCGCAACATACGCCATGCCGCCAATCTTGGTCGCCAGCGCCGTCCCGCCCAGCACGGCCGCGGTATATAGATAGCGCCTCCGGCCGGTGTCGCCGAACTGCCAAATCGCCGTGGCCATACCTACCACCATGGCGGCCAGGAAGTTCTCGATAAACAGCGAACCGGTGACCAGTTGCACTAGCGAAGTACTCGCAAACAGAGCCAGAAGCACGAAGCCGATAACAGGACTCACGAAGCGGCGCGCAGCGCGGTAGAGCAGCGCTTCCACCAGCAGTAGCATCGCAAAGTTCAGCAGCCGCGCGGCGAACTCTCCGCCGAGCAGATAGACCATGGTGTAACACCAGTCCGCCCCCATCGGCATCACGGACCAAAAAATGCGGCCGGGCCGATAGGTGAACACATGGTGCTGGGCGATATCGACGGGTATCGCCAAATGCATGGCTAGACCGTCCGCGCTGGATTCGGGCTGCGGGACGATCAACCAGTGCATGCCAAGTACGAATGCCAGCAGCATGAACGCCGCTACTTGCGGCCGCGGGTGGGGGCGGGATCGCACCAGCAAGCTGCCCCATGATACCAACCGCCGTGCCGCGCCCCGGATATCGATCAGCACCGGAATCGCCAGCAGGAACAGGTAAACGGCCGGGTAATTCACGGGCAGGCGCACCAGGAAAGTCATCAGAAAAATGTAAACCGCGATACCCAGCAGTGTGGCGCAGAGTTGGTTATCCGCGGAGGAGTCGGCACTTTCGCCCAGCAGTTTCGCGCCCAACGCGCACGAGGCGATTAGAAAGGCCGCTACCGCCAACAGGGCTAGGGGTCCAATGGCGATGGCCGTGGCCACCGCGATCAGAATGGCGACTATCGGCGCGAAGGCAGCTGGGAGGATCGCCAAAATTGCCAGACTCGTTACCCAAAAAATCTTGGTGTAGTGGATCAAGCGATAGCGGCCGAGCGGCGACCAGCCTGAATTCGCGAACAGCGGCGCGGCGCGGAAGCCGTGCCAGACAACCCCCAGTAACACGACGGCGGCGCCCGCCAGCATCGCCCGTGGAATCCAAGCCGGGATCCGGTCGATCAGTTCCGGTTGGGCGCGCTTGGGGTGCGGCTCCTCCGGGCTCTTGCCGAAAATAAAATCGCGCTGGATGGCGAAGTTGGCGAAGAACAGAAGCGATTCGACTAATAGCTTTGCAGGCAGCAACTGAATCTGAAAACGCGCATTCAGGAGTTGGATGCCCGCGTAGGAAGCAGCGCCGCTCAAACACACAAGCAGGAGATATTTGGGCAGCACGGAAGCGTGCTTCAACTTAGAAAAAAAGACGGTCCGCCGGACCATGGAGTAATTGAAAGCCACGGCCAGCAGTCTGCCCAGAGCCTGCGAAGCGGCTATGTTACCCAGACGGCGATAAGCCAGATAGAAGACCAACGTGTCCAGCGCGGCGGTCATCAGCGATACGGAGCTGAACCGCAGCAGCACGAAGTAGATCTTCATGGAATCGACGAGCGGATTGAAGTGCGAGGAGCGGTTGCCTGGCTCATAGATGGTCCGGATGGGCACCTCGGCGATGGGGACCGCTTGCTGCCGCACAGCGATGAGCATATCCAGCTCGAAGTCGTACCCGTTAGCCTCCAGCCGCAGCAGGTGTGGCAGGAGTTGAACGGGGACACCTCGCAAGCCCGTCTGGGTGTCGGAGACATTTTGGCCCACCAGGACGCGCATCACGGTGCGTGTCACGGCATTGCCAACCCGGCTGCGCCAGGGAACGTCGGCCCTGAAGGTGCGGGCCCCCAGGACCACGCAATCCGGTTCCGCCGCAAGCTTTTCCGCGACTTGCGCGATATCGTCGGGATGGTGCTGGCCGTCGGCATCGGCGGTAACGATTCCCTGCAGGGCTGGAAAGCGGCACAGCGCATAGTTGATGCCGGCTTTCAAAGCGGCGCCCTTGCCCAGATTCACCGCGTGACGCAGCAAGCTGACCATTGGATATCGCCCGGCGCGGCGAAAGATCTCGCGGTAATCGGGGCCGCCGCCATCGTCCACCAGAACGATGGCTGCGATCGACTTCTCCGCAAGCGCGCCGATCAGTTGGAGCAGGCTCTCCCCGGGGCGATAAGCGGGAACGATCACGGCGATGCGAACTGTTTCCGCGGGCATCGGTGACTCGGTTTCGGCTATGTCCTCAACCTGCGCTGCGCCGGTGTATTTCACGTACCCTACAGGGTATCGCGTCTGGCCGCGAGTCTGGTAACTTGAAGGTTCGATGATGAACTGGCTTGGGATCACTGCCGTTGCAGCCGGCTTAACCGCCGCCCACGGGGCCAATCCAAGGGAAGTTTGGGAGCAGGCAGTTCAGGCAAAGGGTGGCCGCGATGCGCTGCACCGCGTGCATTCGTTGGCGGTCTACATGAAGCCCGCGCAAGGGAATCTGGCAGGGCCTCCGACGAACTGGCTCTGTGTCTTCCCGGACCGCTATTTTGAGTTTCAGGGCCGGGGCGGCGGCGCGCGCGCGATCGTCGTGGATGGAACCGCCGACCGGGCCGCCACGGACGCTACCGGCATCCCGCGCAGCGCCCGCCATCTGACGCCTTACGAACACGACCGGCTGGCGCTGAACCAGCTTGTTTTCCTGCTGGAGAGCGCCTGGCTCCAGCCGCAGCCGGTTGAGGTTCGGCATAGTGTCCTGGTGGTGCAGGCGGCGGGACGCGCCTACAAACTGTTTCTGAACAGCGCCAGCCTGCCCGAGCGGGTCTTGTCGCTTCCAAAACCCTCTGAAAAACCCAAGACCGTGTACGATTTCCGGCTGCAGCGCTACCGCGAGTTCCAGGGCGTGATGCTGCCGTCGCGCGTGGTGTGGATCAGCCGCCTGAGCGAATATGTCTGGGATGTCGATTATGAGATCGACGCCAAATACAACCCGAAAATGTTCGAGCGGATGCCGGACTTGGCCAACGGCCCCGAACCGTGGAGGCTGCGATGATGCGCCTTGCCCCGCTGGCGCTCTTGCCGATACTGCTCGCGGCGCAAGACGAACAGCCCACGTTCAAGGCCGAAGTCAAGGTGGTCAACGTGCTGGCGACCGTACGCAACAAGAAGGGAGCATTTATTCGCGATTTGGGAAAAGACGATTTTTCGGTGTTGGAGAACGGCCGTCCGCAAACCATCCGGTATTTTTCGCGGGAGTCCGATTTGCCCCTCACGCTCGGCCTGATGATCGATACCAGCATGAGCCAGAAGCGGGTCATGGAAGCGGAGCGCATAGCGTCCTACAGCTTTCTGGAGCAGGTCCTGCGGGAGAAGAAGGATCAGGTATTCATCATGCAGTTCGATCTCTCGTCGATCCTGCGTCAGGAGCTGACGTCCTCTTTCTTGAAACTCAGCGAAGCGCTCCAGCGCGTGGATACGCCCAGCATGAACGATCTGCGCAGCCAGACCGGCGGCGGCACCATGCTTTACGATGCGATGTTGAAAGCTTCCAGGGAAATCATGCGCAACCAGACCGGCCGCAAAGCGCTCATCGTGCTTTCCGACGGCGTGGATACCGGCAGCGAAGCGAGCGTCATGGATGCCATCGAAGCGGCCCAGAAGGCCGACACGCTCATCTATTCGATTCTCTTCTCGGATGAAGGCTTCTACGGCATGTTTAGCGGAGGAGGGAACGGGCGAAACGTCTTGATGCGCATGTCGCGGGAAACCGGCGGAGGGTTTTTCGAGGTCTCCAAGAAGCAGAGCCTGGACGACATCTTCACGCAGCTTCAGGAGGAGTTGCGCAGCCAATATAACATTGGGTATGAGTCGGATCAGCCGGTGAGCGTCTCGGAGTTTCGCAAGATACAACTGACTACTCGCCAAAAAGGTCTGACGGTGCAGGCTCGCGGACGCTACTGGGCGCAGCGTTGACGGATATGTGGGATGCGGCAGGTCCAGCGAGGGGCACCGAAGGGCCGCCGGCGCCAAGGGTGAGAAGTGCGGAATGGCGCCGGCCGATGGAGGCGGCCAAGGCAAATATCGCAAAAGGCGATCGCCTTGTTGAAACGTTGCGCTTCGCCGTTACACTATCTTTATGAGAGCGAAAAGAAGCGCACGCTGTGTGACAAATGAGTGAAGGCAAACCGCAATCGCGGAAGCTCGCCGCCCGCGAAACACGAGCCCTCCCGTTTCCGGGCTCATCGCAAGCCGGCGAGGCATCCGTCTTCCAGGCGCCCGTCTATCATCCAGGCCAATGGCTCTCCCTGCCTGAAGCTGCCGCCTACACGGGACTGCCGCAATCCACCCTCCGCAAGCTGCTCGGGAGCCGCAAACTCCCCGCCTTGGATACCGGCCCGCGCTTAGGCGGGCGATGGAGAATCAAACGGTCGGACCTGGATGCGATTTCCGCGATTTGAATCGCGGCGCGCTCATTCATACCGCAGAGCCACGGTGGGGTCCACGCGCGCCGCGCGCCGCGCCGGCAGGTAGCACGCGGCAAACGCCACCACCAGCCATAGCAGCGAGACCGCCGCATAGGTGGGAAGATCCGTAGGGCTCACGCTGTAGAGCAGCCGGGCCATGACGCGCGCCAACGCCACCGATGCGGCCAGACCGACCCCTATTCCGGCGAACGTTAGCCCCAATCCCCAACGCAATACCATCCGCAAGACATCGGCCGGTTGCGCGCCGACCGCCATGCGAATGCCGATCTCGCGCGTGCGCAAGGTCACGTGATATGCCACGACTCCGTACAGGCCGATGGCCGCCAGCAGCAGCGCCAAGCCGCCAAATGCGCCCACCAGGCAGACTTCCCAGCGCACCTGCCAGTAGGATCGGTCGATCCATTCGTTCAGCGGCCGCACGCCATAAATTCGGGACCCCGCCACGGAGGCGGCGACCGTCTTGCGCACGGTCTCCAAAATCGCGCCGGCATCCGGCGATGTTTCGACAAGAATGTTCTGCATGCCCCCGGAATCCTGTGCAAAGGCTCGATAAACGTGCGGCATGGGCGCCTCACCCAGCGATTCCAGATGGGCATCCCGCGCCACGCCGACCACCTGCATGGGGCTGGCATCGTGGCAGCCTAGCAACACGCGCTTGCCAAGAGGTGTCTGGCCCGGCCAGAGGCGCTTGGCCAACGCTTCGTTGATAATGGCCACGGGCTGGCCGTTCGGCCGGTCGGCAGTGCTGAAATCGCGGCCGCCGGACAGACCAATGCGCATCGTTGCCAGATAGCCAGGGCCGATCGTGCTGGTGGTTGCCTGTATGGGGTCGCGCCCGGTTTCGGAGACGCAGTCCGGATTGATGGGCGTCAACGGAAGCAGATTCGCGATGGCGGCGTTCTTTATGCCGGGAAGCATGCGCACGCGATCGAGAGTCTGCGTGTAGAACTGGCGGCTTGTTTCCGGCGTGAACTCAGGGGCCGAGGCGAGGGTGGTGATGTAGATCCGGTTTTTGACGGCGAAGCCCGGGTCCGCTGCCTGGAACGCCAGCAGCACGCGCAGGAACAATCCAGCGGTCAGCAGCAGAACCAGCGACAAAGACACTTGGGCGGCCAGCGAGATGCGCCGCAGGCCGAACCGCGCGGCGCCTTGGGTTTCGCTTTTGAGAGCAGGCAGGACATTACCAAGCCAGGTACGGCTGGTGCGCCATGCGGGCGCCAGGCCAAATATGACCGTCGTAAGCAGCGCCAGCAGCGCGCTGCATCCGATCACCCGCCCGTGGGGGGTGAAGTCGACGCGCAGGGCTTCGCCGAACGCCGTCGTGGGCAATAGCGTTTCGAGCAGTCTGCCGGTCCAGAAACCCAACAGCAGCCCCAACAATCCGCCGCCCATGGCAAGTACCAGGTTTTCAGTCAGGAGCTGTCGCACGATTCGTGAGCGGCGCGCACCCAAGGCGACACGCAGCGAGATCTCCCGTCCGCGGGCGGCTCCACGGGCCAGCAGCAGGTTACCGACGTTGACGCAGGCAATCAATAGCACGATTCCCACCACCGCGATCAAGACGGCTGCGATCGGCAACGACGCCTGCCGGCTGCGGGCGTTGGGCACGCCGCGCACACGCTCTACGATAAGGGGCGCGCTGGGTGCCGCGGCGTTGGCTGCGGACGGCGGCTGCTCCGTCGTGGCTTGCCGCGCGATGCGCCCGGCGATGGCGTTTAGCTCGGCGGCGGCTTGCCGCGGCGCGACGCCCGGCTTCATCCTGCCAAAGACGAACAAGCGCGGGCGGGCGCGATCCTCAAGTTCCGCGGCGACGCCTGGATATTGCGCGGCCCAGGTCCGGAGCGGCACCCAGATATCCATGTTGAGGGGCAGGTAAATGCCCGCGAATTCCTGGGGGGCCACGCCCACGATGGTGTACCACAGCGTCTCCGAACGGACGCGCTTGCCGAGAATATGCGGATCGGCATGGAACAGACGCTGCCAGGTGCGATAGCCGATGACGGCGGCGGCCTCGTCTTCGCGCGCGAACCAGCGGCCCAGGAATGGGCGGACGCCGATGACACGCGGATAGTCGATCGAAACTGCCTCAGCGGCCGCTGCGTGCGTTTCGCCATCGAAATCCAGGCTCGATTCGGTGGGATTGGACGCGGCCATGCCGGCAAGCAATTGAGTGCGGTCGCGCAAGTCGCGGTATTCCGGCCAAGAGATGAGCTGGCTGCTGTCCCGGCGAAGGACCACCAGCCGGTCGGGCGCCTGGACCGGCAAGGGCCGGAAGAACAGAAAGTTGAGCATGCTGAAGACCGATGTGTTCACGCCGATGCCGAGCGCCAGGCACACCACCGCCAGGAGGGTGAAGCCGGGGGACTTCCGCGCCAGGCGGAGCGAGTAGGTAAGGTCCATCAGGAAACCGCGCATAGATCTGGAGACACCGGCGGGCGAAGATTGTTCCCGGCATGGTGTGCGCTCGGGCAGACGAGTCGGGCGACAGTAAAAGAGCGTCTGTGCCGATAAGGATTGGAGAGGAACGCAACCTATCATGGCTCACGAAAAAGGCTCCCCGGCTGGTAAAGCTATTATCCTGGTGCACCCCCCGGACGGCCTCCCATACAAGGCAGTTGCAACATACCTGGACAATTGCCGCAATGGCCTGCAGCCGCTGAACGACGCGATTAATAGGTTGGATTACGATTTTGCCAGAGTGTACGGGCATCGGATGAAGGGTTGCGGGAGCGCGTATGGCTTTCCCGCGCTGACCGAAACGGGCGCGTCGATAGAACAAGCGGCCTGCGCCCGGAACGATGACGACCTCCGGACCTGCGCCGCCACGCTGCAAGCGCACTTGGAGTCGTTCGAAGTCGTAGAACCGCTAACCAGTTCCGGGTAGCCCACGGCTAGCCCGGAATTTCCTCGCTCGGAATTGGGTTCGGCTTGGCATGCTCGTCCAGAGCCGCCAGAAGGCGCTGCTTGGAGATCGGTTTCGAGAGATGCGCGGTACACCCTGCTTCGAGGCTGCTCACGACATCTTCAGGACGCGCATTCGCGCTGAGCGCCAGGATCGGAACGGCGCGCAAGCTCCTCGATATTTCCATCGCGCGAATCGTGCTCGTCGCCGTGAGTCCATCCATAACGGGCATCTGGACATCCATCAGGACGATGTCAAACTCTCCGGACGCGAATCGGTCTACGGCTTCTCCGCCGTCTTCGACGAAAGTTAGCGAATGGGAACTCCCATCCATATAGAGTTGTATCAGCAGCCGGTTGTCCGGCGAATCTTCAGCGACCAAAATCCGCAAGGGTTTCCGGTGCGCCGCGCCGGTGGAACTTCCCAGTTCCGCCTGTCCTGGCGGATTCGCCACTTCGGAACCTGAATCACCGAGGGCCTTAGAGACGAGTTGAAGCAGGACGGCGCGGCTTATCGGTCTCACCGCGTAACCCAGGAATCCACCCTCGCGGCAGCGCGCCTCATCCCCGGGACGGTCTTCGGCCGAAAGCATGATCATGCGCAAGTCCCGGAAAATCGTGTGCAGCCGGGTCGCGGTTTCGAAGCCGTTCGTAGGGCGCCGCCCGCCATCGACCCGGCTATCGACCCGGCGATCGACCCGGCTGTCGACGATGATGAGGGAGTAGGGGCACGGCGCTGGCGGGATTCCGGACAGGCAAGCCACAGCATCTTCGCAGGATGAGAATTCTTCGGTTTCAATCCCCCAGCCTGCCAGAGTCTCGCGCAAAATCAGGCGGTTGGTGGCATTGCTGTCGATGATGGCGACACGGCGCCCATGGAAGTCCTGGACGGCTACCGGCAACTCTTCCCGCTGCTCGAGCGCTGGCTGGATGGGCACGGTGAAGCGGAAAGTGCTGCCTTTGCCGATCTTCGTCGCCACGGAAAGTTTGCCTCCCATTCGTTCCACGATTCTGCGGCTGATGGCGAGCCCCAGCCCGCTTCCGCCATATTTCCGCGAGGTGGAGGAATCGCCTTGCCTAAAGTCTTCGAAAATTGTCTCCAGTTGATCTTCCGGGATGCCGATACCCGTATCGGAAACCGAGAATTCAAGGTGGCCGGCGGGCTCCGCTTGCGGCTCTTGCACCGTTAGAATAACCTCGCCAGTCTCCGTGAACTTGATGGCATTCCCAAGAAGATTGATGAGGACCTGCCGCAGACGGGTGGCGTCTCCCATACAGCGATGGGGGACGTTCGGATTTAAATGCGAAACCAAGTCAATTTCTTTGGCGCGCGCCCTGGGCGCGACCAGGTCCACGGTTTGCTCCACCAGATCCCAAAGCTGGAACTCGGCCCGCTCCAGATCGAATTGTCCGGCCTCGATTTTCGAGAAATCCAGGATATCGTTGATGAGATTGAGCAGACTGGATCCGGCGCGCTGGAAGATCTGGACGTATTGTCGCTGCGCATCGCTCAAATCGGTTTCGCTCAGCAAGTCCGACATTCCCAGGATGGAATTCATGGGCGTGCGGATCTCGTGGCTCATCACGGCCAGAAAGGCGCTTTTGGCGCGGTTCGCTTCTTCGGCCCGCTGCCGGGCGATCACCAGTTGCCGCTCAACCAATTTGCGCTCGCCAACGTCGCGGATGGCGGCAGCCACCCAAGAACCCTGGGCCGTCTCGATAGGACTCAGGCTGACCTCGACGGGGAACTCTTCGCCACTCTTGCGGAGCCCGTTGAGATTCAGTCCGATTCCCATCTTGCGTGCCTGAGCCGACTCTCCGTAGCTCTGGATATGCTGAGCATGGCGTGTGCGAGCGGCTGAGGGAATCAGCATCTCGACCGTTTGCCCGACCATTTCCTTGCGTTGGTAGCCGAATACCCTCTCGGCTTGCGCGTTGACCAGGATAATTCTCCCAAGCCCGTCGGCGATCACCACGGCGTCCGGAGCGGACTCCATGAACGCGCGGAACTTCTCTTCGCTTTGCCGGATTGTTTCCTCGCTCGCCTTGCGTTCCGTGATGTCGCGGGTGATCTTGGAGAATCCCCGAAGCTGACCCGTCTCGTCGCGCATCGTGGTGACTAAGACCTCCGCCCAAAACTGCGAGCCGTCTTTGCGGACTCGCCAGCCTTGCTCCTCGAAATTGCCATCTCGTGCGGCGATCCTTAGGACTTCTTCCGGATGCCCGCGTTCGACGTCCGCGGCGGTATAAAAGCGGGAGAAGCTCGTGCCCAGGATTTCCGCGCTCGTGTATCCTTTAAGACGCGCCGCAGCGTCCGTCCAAGTAACGACGGATCCCTGGGGATCGAGCATCAGAATCGCGTAATCCTTGACCCCTTCCACCAAATTACGGAAGAGTTCCTCGCTATCCCGCAGTTGCAAGGTTCGTTCCCGAACCTTTTGTTCGAGTGTTTCGTTGAGGTTATTGACTTCGTGCCAGGCCTTTCGGACTTCCTGCTCGGCTACTTTGTAGTTGTCGATATCCGTCGAGGTGCCAAACCAGCGTACCATCGACCCGTCCCGATCGCGGACTGGTATGGCCCGCCCAAGGTGCCAGCGATATGCGCCGTCCGACGCGCGCCGCAATCGATATTCGACTTCGTATGCTTCGCCGGTGGCGAACGCCCTACCCCGCCGCTCCAGGCAGTTGGCCCGGTCGTCGGGATGTACAATCGCCTGCCATCCCGAACCGCGCGTTTCGTCGAAGGTTAGCCCGCTGTAATCGTAACCGCGCTGGTTTTGGTAATCGACATTGCCGTCGGAGGTGGCGGTCCACACGATTTGCGGCATGGCGTCCGCAAGTTGGCGGAAGCGCGCTTCGCTTTCCCGCAGGGCATCCTCCGCCATTCTGCGGGCGGTCAGGTCCCGCACGGTGCACACGGTGCGTATGCCGTCCAGGGTCCGGATTGAATTCAAGCTGACGTCGGCATAGAAGATTCCGCCGTTCTTGCGCAGTCCTCGAATATCTTGCGATGCGCCGGCGAAGTGCCGTATCCTTGGCGCGGCCGCAAACTTCGAGCGATGATCCACATGCCGGGCCCGCGCCTCGCGCGGGACCAGCTTTTCGACCGGCTCGCCCACCAGTTCCTCCCGTGCATAGCCGAAGAGCGCTTCGGCCTCGGCGTTTACCAGAACGATCCTGCCTGCGCGGTCCGTGATGATCGTGGCATCCGGTGTCGATTCGAATAACGTCCGGAACTCCTCTGCACTCGCCCGCAGGTCCCGCATGGCTCCCTTCCGGCGAGCGTCGCTTTGGTTGAGCATACGCGCTTCGATCCAGATCAGGGCTCCGAAGACCATCACGTTCGCCGTAGCGAATAACGACAGGCCGCAAACGGCGTCGAAATAGCCCAGCCGCTGGCCTTGCCATTCGAGCCAGCCGAACAGCGGCGGAATGAAAACGGCCGCGGGTAGCAGACGTCTGCAAATGACGCCTCCGGGTGCGCCGCTCATTACGATCCCCATCGCGCCGCGGCGGGGATCCCCAAAGAGCAGGGCAACGGAGACTATCAAGAAGGTCGCCGCGGTATGCAACGCCATATACATGTAGGGGGCCACGTTGTGAATATTCGCAACGCCGTACAGGTAGCCAATCAGACTCGCCATGGAAAGACCGGCGGCCGGGATGGCCAGCCACTGAATCGCAGAGATCGCGCGGCGGGTGGCTGAGAATACCAGCCCGGCGCCCAGCAGACCAAAACCGACGGCTGTGGTGAGGGACATCCGTCCAGGCGGCCATCCCGGAGCCTGCCGCATGAGATCCCGCATCGCCAGTTCATCGATGTGCAGATTCACCCCGGCGGCATACTCGATGACGGTAAGAACCCCAACCAGCGCCGCGGTAGCGCCTGCGATCCCGGCGACCCAGGGCCAACGCCGGTTGGACCACAGCGCGGCGCCGAGCAGCAGGAGCCCGATAGCGGTGTTCGCGCGCATGTATGGCGCGCCGGCCAGAGCCGTCCGCACCCGGCTCACGTCGAAGCCCCAGCCCACCACCAGCACTATCAGGCCCGCCAGAACGCAGCAGGCAGCGGCGATCTCTTGCGCGAGGTCCGTATACCTGTCTAGTGCGAGATTCGAAGATTGGCCTTTGGCCGGATTTGTGGTCATGATTGCTGGCTGGGGAATGCACTATCCGGAACAAGCGCATCCGCGGCACGCCGCTCGGCTGTTCTATCGGCCGGTTGCCGGCCGCGGTTTAGGATGTCTGGCGGGATATCGCGAGACTAATGGCCATCGCGGATTGTGCCGAATAGACTTATGAGACCGGATTTATCACGATGAATGGCCCTCTGAATCGCCTGTCTGTGTTACTCGTCGAAGACGACCCCGATTACGCGGCGTTGGTCCAGCAGTGGCTGGACGGGGCCGGACGCGATCCCGGCTTCCTGCTGAGTTGGACCGATTCATTGAGTTCAGCCCTGAGCCGTCTGACGCGGGGAGGCATCGACATCGTGCTGCTCGATCTGTCCCTTCCCGACAGCCAGGGAATCGGGACCTTCCTCACTCTCCACAGCCGGTGTTCCGGGGTTCCTGTGATTGTCCTCACCGCGGCCGACAGCGAGCCGATGGCGTTGCAGACCATTCGGCATGGGGGCGAGGACTACCTGGTCAAGAGCACCTGCACGCGCGAACTGCTGATCCGGCACGTATCGCATGCCGTCGTGCGCCATCGGCGGCAGACCGAAGCCCACGCCGTAGGTGGGACACAAAACAAAGTGGTGGCGGTGATCGGGGCGAAGGGAGGCACCGGGACCACCACGGTGGCTTGCACGCTGGCGGCTGAACTGCGGGGCGACAGCGATGCCGCCGTGCTACTGGCCGACCTGGACTTGGATTCGGGACTGGTCGGGTTTCTCATGGGCGTTAACAGCCGTTTTTCAATTCTGGATGCGACGCAGAACCTCGAGCGCCTGGATTCCACCTTTTGGGAAAGCCTCGTGACCGATGTTGGGGGAGTCCACGTGGTCCCGTCGCCGGGCCTCGGCCATAGCGGCTACATGGACGCATCCAGCCTCTTGAAAGTGGTCCAATTCGCGAAACAGTTGTATCGCTGGGTGGTTTTGGATCTCGGGAGGATGCGTGGCGGCACCCTGGCGTTGCTCGACGATACCACCGAAGTGGTGCTCGTGACCACGGATTCCATCGCGTCTCTGCATGAAGCCAAGCGAGCGATTGAAGTTCTGTGCGCGAGCGCCGTCGACCGGGAACACGTTCATCTGCTCGTGAATCACGTGGATGAGGCCACTGAAACGCTGCCCACCAGCGACCTTGTCAAGCTTTTTGGAATAGAGGTGTGCGCGCGCTTGCCATATGAAGGGGCTGCGTTGTGCAGCGCTCTCGTGGAGAGGAAGCTGCCGGCGGAGTCCAGCGCCTTCCGTTCGAATGTAAAGAGGGCGGCGCGCAAATTGATGGGCCTCGAAGAGATCAAACGCAAGCGCACGATTCCCGGCTTGGTATCTTTCCTGACTGGGGCTAAACGCCGGAAGCCGGCCCCAAACGAGACAGTCGATGCCACCAACGTTTGATCCAGGCTCCACGCGCGAACCTCGCGTTTTGGTAGTCGCCGCCGACGCGGATCTGGCCGAAGAGGCCCGGCGGTGCCTTTCGGAAAGCCGGCCGCCGGTTGCGGTGCTATGGCTGAGGGACGCCGCGGTGGCACTGGCCCGCGTAGGTGGCGGCGATGTCGATGCCTTGGTCATCGATCCGGCTTCCATCGGCGTCGGCGGTGAACACCTGCGGGACTTGCTCGCACGGCTGCACGCGGCCTGCGAGCGAACCCAGACCATCTTAGTCTCCGAATCCTCCAACTGGACCTCGGACCTGCAGCGGATGGTCGCCACCAGGCCCCGCTATACGGAGGCGACCGGCACTCGCCCCGCATCGCGTCGCGAGCGCAAACCAAAAGTGATTGGGTTTCTCGGCGCGAAGGGAGGCGCTGGCACGACTACTGTCGCCCTAAGTACGGCCGCCGCACTGGCGGAAAAGCACACCACCGTCCTCGTGGAACTTGCCTCCGGAAACGATACGCTGGCGCTCCGCGTCCGCACCACCGCCAAGTCTCCCGGACCTGCTGGAGCGGCGCTTGACGGCTTGTGGTCCGTAAAGGGGATTCCGGGGCTTCAAATTGCGCTTGCGCAAGATAAGTTTGGTACCGAAACGATGCCCGCGGAGCTGGAAACCATGGGCGGGGGAGCGGATTATCTGGTGCTCGACCTTGGCTCGGCCTTGACGCAGTTGGTGAAATGTGTGTTGCCCCTGCTTGACGCACTCGGCGTGGTGGTAGATCCGGAGATGTTATCCGTGGAATGCGCACGGCGGGTCTTGAGCGCGATCAGGGAACCGGACCTCACTCCACGCGGGACCACGGGAGCGGTAGTTGTGAATCGCGCTTCCCTGGCCTGCCCGTGCAGCGTGGATGACATGCAACGGCTGTTAGGCATACCGGTCCTGGGCGCTATTCCCCCGGCGGCGGATCTATGCAGCGCCGCACAGAAGGCGCGGCGGCCGGTGGTCTCCTTCGAACCGGAAAGCCTGTCTTCACGTTGCCTGGCTCAGATTGCATTTTCCATCGCCGAACTGGCCTGAGGCGGGGCACTGCACAATGGGACCGCCCCACAATTTATGCGCCATGTCGCTCCAAGTTCTTGATTTTCTCGTCGCAACGGGCGATCGCCGCTGCGTCTTCCGGCGCGAGAGCATTTAGGCCGCGCAGTTCGGACCATGTTTGGCGCGCGCTCCGGTACCCGTCCAGCGCATCGCGCCAACGGTGCAGCCGCTGGTTGGCGTCCGCGGCGCCTGTCCGGCTGCGCGCCAGGTCGGTTCGGGCGCTGACCTGTCCGGCGCCGCCCGCCACGATTTCCTCGGCGGCCCGGCCCGCCTGCCGATAGTGGCCCAGTGCGAGTGCGGCACGATCCATGTGCATTTCGATCCCTCCCGCCGCCAGAGCCGCGCGGATGCGCATGCGTGTGAGATTCGTGTCCTTCGAACGCGCCAGCATGCCGTCGAGAAGGGCCATGGATTTCATGGCATTGCCGAGAGCAGCCGGAAAATCGTGCGTATCCATCAACACTTGCGCCAGTTTGAGATGGCAATTGGCCACGTCGGATAGAATCTCGATGTTCTGCCGGTCCGCCGCGCTTAGCTCTTCGCTCAGCACCAGCGCCCTTTGCGCGTGCGCCAGCGCGTGGGCAGGGTCGCCCGATTTGCGCAGGGCGTTGACAACGTGCAGTTCCGTGACAGCCAGATTGCGGCGGAAGGTCCGGTTGGCCGGATCGGCTTGCACCTGCGTTTCCATGATCGACACGGCGGCCAGGACCAACGGCACAGCTTCCTTGGGTTTGGCATTGTCCATCAGGACTTGCGCCAGGCGGGTGGACATGTTGGCCACCTCCACCTTTTCGATTGCGTTTCCGCGGTCGGCCGCGGAGATTTCTTGAATCATGGCCAGGGCCGCGCGCGCTTGCTGCTCCGCGGCGGCGCGATGGCCGGCGGTGGTCTCGGCTTCCGCCAACGCCTGGAGGCCATTGTAGAGATCCTTCTTCGCGGGCCGCGACCCGGGGTATTCCTTCACCAATTCGTTCGCGATGTCCAGTGATCGCCGGTACCGCGCCAAGGCTACTTCAGGCTTGCCCATATTGGACATTCCCTCGGCGCCAGCCATATCTCCCCAATTCCGCAGTGTGCCGGCCAATTGCCGGCGAGTCTCAAGATCCGGCGGCAACCTTCGCACGGCAGTCTCCGCCAGCGACACGGCTTTGCGGTAGTCTTGGTCTGCGCCGGCCAAGTCGTTGGTGCTGTATAGAATGTCGGCCTCCGAGGAGTAGGCGGATGCCAACGCGCGCTGGTTCAGGCCGCCGGCGTCGCGCGCCACCAGACGTTCACCCGTCCCGACGGCCTTGCGGGCGCTGGCGAGCGCGCCGGCCGTATCGCCCAAATTGGAGTAATACGAATTTCCCTGTACGTTGCCGATCTTGACGTAAGCCTCCACCAACTCGCGCTGCAGCGAAGGGTCGCCGGTCTGGCGCGAGAGCTTATCCAGGTAGATCAGTGCGTCTCTCACCAGCATCTGCCGCACGGGCGTGGAGCCGGGCAGCGGTTCGATGGCGTCGTGGTACTCGAACACCACCGCGTGGGCCAACTGGCGCACATCGTTGAACCGCTGGTTGGCGATGCGCGCCTGCCAAGCCGTGGCCGCGATTCCGCCGAGCAGCGCGAGCAACACCAGCGCCAACGCCGCTACCGGCGCCTTGTTCCGGCCCACGAACTTGGCCGCCCGGTATCCGCGCGTGGCGGGCCGGGCGATCACCGGATATCCCGCAACGTACAGGCGCAGGTCTTCGGCTAACAGGTCCGCCGAGGCGTAGCGGCGTTCCGGTTCCTTGCGCAGGGCTACCTGCACGATGTTTTCCAAATCGCCGTCGAAGCGGCGTCCAGCCTGCGCGCCGAGCGCCTGTGGGTGCTCGCTGGCGATGGACTGGGCCAGTTCCAGCGGCGTGGCCGACTTTCGATACGGACGCGCGCCGCTGAGGAGTTCATACAGGAGCACGCCGAGCGAATAGATGTCGCTGGCCGTGGTGATGGGCGCGCCCAGCACTTGTTCGGGACTGGCGTACTCCGGCGTCATGGCGCCACCGCTCGTCCCGGTTCGCTGCGCCGATCCGTCCAGCAGTTTGGCGATGCCAAAATCGAGCAGCATGGGCTGCCCCTCCGCCGTTACCAGGATGTTGCCGGGCTTCAGGTCCCGATGCACAATCAGGTTGCGGTGGGCGTAGGAGACCGCCGAGCAGATCTTGCGGAATAGCTCCAGTGTTTCGCGCAAGGCTGGCCGGCGTTCCGCCACATAACGGTCGATGGAGACACCGTCGACGAATTCCATCACCAAGAAGGGACGTCCGTCCGCCGTGGTTCCGCCGTCCAAAAGCCGCGCGATGTGGGGGTGTTCCAGGCCGGCCAGAATCTGGCGCTCCTGGCGTAAGCGTGCAACCATGGCAGGGTCGCTGTCCTGGACGATTTTGACCGCCACCAACTTCGAGAATTCGTCGTCCGCGCGGACGGCTTTATACACCACGCCCATGCCGCCGGCGCCGATTCGCTCCATCAGCCGGTAGCGGTCCAGGGTGGTGGCGTCATCGCTTGCCGCCAGTAACCGCGCTTCATTTTGAATGGCCGGCTCGTTCCAAAGCGGGTTGGCTTCG
The DNA here is from genome assembly GCA_035602155.1 of Bryobacteraceae bacterium. Taxonomy (GTDB): domain Bacteria; phylum Acidobacteriota; class Terriglobia; order Bryobacterales; family Bryobacteraceae; genus Bog-159. Next base: position 15,318 of record DATNMW010000268.1, on the reverse strand, counting down.
GCTTCCGTGGAGGCATGCAGCAGGTCAACCACCGCGTGGCGCAACCGCTCGTCGTCGCCGCAAGCAGAGGCCAGAAAGCGCGGGCGGACACCGGCTTCCAGATCCCAAGCCTCCTGGAAGAGTTGCTCCACGCGCTCCCAGAAGGAATCAGCTTGGTCCAATGGCATTTTGCAACCAGGCGCGCGCGAAGGTCCAATCGCGCTCCACGGTGCGCTGTGAACATTCCACCCCGCTGGCGCTAAGCACTTCGCAGGTTTCCTCGGTGGTCAACCCGCCGAAGAAGCGCAACTCCACCACTCGCGACTGCCGGGGATAGTGTTCGCCAAGGCGATCCAGGGCCGTGTTGATCACCAGGACATCGGACTTTAGAGCGGGATCGTCGACCAGGGGATCGACGATAATGGGCACCGCGCCACCACCCCGCTTGGCGGCATGCCTTTTGCGGGCGTGATCCACCAGGATGTTGCGCATAATCCTGGCGGCGACGCCCAGGAACTGGGCGCGGCTTTGCCAATCCAGATGCTGCACGCTGGGAAGTTGCAAATAGAGCTCATGCACCAGGGCGGTTGGCTGCAGAGTCCGATCCCCGCTTTCGGCGGCGAAAAGGGCAGACGCCAAACGGCGCAATTCCCGGTAGACGGCGGCAGTCAGGCGATCGAGAGCCAGTTCGTCGCCATCGCGCCAATCCCGGAGACATCGGGTGATGTCCCCTGGCGCAGCGCTTTCATTCTCAATGGCGTGCATGGCCTCTAACTCCATTGTATTGTACTTGCTGCAATGGAATCCATTAAATCCTCCCTTTTTATGTCGGGTTTAGCACCCGCTTTGCGCCTTAAGGGTGAACAGGTGGACTACTTAGTTCGCCGACGAAACAAACATACAAGAGGAATCATGCGATTAACGAGCTTCTCGCGGGCCGGCATTCTTGCCCTGTCCGCTCTATCGGTACTATTCACGGCCCCGGCGGGCGCCAAAGACGGGCGCGATTTCGCCGGACACTATAGCCTGACAGATGCGATCGAAAAAGGCAGCCAGGTGGAACTTACCCTCACTCTGCAGCTTTTCAACTACAGCGGCGCGGACCTGAAGCAGGCCGTCGTAACTGTGCAGCAACCGCCGCCCGTACCAGGCGTACTGGCTAATTTTGCCTCCATCAAGCTATGGCGCAGCGGAAGCGACGTGGTCGTCAGCCAACAACTCACCATTCCCCAGGACGAGTACAAGCGGTGGTCCACACGCGTACAGCCTGCCGTATTTATCGGCTACAGCGACGAAGAAGGGCACGCGTATCTGCGATCCGCGCAATTGAGGCGCCTGCCCATCATCCGCGAAGCGGTATCCGTAGCCCGCCCGGCGCCCGCCAGGTAGCGACGGACCCAGCCCAAACAAAAGGAATTCTTCAGGACAAAACTATGCGCCACACTAAAACGACTCTAGCTCTACTGCTAACTTGCCCATTGCTCGGCTTGCCCGCGATGGCCCAGCAAAGCATCATCGCCACCGCCATCGGCGGCGGTCCAAACTCCATGCCCGCCATCGACGCGGACCTGTACAATCCCGTCGAAGTTACCTTGGATAGCGCCGGAAACTATTATTTCGCGGACGGCAATCAGAACCGCGTATTCAAGGTTACCACCGGCGGCTTTCTCACCGTGGTGGCCGGCAACGGCCTTCCGGGCTATGCCGGCGATGGCGTGGTGGGCGGCGCCGCCAATGCGCTGTTGAATTACCCCTACGGCGTCGCCGTGGATGCCAGCGGCAACGTCTACATCTCGGACTACAACAACTCCGTCGTGCGCAAGGTGGATACCTCCGGCACCATCACCACGGTAGCGGGCAGCTTTACCGGCGGTTGCACTTATAACGGAAACGGCAGCCCAGCCACGCAGTTCTACCTGTGCCACCCCTCGGGCCTGGCGCTAGACCATTCGGGCAACCTGTACATCGCCGACGAGATCAACAATCTCGTTCGCAAGCTGGTCGTCTCGACTAGCACCATCAGCAACTACGCCGGCACCGGAACGAACGGTTATAGCGGGGATGGCGGATTGGCCACCAGCGCTACGTTGAACTATCCCAGCGCGGTAGCCATCGACAGTTCCGGCAATGTGTTCATCGCCGACACCTCCAACCAAGTGGTTCGCGAAGTCACTATCTCGAACGGTAAGATCAAGACCATCGCCGGCAATGGCACGGCGGGCTACAGCGGAGACGGCGGAGCGGCCACTGGCGCCACCTTCAACGGGATCTACGGGATCGCCGTGAACAGCGCGGGTACGACCGTAACCGTCGCGGATACTTACAACGCGGTTGTCCGGCAGTTCCCCGTGGGCGGAATCATCAACACCGTCGCGGGCGGCGCAGGGACCGGATGGTGCGGCGATGCCGGGCCGGCTACCAGCGCTTGCCTATACTATCCGGAGGGCGTGGCGGTGACCAGCTCCGGAACAGTGTACGTCTCCGACACCTATAACAACCGTCTCCGGCAATTCATCGTCGGCGGAAGCATCAACACCATGGCCGGCAACGGCAGCGCTAGCATGCCCACGCCGGTTTCCAACCTGCCGCCGCAAGGCGTGGTTCTGTTCGGCCCTTACGGCCTGATGGAGGATCCATCCGGCAACATCTTCGTCTCCGATCCGGGTAACTCCATGGTGCGCGAAGAGGTGTTCTCCACGGATCTTGTGAACATCTTCGCGGGCTCGGATGTGGCGGGATACTCGGGGGATACCGGGCCGGCTACGGCCGCTGAAATGAATCTCCCGGCCAGCGTTGCGAGGGACAGTTTCGGCAACATTTACATTGCCGACGCAGCCAACTGCGCCATTCGGGAGGTCAGCACCTCCGGAATCATCAGCACGTTCGCGGGCGGGGACGGTTGCGGCTTCTCGGGCAATGGCGGCCCGGCCATCGGCGCGCAACTGTATTACCCCTTTGGCGTATTCGTAGACAGCCAGAACAACGTGTATATCGCCGATACGCAGAACTGCCTCGTGCGCAAGGTTACCGGCGGGATCATCAGCACCTTTGCAGGCGGCGGCGGTTGCGCCTTTTCCGGGGACGGAGGACCGGCGAACGATGCGGCATTGAACAATCCTGAAGCGGTTACCGCCGATGCCGCCGGAAATGTGTACATCGCGGATACCAACAACCACCGCATTCGCATGGTCGCCGCATCCACGGGTATTATTAGCACGGTGGCGGGCGACGGCAACCCCGGCTTCACGGGCGACGGCGTGGCGACCCAAAATTCGCTCTACACCCCCCAGGATGTGAAGGCGGATGCCAACGGCAACATATTCATCGCCGATACCGGCAATCAACGGCTGCGTTGGGTCACTCCGGCCGGCCTCATGACCACTTTCGCGGGCAATGGCACGGCCGGCTTCAGCGGCGACGGCGCGCTCGCCATCAACGCCGAATTGTACAATCCGACCGGAATCTTCGAGGACGCCTCGGGAAATTTCGTAGTGGCCGACGATTACAACAACCGCGTGCGCAGCATCTCCGCTTTCGCGGGGCTGGGGGTTTCGGCCAGCAGCCTGTCGTTCGGTATCGTCAGCATTGGCGCGACCAGCGCCCCGCAGGCGCTGACGCTCAGCGCAGTAGGACCGCTGACCTTCACTACCGTCCTGGTCACCGGCGCCTTCGCCGAGGCCGACAATTGCCCCGCCACTCTGGCGAACGGCCAAAAATGCACGATCTACGCCTACTTCAAGCCTACGGCATCGGGTCTCCAGACGGGCAGCCTCACCATCGAGGACAACGGCTATCTCAACGGCGCAACAACCATTGCCTTGCAAGGCTCGGGCAGCGCCATCTCCATCACCGGCGCGCCGGTGCTGTTTGGCAATCAATTGGTCAAAACCGCCAGCACTGTGCATAACGTGACCGTCACCAACAAAGGTAAGACCAGCATCACCATGGGGACGATCACTCTCATCGAAACCACGGACTTCGCCATTTCCTCGAATGCCTGTCCCGCCTCGGGCAGCCCCCTGGCGGCCTCCGCAAGTTGTATCGTTGGCTTGACCTTCGATCCCCAAAGCACCGGGATAAAGAAGGGCGCCTTGGCGATCGCCAACAACGATCCCACCAGTCCGCAACTCGTAGGTCTGAGCGGCACCGGCGCCAGCAATGTTACCTTCGCTCCAGCCTCCGTGACCTTTGCCGCGCAAACCGTAGGCACCACCAGCGCCGTCACCAGGATCACACTTACCAACAAGACCACCGCCGCGCTCACTCTGGGCACGCATGCGGTGTCCGTCAGCGGCCCGTTTGTGACCACCGCCGCCACCACCTGCACCAATGGCAAGGTCGTGGCGATCAATGGCACTTGCTTCATCTACGCTGAATTCTCGCCCACGGCCGGCGGCTATGCGACAGGCACGGTGACCGTAACAGACGGCGACGCCACCAGCCCGCAAACCGTAGCTTTGGCGGGGACCGGGACTTACATCAAGTTCAATCCATCGCCGGTCAACTTCGGGATCGTACAAGTCGGGATTCCAGTCTCCGCTACCGTCACAATGACGAACGTGGGTCCCACCACGGTGACTCTCACAGACGGGAGCGTCAGCGGTCCGAATGCCCAGGACTTCAACGTCTCGGGATCGGAACCCCCTTGCGGCGGGTCGCTGATCCCGGGCGCCGTATGCACGTTCACCGCCTTCTTCACTCCTTCCATTGTTGGAAGCGAGTCGGCAACCCTGTACATTTACGATTCCAGCGTGAGCAGCCCACAAACGCTGTCGCTGACTGGACAAGGTCAGTAAACAAGGTCAGTAAAGGTCCGGGAAATCCCGTTCTCTCTCCGCCGCCGAGTCCTCAGGGCTCGGCGGCTTTTTTTGTGCGCCGGGTTATGGCGTTGTACCATAGCGTAATGCCGCGGTCGGACTGGTATTCGGATACGGATCCACGAGCGCTCGAAGTGTTCCTGGAATGCCAGCGGCGGATGAGCGCGTCCGAGAAGGTGCAGGGGATGCTCAGTCTGACCCGCATGGTATTCGAGACGGCGCAGGCCGAGGTACGCCGGCAGCACCCCGGTATCGGCGAGCGCGAAGTGTTTCTGCGCACGGCTGCCCACCATCTGGACCGCGAGACGATGATGCGGGTTTACGGATGGGACCCGGAGAGCGCGGACGCGTGACCGATTTTGGGCAGGCGCTGCAGGCACTGGCCGAGGCGCTGGGACGAAGCGCCATTCCGTATCTGATCGGCGGCTCGATGGCCAGCGGCATCCACGGCGTTTACAGGACCTCCTTGGGTGTAGACCTGGTAGCGGATCTTCATCCCGGACAGGTCGCACGCCTGATCCGGGAACTTGGCGGCGAGTTCTATGCGGATGCCGGCATGATGTACGATGCGCTCGAATCCGGGCGCGCCTTCAACCTGATCCACTTCGGCAGCAGCTACAAGTTCGATGTGTTCCCGCTATCGCCCGACCCGTTCCAGCAATCGCAATTCTCGCGGCGGGAGATGCGGGACATCGCACTCGGTGGCGTCGCGCTAGCTTTGCCCGTGGCCACCGCCGAAGATACTCTGCTCATGAAGCTGGTGTGGTATCGCTCGGGCGGCGAAGTTTCAGAGCGGCAATGGAACGATGTGCGCGGCATCGCAGCCGTCCAGCGGCAGCGCCTCGACCGCGGGTATCTGCGGCGGTGGGCGGAGTATTTGAAAGTTGCGGACCTGGTGCACGCCGCGCTTCCGCCGGCGGGCTGACTCCACTCACTCGACCACCTGGAATTCAATCCATGAACTGGCGGTATGCGGAGCCTTGCCGGCGCGGTCCGTCGCCATGGCTTGCAGGTAGTATTGACCCGCGGGCAGCGAATTGCTCAACCGCAATTCCCCGCCAACTACGCGCGCGTCCTTCCCCGGCGCGGGAGCCACTGAAACCGGGTTTGTCAGGATCGGCGTACGGTCGCGATAGATCTGGACCTGCGTATCGAATTTGCCCGGCGGAAGCGCCCCCCGCCCAGCTTTATCCGTTTCGATACGGAATAGAAAGGCCACCTGGCTGCCCGCGCGGAACTCCCGCAGAGTCATGTGTGGAGCATAGCAGAGTGTTACGAAGATAGCCAGCCCCCCAAGCTGCGGTATCCTCCCAGCCCGGTCCGAAAGACCTCCACGATTTGCATCTTATTTACAGTAGTGACATAAGTTGGCATGCTGCGCGCGCCTATAATCGGGTTGATCTCAGGAGAATGCGACATGCAAGCGCGCTTTACGAATTGCCTATCCCGGCTGATAGCCGTCTGTTTAGCGGCACTCCTTCCGCCTTACTCCCAAACGCCCAAATTTTCATTCTTTGCCCGGCACACTGCCAGACAGATCTTGGTGCGCAGCGACTCGGGAGCCGTGTGACCTGCCTGATTCAAGTAGAACTCCAGCGCCGGAGTGTCGGATACGTCCAAATCCGTGCGGCGCAGGCACCAGCGCATCAATCCGGCGTACGCCACGCCCAAGCCCGCATACGGACCCGTGTGAATCGCCGTCGCGTAGTCGCGCGCGGGCAGTTCGAGCGCTTGGATCTCCCCTTCGCCGGGCATCGCGCGGGGCACCGTGAAGGCGGCATCGTAGCGGAGGTGTTCCGACGGAGTGACTTCCGGGTCGTCGTAACTGATGCCCAGACCTTGTGTCCAGGGGCCGAAGAGTCCGTGCGCCCCCACCCAGGCGGACAGCCGCTCAAAGGTCTGTCCTACATCGCCATAGGGTCCCACGTGCCGGAGCCGGATCACAGTCAGCGGCCCGATCCGCTCCAGCCGGGCTGGCGTCTCGGGCAGATCGGCGACGGCGATGGATGCCGCGAAAAAGCTCCGCTCCACGCGATAGTGGCTGGGAGATGTGTGAAACGCGGCCTCGAACGCGCGCGTGAAAGATTCATGCGCCTCATAGCCGGCTTCCAGCGCAATCTCTAAAATGGACCGGCTGGTGCTGCGCAGCCGCACGGCCGCGCGTTCCAGACGCAGCCTGCGCACGTGCTCCGCCACGCCTTCACCGGTAAGCGCCTGAAAGACACGATGGAAGTGGAATGGAGAAAAGCAGGCGACTTCGGCCAGATCGGGCAACGATAGATCGTCGTCCAAATGTTGCTCGATATGTTGAGTCGTCCGGCTAATCCTTCGTTGATAATCGTCCCAAGTCGTCTGGCGCGCCACCAGACTAGTTTACTTGTCTGACCGGAATGCGCAGAATCGTCCGCAGCTTTTCGGGCGGCACGCGGCGCGGATCGGACAAATAAATCTCGTGGTGCAGGCCGTCGAAACCGTAGCCGTGCGCGCCGGCGAAGGCTTCCATCTCCCGGATGGTCTCCGGTTCGCCGTCGTAGGGTCCGGTATGGAGCATCTGCACGCACAGGTCTTCGTTGAGGCCGGTCAACTCGACCTCTTTGCAGCGCGGGGCTTTGCCCTTCCCGCCGAGCTTCTTCCGGGCGGCTTCCAACTCGCGTCCGCCGATGAAATCGGGAGTCCGGATCAAAAGCCGCCATGACCATTTGTCCTTCGGTGCGGCTATGAACGAACCTTCCGAATCGACCCACCACAGCCCTTCGAGCTTCGAGACGCCGTAGTCCCGGCCTGCGAACTTGCTGGCCATCTTGACGGTGAAAGCCACGCTGTAGAGCGCCTCGATAGCCTGCTCGAAAGCCTCTCCGCCGGGCGCTCCGCGGCCTGCGATTCCGAGATAGTTCGCTTTGCCAATGCGCAGGAGGACAGGTTTGTGCGGCGCCGCATAATCCGCCTTGTTGATTTTGTAAAGATCGAGCTTCGCCATGGCTCACATCATAAGTCGCCCGCGCTGCGCGCTTCTTGACTATATTTGCGGTTTTGATGCCGGCGGGCGTTTCCGGCGAGGGCCGCCGTCCAGGCCTTTGGCGTGGCCGCGAAGGTCCGGCGAAACATTTCTGCGAATGCACTGGGCTGCCGGTACCCGATGGCGAAGGCAACCTGCTTGACCGAGCTTCCGCCCGCCAGTAATTCCACGGCTTTCATGAGCCTGGCTTGCCTGCGCCACGTCGCAAAGTCAGTGCCGACCTCGGCACGAAATACTCGCTCGATGGTCCGCACGCTGGCGCCGGCGTCGGCGCAAAGCGTGTGCAGCAACGGATTGTCCGCCTGGTTGGCGATTAGAGCTTGGGCCACCGCTAGCGCGCGCGAATCCTTAGGCAGCGTCAGGAACGTGGGCACGGAAGACGCGCCTTGCAGGTGGAAGATCACTAGATCGCGCAGTGCACAGTGCAGGCGATTCCGCGTGCGGAGCTGTCCTACCCGCACAGCTTCCACGATTAACTCGCGCAGCAGGGGCGTGACATGCAGCACCGCACACGTGGCAGGCAGCTTGGGGGCGAGACCGCGCCGCAGGTAAAGCGTGCGCATGGAAACGGCGGCGGGCATGCGTATGCGGTGCATGACCTTCGCAGGAATCCAAATGGCGAAATGGGGGGGAATCAGCCAGAAGCTTTGGCCCACCGAGACCTCCATCACACCCCGCGTGGCGTAGATCGCCTGGTCCGCGCCGTGGGCATGCTCCGGTACGTCGAAAGCGGGCGGATACTCGTACGCCAGAGTGGAAATGGAAGTGCCGGGCTTGGGATCGTAGCACTCGACGTACCCGTGTCGCATTTGAGATATATTATGACAGATAGAGGGGCTTTACGACAGACCCTCCCTTGGCGCAGAATGAATAAATGACGCTGGGTACACAGAAACTCGTAGCATTTGCGGCGGTCCGCGACCGCGACGCCGCCAGAAAGTTTTATCGCGACACGCTGGGCTTGCGGCTGGTGGGCGAGGATCAGTTCGCGATGATCTTCGACGCCAACGGCACGACCCTGCGCCTCGCGCCTGTGCCGGATTGGACCCCGCCGCAGTTTACGGTGCTGGGATGGGAAGTGAACGACATCGTGGCCGCCGTGAAGGATCTGGCAGGCGCGGGAGTCGAGTTCCAGCGCTATCCGTGGATGAAGGACCAGGACGAAATGGGCATCTGGACTTCACCCAGCGGTCCGGGCGTGGCCGCCGCGCACGCCGGCGCGCGGGTGGCCTGGTTCAAGGATCCGGACGGCAATGTGCTAAGCGTTGCCCAGATGCCGGGGTGAGAAGCGGAAGACAGGAGACAGAAGACAGAATGCGGAGGTCGCGGCCTATGCAAAGGCTGCTATTCTGACTTCTGACTCCCGACTCCCGACTTCTGCGCTCCGCATGAGACCGAACGCCGCCATTGCCAAAGCCGTCGCAGTATTTGCCGGGAAACGTGTGTTGGTCGCGGGCGATCTGATGCTGGACCGCTATTGGTCCGGCGATGTGGATCGCATCTCGCCCGAGGCGCCCGTACCCATCGTGCGCAAGGCCGGCGCGTACGGCGTGCCGGGCGGCGCGGCAAATACCGCTTGCAATGTGGCCGCGCTCGGCGCACACGTTGTTCTATTCGGTGTTACCGGCCAGGACGGAGCCGGCACGGAGCTGCGCGGGATGCTGTCTCAGCGCGGCATCGATTGCGCGCATATATCGATCGCCGCGGGACGCCCCACCACGGTGAAATTGAGAATCGTGGCGCATGACCAACAGATCGTGCGCATCGACGAGGAAGATACTTCGCCGATCGAAGCGGGCCTGGGTGATGCGGTGGTGAAGCGCGCCGCGCGATTGATGCCGCGTGTGGATGCCGTCCTGGTATCGGACTATGCTAAGGGTTTCGCGACCGCGGCAGTGGTCAAGGGAATCATCGGTGCGGCCGCGCGTTACGGCAAGCCGGTTGTAGTCGATCCAAAAGGCTCCGATTTCGAGCGCTACCGGGGAGCTACCGTCTTGAAGCCGAACCGGAGCGAACTGGCTATGCTTACCGGGTTGCCCGCGCGCCATCACGACGAAACCATGCATGCCGCCCGCCACTTGCTTCGCTTGGCGGGGTCGACCGCCATTGTCGTCACCGAGGGCAAAGATGGCATGACGCTGCTCCGGCCGGATGCGCCGGAGGAGCACTTTCCCAGCTTCGCCCGCGAAGTCTACGACGTGACCGGCGCTGGCGATACCGCCTTGGCGACACTGGCCGTGGCGTTGGCTGCGGGCGCGCGACTGAGCGATGCGGTCTGGCTGGCGAACTTGGCGGCGGGCCTCGCGGTTGGCGAATCCGGCACCGTGGCCATCTCCCGCGAGAAACTGGCGAAGGTCATGGCGGGTCTTCGTCGGCGATGACAAAGATCCTCACAAACGACCACGTGGATAGTTGGGTAGAAAACCTACGCGGCGCCGGCAGGAATTTCGGTTATACTTGCGGCGCGTTCGACCTGTTGCATGCCGGCCACGTGGATTACCTGGAGCGCAGCCGCGCCATGTGCGACGCGCTGCTGGTCGCGGTCAATTCCGATTGGTCGATTCGCCAGCATAAAGGACCGCATCGGCCCATCTGCTCCGAGCTGGAGAGGATGACCGTAGTAGCCGCGCTGGAGTCAGTCGATGCCGTAACGGTTTTAGATGATGTGCGTCCCTTGGGGCAGATTCAACGCTGGCAGCCCGACTTCTACATCAAGGGCGGCGACTATTCCACGCGGCAACTCCGCTCGGCCGAGGCCGTGACGGCTTATAGAGGACAAGTCGTTACCATACCAGTCAGCCACCATGTCAGTACCAGCCAGATTATCGAGCGCATCGTGGCGGTGGAACGTCTGGCGCTGCCTTCCCAGGTAGCCGGCGCCCCACCGAAGGGGATCGTTTTCCTGGATCGCGACGGCACCCTGCTCAAGGAGAGTCCGTACCTGAGCGATCCGCGCGAAGCCGAGTTGTTGCCCGGCGTGGGAGAAGGTCTCGCGGAGTTGCAGCGGGCGGGCTACCGGCTGGTCATAGTCACCAATCAACAAGGCATCGGCCTGGGCTACTTCGACGTGCGCGAGTTCATAGCGGTCAATACGGCGTTGTTTCGCCTGCTCACGCCGTTTGGCGTCACCATCTCGCGCGTCTACTATTGCCCGCACTCGGCGGCGGACGCCTGCAACTGCCGCAAGCCGGGGCCGGGGCTGCTGTTGCGCGCGCTGCGAGAATTTGGCGTCCAGGCGGAGCGGTGCTTCATGGTGGGAGATCGGGATGTCGATGCGCTAGCAGCGGAGAGTGCGGGATGCACCGCGGTGCTAGTGGGCGCCGGCGCTCCCGATGGTCCATGGCCGCGATTCGCCACATTCGCCAAGGCGGCGGCGTGGATTTCAAATAGGCCGCTGATACGAGTCCTGCCTACTCGCAAATTATTGTAAAGAACCAGGGAAAACAGACCGGGCCGGGGCGTACTACTACCACCCGTTGCTGCGGTTGTTGTCCCCGGTCCCGTTCCTCGTTGCTCCCAGGAACCGAGCTAAGCGCGGGACCCCAGGCTAGCCTAATATTGGCTGGCTGCCCACCGCCGCAACAGAATGGGTTGGCCGCGTTGACAAGGCTGTCGCCTTCCTGCGAAATCCGGCCCTTGTAAACGACCTTAAAGGCGAACCTTCCGGTCTCCGTGCGGTGCAGGATGACCGATTCGCGCGTAAAGCTTTCAACGGTCCATATGTCGCTCCAATCGGGGGTCGGCGAAGCCGTTTGCGGTCTTGCTAACGTAGCGCCCGTTCTCCCATTGGAGGGTAGTACAGTTTACATCACAAAAATGCATCACGCTGGGACGGCTTACGGTACCTTCAACCGTCGCATACCAGTTGCCGGATTTGTTGTCCCAGTGCTCCGGCCAAGATGACGTGAACTCCCCTCCAACACGATCGCCGTGGCGAGTCCCCGTATAGACTGCGGTCAAGCCCGCCGACGAACCTGTCGAGTCCGCGCGCCGAATTACCACGCTGTCGTTGTCGTAACGCTCCACGTTCAGATTCGCGACCTCGCCGGACGGCCATTGGCCGTTGCCTTGGGCGCCAAGGAACGTCCAAGTCGCACAGTTATTGACTCCCTCGCACTCTGTCATTGTGACAGGGGTGGCGGCCTTTGATGGCGCCTGCGCTGTCGCGGGCGCCGGAGCAGACTGCCCGGTAGCCATTTCCGGACGGAAAACAAAGCCAGCTATCAGAAGGGTTGCCCACACGCAGCTTGGTTGAGGTCTCACTGCCCGCTCACTCGACCGTCCGTTGCGCTGGCGATTGTTTAGCAGCGGCAGGGGCGTGCCCTTTATTGCTCTTGGCAGCCCTATTCCGCAATGCGACAAACTTTCAATATTCTTGATCATCGACGACACTCCTGGTGAAGATTTGCTCGTACCGGATTGAGCAATTATACCCATAAGGCCCCAAAGAACTTAGTCCCCGAGCACTTTGGCGACCATCTCCAACGCATTGACGATGTGGGCGACGGTCCTCAGGGCCTCTGGCTGCTCTGCACCATTGGTGGTGGCTTTGGACCACGCGATCTGTTTTATCTGCGTTAATCTAGCGTTAATCTGCGTTTATCAGCGGCCATTATTGCTGAGGCTTGCCGCACTCCGGACAAAACTTAGCCGGCCTCGGAATCGCGTGTCCACATTCGACGCAGAACTTCGTCTCGGCTGACGCGGCGCTCAAAGGCGCGACTGGAGCAGCCGGCTTCATGGCGTTCATCATGGTCTGAGCTATCGTAATGCCCGCGCCCAACCCCACGCCGACACCGGCCGCTCCGCCTTCGTTGGCCGCCGCAATCGGAATAGCCTGCGCCGCCTCGAATTGCGCGTAACGCCCCAGGTCGCCGACCATGTTCATGCCGATCCGCTGATCCAGTATCTTCTGCAGTTCATCCGGCAGCGAAAGATTCTCGACGATCAACTGGTTCAGCTCCAGCCCCAGAGCTTTAAACGCCGGGCCGACCTGCTCGGCGATCTTTTGCGCCAGAGCCGCCTGGTTCGCCGCCATATCCAGGAACGGCACCTGGCTGTTGGCGAAGATATCCGTCATCCGCGCGATAATCGTCTCACGCAACTGGCCCTCCAGGTCCGCCACGCGATAAATGTCGCGCGTGCCGCTCACGCTGGTGTAAAAAGCGCGCGGATCGGCCACCCGATACGCATAAATGCCGTATCCGCGCAAACGCACTGCACCGTATTCCTTGTCGCGGATGGTGATGGGCGTGGCCGTGCCCCAGCGCTGGCCGATCTGCAGCCGCGTGGAGAAGAAATACACGTCCGATTTGAACGGCGATTCGAACGCTTTGTCCCAGTTCATCAGGTCCGTCAAAAGCGGCAGATTACGGGTGTTCAGGGTGTACAGGCCGGGACGGAATATATCCGCAATGCGGCCCTCGTTAACGAAAGCGGCCATCTGCGATTCGCGCACCGTGAGCTGGCCGCCATTCTCAATCTCCATATCCTGCATCGGATACCGATAGGCCAGTACGCCATCCTCATCCTCGTTCCATTGGATGACGGCGATAAACTGCTTGCCCAGAAAAGTTCGCAGGCTCATTTGCACCTCAGTATACTAGATTGTACCGGTTCGCAAACCAATGCCTGGTGTGGAATGGATTGTCGAAGCGCACGGCTGTTCGCCCGGCGGCCTGCGGGACCTGGACGTATTGCGTGCCCTTTTCCTGGCGATCATCGACGACCTGGACCTGCATACGGTGGGCGAGATTCTGTGGCATCAATTCCCGAACACCGGCGGCATCACCGGGTTGGCGTTGCTATCGGAATCGCACCTGACGTGCCACACTTTCCCGGAGCATGGCTCGATTTGCTTGAACCTGTTTAGCTGCCGGCCGCGTCCCCGATGGGATTTCGAAACCGGCTTGCGCGAGTTCCTGGGCGCCGAGCACGTCAGCGTACGCGACGTGGCGCGAGATTACATCGCGGCGAGGATCGGCCCATGACGCAGCCTGCCGCGCTTTGCCCAAACTGCGGCGCACCCATCCTGTTCCACTGGTCGAGCAGTGTGCAAACCACCTGCCCGCATTGCAAATCCATTCTGATTCGTACCGACATCAACCTGGAAAAGGTGGGAGTCGTCTCGGATCTGCCGGCCGACAGTTCCCCGATCCAAATCGGCACTTCCGGCGTCTACGAAAATCGCGCCTTCACGGTCGCTGGGCGCATCATATACGATTATGACGAAGGCTCTTGGAACGAGTGGCACGTCATGTTGAATCAAGGCGGCAGCGCCTGGCTATCGGATGCGCAAAGTCAATACGCGGTCACTTTCGCCTTCCAGGCCGAACCGCTGCCGGCACTGGCTGCCGTACACCTGGGCGATCGATTTTCCTGGAACAAGGTCGCGTTCCAGGCGACCGCCATTACTGAGGCCCTTTATCGCGGCGTCGAAGGTGAGCTTCCGTTTCAGTATTGGGATAAGCAGGCCGCTACGTTCGTCGACTTGCGCTCGACAGGCGGCGATTTCGCGACGCTGGATTACAGTGACTCGGATCCGGTCCTCTACTTAGGGAAAATGGTCGATTTCGACGCGCTGCGGCTAAAGAATCTGCGCGCCTTCGAGGGTTGGTCATGACTGCGGGCGCGCCCCCTCAGGTTGAATCGTTGACCTGCCCAAACTGCGGAGCTCCGCTGACCGTGAGGTCCATGGGTCGCGCCGTTACTATCGTCTGTGATCGCTGTCACTCCATTCTGGACGCTAAGGACCCGCAGTTGCGAATCCTGCAACGCTTTGAAGCCGCCACGGGCGACGAAGCTCCGCTGATCCCGTTGGGTACCCGCGGAAAATGGCGCGGCGCGGATTATGAGTCGATCGGCTTCCAAGTTCGTAGCTTGGAAGTGGACGGCCTCGGTTATAGCTGGCGGGAGTATCTGCTGTTTAACCCTTACAAGGGATTCCGCTACTTCACCGAATACAACGGCCATTGGAATGACGCGACCGTAGTCACCGCCTTGCCCGAGGTGCTGGAACTGGGACTCTCAGTCAAGTACCTCGGGAAGAAGTACAAGCACTTCCAGACGTGCTTCGCAAGAACTACTTTCGTGCTCGGCGAATTCCCCTGGCAGATAACCGTAAACGACGCCGACGCTGTCACGGTGACCGATTTTATCGCTCCACCGTATGTACTTTCGATGGAAAAGGCGGGCGACGAAACCACCTGGACCCTGGGCGAATATATAAACGGCGCGGATATCTGGAAGGCCTTCGGGCTGCCGGGCGCAGCGCCCACGCCGCTCGGCGTCTACGAAAATCAGCCTTCTGGGGTACGCGCCACGGCCGGCCGGATTTGGTTCGCGTTCGCCGGCCTGGCTACCGCCGTCTTCGTTATTTTCACGTTGAGCCAGCTCCTTTCACGACGGGAAGAGGTGTTTCGTGAGGCCTATAGCTTTTCGCCATCGAGCACCGAAGCGTCCTTTGTCACGCCGGAGTTTGAACTCAAAGGCCGGACTTCGGATGTC
>DATNMW010000267.1:0-17378 GCA_035602155.1 Bryobacteraceae bacterium | reverse complement strand
TCGCTCGAAAACTTCGTGCCTCCCGCTCACTAAACTAAACTGTGAGGCGGCGCCATGCGCTGCCTCACCTCAATCCAAAATCACCACCGCCATCTTACCGTCCGTCGTCAAATTATCCCCCGTCGCATTCCGCCCATTCCGCGGCACGTTCGGACGATCCACCATCAAAAGCGATTGCACCTTGCCAGTCAACAGTAGGTCGTTCACCACCTTCGATCGCTCCAAGTCGATCTGCGAATCGATCTTGTGGATAAACGTGCGGTCCTTGGCCGAAAAGTCGATTCCGGTATCGTGCGTGGCGGCGCACACCCATACCGGCTGACCCTGGTATTGGTCGGGCCGCAGCCAGATGCGCAGGTGATGCCGCTTCGAGAAAGTGTTGTTCGCCTTCTCGAAAACCATATCCGGCGGCCGCCCATCCAAGTACAGGATCGAGACCGGCGCCTCGCTGTATCCCCGGTCCTCGGCAATCGCGCGCAAGGTTTCGAATTTGGATTTCTCGCCCAGCTTGGATGCCTGGCTCCATCCGGCATCGGCGAACGCGCCCTGGAACTGCTCCTGGCTGCCGATGAACATCAAAGTTGTAATGTCGGACGGCTGGGGCGGCTTCTGCGCGCGGGTCTGAAAGGGCTGCCGATTCACCAGATCGATCAACGCCCGCGGATCGGCGGCCGGTTGCAGCGAGGCATCGGGGCCGGGCGGCGGCGGACCAGTCAGCGTCAGCGCCGCGGTGAGTTTCAGGTCCATCTCCACGCCGGAATCGTAGCTGATGTCTCCGTCGGTTTCCTTGAATACGGCTTTCTTGGCGGCACTCAGAAGGCCGCCGAAACCGGAATACTTCTCCGTGACCTTATCGATCCCCGAATCCATGCGCGAAGAAAGCGTTTCATCGGCGAGGATGCCTTGGATCTCGCCTTTATCGTCGACGTTTTCGCGCGCGTTCTCGACGGCGGTCAGTTGAGTGTGCACCTGTATGCGCTGGCCGCCCATTTCGAGTTCCCGGAAATCGAGCGCCAACGTCGCCCGCCCCGTCGGATCGGTGGCGGCACTGGCCCCCGTGACCACCCCGTGCAGCGTGACGCCCGCGGGTATGGCAGTCGCCCCATTTACCATTACCGGCGCGATGACCATGGTCTCGACCGGATCGTCCGGCTTGGAAGTGTTGGAGGCGATTTTAGTCTTCAGGCGGATCTCGATCTTGGTGCCGGTGGGGACCACAACCACCAGCGCCGACAGTACCGGCAGTGCCGCCATGCAGCCCGCCAGCAGGCTATTTCTCAACCAATTCGGAAACGGGGCCATCCACGTCCTCAATGCGGATTTTCAGGTTGGTCCGTGCGTCCAGCTTGGTGACGGGCATTTCGAAGCGCGCCACGATCATGCGGTCTTCCGAGTGCCGCCCCGGAATCTTATCGCGCGTGAGCAGCGAGGTGTTGAACTTCTGCCCCAGAATGGGGTAGTACTCGAAGATCCGCTTGGCATCTACCTCGGGCACCGGCGTACTGGTGTAGTTCTGCCCATCGGCCCCCGTGGCGGATACATCCACGCTACGCACCACAAACGGATAGTCGGAAGGGTTCACGAAGCGGAAATCGATCACCGCCAGGGAACTGTTATCTTCCATCCCCATAGTGCGTACCTTCAGGACGGCGCCCTTCAGTTCCACATGCGCGCCGCGCTGGAGGAACAGAATGCCTGCCACGACGATCAGGATCGCCACCAAGCCGATGCCGAACGTCATCAAAAATTGTTTGCTCAGAATCGTGGGACGATCGCCTGGCTCATAGCCCGCCATAGGAAGATAATAGCAGCAGGGCCATCGGGTTGCAGCCATGCAGTGGACCGCGCGCAACGGCAAGACGCTGAAACTGATCACCGGTGATATCACACGTGTTGCGGCTGACGCCATCGTGAATGCGGCGAATTCAGCGCTGGCCGGCGGTGGCGGCGTGGACGGCGCCATTCATCGAGCGGGCGGACCGGCGATCATGGCGGAGTTGGACCGGATCCGGGCGCGCATCGGACGCTGCCCCACGGGCAGCGCGGTGGCAACCGCGGCGGGCGCCCTGCCGGCCCGCCATGTATTTCACGCGGTGGGTCCGGTCTATCGCGACGGCCGGGAGGGAGAGCCGGAGTTGCTGGCATCCTGCTATCGGAAGTGCTTCGAACTGGCGCTGGAGCACGGCGCGCGCTCGGTCAGTTTTCCGGCGATCGGCACGGGCGTGTACGGATATCCGTTGCGCGAGGCGGCGGCCATCGCCGTAGGCGAGGTGGCACGCCACCTGGAGCGCGCGGAATGCGGCGTCGCCGAAGCCGTCTTCGTCCTGTTTGATCGGCAGGCGTACGAGGCGTTCGCGCAGGCGGTGGCGGACTTGTCACGGCTATTGACTTAGCTAAGAACTTAGTCTATACTGAGAACATGATGACGATCAACGTTCATGAGGCCAAGACGAATCTTTCGCGGTTGCTGGTGCGTGTCCAGATGGGCGAAGAGATTATCCTCGCGCGGGCCGGCAAACCAGTTGCCCGGCTGGCTCCCATGGGACCGAAATCCGCAGGACGGCGGCTGGGATCCGCTGCCGGGGAATTTCAGGTACCCGACGACTTCAATGCCCCATTGCCGCCGGAAATCGAGGACACCTTCTGGCAATAGGCATTTTGCTGGACACGCATGCATTCTTGTGGGCCATTACGGACGACCGGCGGCTGACGCGGCAGGCTCGCCGGATTCTTGAGACCGCCGATCTGTTTCTGAGCGTGGCCAGCTTTTGGGAGATCATCACCAAAGTGCAGATAGGCAAGCTGACCCTTCCCGAGTCGCCGTCCAAGTATTTGCCCCAGCATGTGGCGGCACTCGGCGCGCGACTGCTTGCCATTGAGGCGGCACACATCCTCCGACTGGAGACGTTGCCGCTTCACCATCGGGATCCATTCGACCGGCTGCTGGTGGCGCAAAGCCTGGAAGAGAAACTGCCGCTCTTGAGTTGTGACGCTTTGCTGGCCCCCTACAGCGCCGATATCCGCTGGGAGTGATAGCATCAAGCCTGATGGCCTTGGGCGACCTCACCAAACAACTTGCCTCGCAGGCAATCCGCAACGCGGTCAATCCGCCGGCCGCGCCGCCGCGGCCCGAGAATCCGGGCACGGCCATGCTCGCACAGGTGCAGGCCATGCAAAAAGCGCTCAAGGAAGACGAGGAACTGGTCGTCTTGTTTCATGCCGGCGGCGAGACGGTGCGCGTGCTGGAGTTCTTCTTCCCATCCTGGCAGGTAGCCGTGCTCACAGGCTTCGATGCGGACAAGTCGGTGACGCGCGTGCTTGCCGCGGTCGAGTCGCTGCAACTCGTCTGCAAGGTGGCCAAGGCCCCGCCGGCCGCCACGCCCGCGCGCATCAAGTTCGTGACGCCGCGTTGATACACTGTTTTAGTGACACCCGAACCACTCTGCCCGTTGCGCCCGCCGGCCCGCCTGTTGCTGGGGCCGGGCCCCAGCATGGTGGCGCCACGCGTCTACGAGGCGCTGCGGCAGCCCATCGTCGGGCACTTGGATCCATATTTTTTCGAAGTCGTGGAAGACATCCGCAAGCTGCTCGGCTACGCCTTCTCCACCGCCAACGAGTTCAACATCGCCATCTCCGGAACGGGCACCAGCGGGATGGAAACCGCGGTCGCCAATTTCGTCGAGCCGGGCGAAAAGTTCGCCGTCCTGGCCAACGGATACTTCTGCGACCGCCTCTCCGACGTGGCGCGCCGCCACGGCGCTGTGGTCGTGCGGCTGGAGAAACCATGGGGAGTGGTCTTCGACGATCAAGAGGCGCGCGATTTCATTCGCCGCGAAACGCCGCGCACGGTGGCCTATGTGCAAGCGGAAACCTCCACCGGCGCGTTCCAGCCCGGCCATGCGATTTGCGAAGCGGCCCGCGAAGTGGACGCGCTGACGATCGCCGACTGCGTTACCTCGCTGGGCGGCATGCCCGTACGGGTGGACGAAACCGGCATCGACATCGCCTACAGTTGCACGCAGAAGGGGCTGGGCTGTCCGCCGGGACTGGCGCCACTCACGGTTTCCCCGCGCGCCTGGGAGCGTCTGCGCAAACGGACCGCGCCGGTGGATTCGTTCTACATGGACCTGAGGCTGCTTGAAAGCTACTTCCGCGACCGTAAATATCATCACACCGCGTCGGCGACCATGTTTTATGGCTTGCGCGAAGCGTTGGCCATCGTTCGCGAAGAAGGTATCGAGAACCGTTGGGAACGCCATCGCCGCAATCATGAAGCATTCGTCGCGGGTGTCGAAGCCATGGGGCTGCGCCTGCACGTCCCCGCGGGACACCGGCTGTGGACCCTGAACACGCCGTGCGTACCGGAAGGCGTTGACGACGCCCAAGTGCGCCAGCGCCTGCTGAGCGAATACGGCATCGAGATCGGCGGTGGCTTCGGACCGCTGGCCGGCAAGGTGTTCCGTATCGGTTTGATGGGCCACTCATCCACCGAAGAGAACGTCGTAAAAATACTGGATGCGTTGCGCAGGACGATGCCATGAAAGATATGCCCGTCAAGCTGTTCCCGATTCTGTTGGTAGCCGCGGCCGCGGCCTGGGGCCAGGCGCCTTCGGGATGGACCCCCGAAATCTCCATGCAGGTCCAGCCGGTCGGCGATGTCGTGCCTTCTCCGGACGGCAAGGTAGTAGCCTACACCCAAAGCCATGCCGTGATGGAAACGGAAAAAAGCGAAGTGGAGACGCAGATCTTCCTGGCGGCGGCCGACGGCTCGCATCGCGCGCAATTGACGCGCGGAGAGAAGAGCGCTTCCGCACCGGAGTTTTCGCCCGATAGCCGTTATATCTACTTCTCCTCGGAGCGTAGCGGCAAGCCCAACATCTGGCGCATCCCGGTGGATGGCGGCGAGGCCGAGATGCTTACCGATTGGAAAGGCGAAATCGGCGCGTTTCATGTCTCGCCGGACGGCAAGTGGGTTGCGTTCGCGGGCATGGAGCCGCGCACCGGCGAGGAAGAGGCTAAAAAAGAGAAGCGCGACTTCCGCGTGATTGACGAAAAGCCCAAGAACCATAGCCTCTGGATCGTCGCGGCCGAGCCGGATAGCCAGGGCAAACGCCCGCCGCGCCGCCTGACGAACGCGCCGGACTACCACGTGACGGAATTCGATTGGTCGCCCGACTCCGCCGCCATCGCCTTCGCCCACACGCCCACGCCCGGCGCCGACGACTGGACCAAGTCGGATATATCGGAAGTCGCCGTGCAGACTGGCGCAGTGCGCCCCATAGCAGCCACCGGGGCCGCCGAGCACAGCCCGCAATATTCGCCCGACGGACGCTATCTGGCCTACGTGCGCTCCACCGATCCGGCGCGCTGGGCGGGGATCGATCGCATCGTGCTGCTGACCCGCCAGAGCGGAGAAGCGCGCGAACTGCCGCCCACCTTCGATGAGCAGCCCAGGCTGCTAGGCTGGGCCGGCGATTCGGCGCGCCTGCTATTCACCGAAGCCAGAGGCACGGCCAACGTAGTCTACGCCATGCCCGTCGACGGCCAGCCAAAGCCCGTCTATGAACCTCGGCACGGCACGCTGCAAGCCGGGCGCCTGAACGCGACCGGCACGGCTTTCGGTTTCGCGGGCGAAAGCTGGGATGAGGCGCCAGAAGCTTACGTTGTGCAAATCGGCGATAGCATTCCGCAGCGCGTCAGCGGCGCCAACCTGGACCTTCCCAAGCTGCCCGTGGGCGAAACCAAGCCGGTGGCATGGAAGGCCGCGGATGGCTTGAATATCGAAGGCCTGCTGACTTACCCGGTGGGTTACGATCCCACGAAGAAGTATCCACTGGTGTTAGTCATTCACGGCGGACCCACAGGCATCTTCCAGGATAGCTTCCTGGGACGCTACGGCTTGTATCCGTACGCCACTTTCGCCGCGCGCGGCTATGCCGTGCTGCGCGTGAATCCGCGCGGATCGAGCGGCTACGGCCGCACTTTCCGCTTCGCGAACATGAACGACTGGGGCGGCAAGGATTACCTGGACTTGATGGCGGGCGTCGATCAAGTGATTTCGATGGGGGTGGCCGATCCGGACCGCCTGGCGGTGATGGGCTGGAGTTACGGTGGCTTCATGACCAGTTGGGTAGTCACTCACACGCACCGGTTTAGAGCTGCCGCCGTAGGCGCCGGGGTGACTGACTTGTGGAGCTTCACGGGAACCTCCGACATAACCGGATTTCTGCCCGACTACTTTTCGGGCGAGCCTTGGAACAGCTTCGATGGCTATTATAACCACTCGCCCATGGCGTTTGTGAAGGGCGTCACAACACCTACGCTGATCCTGCACGGCGAGGCCGATGTGCGCGTGCCGACGACCCAAGGCTATGAATTCTACAATGCCTTGAAGCGGCAAGGTGTCACTACAAAAATGGTGGTGTATCCACGCACGCCGCACGGTCCCCGCGAGCCGAAGTTTCTGCTGGACATCATGCAGCGCCAAGTGGACTGGGTGGATCGCTACGTGAGCAAATGATCATTGTGACGATGTAGCTTTCTGCTCCTTCACTTGCAACTCATTCACCACTTGAAGCACGTTTGGGATCGAAGACGCGATCGACTCGGCGCGCGTACCCGTGATCGGCGAGTCCACGTCGCCAGTCAGTGTCACGACCCCGTTCTTGACGCCGTATTTTACGTACTGGTGAAGCGTATTCTGAATCAGAGCGGCATCCAGGTTGTTCGCGATGCCCTTATCCAGATCCGAGTTCATCGTCCTGGTATCCCGCTCGGCTCCCGGCGGCATTACCGCAATCTGGTTCGACACAACCTGCCCGCCGGCGATCGATTTGGCAATGGAATCCGCTTGCGATTTTCCGGCTTCCGATGGCACCTGTCCGCTAAGCGTCACGACTCCTTTGTCCCTGTCCTGACTTACGGAGACACCCTTGAAGCCTGCTTGATCGAGCGCCTTGCGAACGCCCGCGCCAACGTCGGGCGATTTCGAGCTGGTCGAGCAACCGGCCAGCATTCCGAACGCAAACACCGTGCACAAAGCCAACTGCGTCTTGAACGATTTCATGTCTCTTCTCCCATTGAACATGCAGCCCGTCTGTTACAGCCGGCACGCCGCGATCAAGCGCTCGCATGGCTCATGACAGGCTCGCTGACCAGTTCCTCGAAAAGCGTCCGGTAGTGAACCATTGCCTGGCGCAACTCTTCCGTGGTGGCCTTTCCGCCCGTCTGGCGAAGCGCGATTTCGTGGGCCGCCCGGTAGTTTTCGAGAACCAGCGGATGATCCACGGAAATGTCCGCCGCGCGCTGCTCAAAGTCCGCTACCGGATAGCCCCGCGTGGACATCACATCGCGCAGCAGGAGGTCCGCCTCGCTTACCGCTCCGGCGGGGCCGTCCACGAAGCGCGCCTGGAGTCCGCGCCAGGACTCTAAGAAACGTGCGCGATCGCCTGCCGCTAGCGGACGGACGTGAAACGCCTCAACCCGTTGAGCACGCTCCTCGAGCCCGGATTCGGCCTTCCTCCGGTTGCCGCCTTGCGCCATGGCGCGAGCGTATTCAGGGCCGCCGAATTGACTGCGAAGCCTCTCCGTGCGGCGCTTTCGTTGCAATAGAAATGCGGCGATGACCGCCGCGACAACCACGACGCCAGCGGCGATTAATGCTATCTCCGTTGTACTTAGCGTTCCTAAATCCATGATCTGCCTCCACATCCAGCCACTGCTTGTCTATGTCAACTCAGTCGGCCGTTGGGCGGGCGGCACTTAAGCCTCCCGCGGAACCAGCCATCCCGCACTATCGGCGATACCGCGAATATCCCCACCCGCCGCCGCCGAGCAAAAACAACACCAGAAGAATAATCAGTAAGGTCGCCATTCATTGCCTCTTTTCAACCAAGACAGTTGCAGATTGGGGACCAATGGCGAACATGGGCGGACATCTGGGAACGGACAGGCGAAAACGCGCGGCTTTTGAGGCCGCCATCTGCGTAGCACGGCCGTCGCCAGGGCTGAAATTCTCGTGAAATCACGACGCCCTATGGTCACCTGACCGGCCATGGTCACACCGGGAACCTCCGACGAAAAGCGCCGGCTTGCGCGTTTCCGCCCTCCGGCCAGTATAGTCGGTGCGTCCTGCCCGGACGATGTGCAGTAAGCTGAAAGCTGAAAGCTCCTATGCCCGATTGGCTAAGCATCCACGAGCCTGTTCTGGTAAACACCATCGGCCACTGTGCCGGCGCAGCGATCTTCGGGATGCTGCTCTACTTTTTCCTGGTGAACCGGCGGCGCGCGGGCGAGGAACGCAGCACTCTGCCGGCGGTAGCCGCGGCGCTGGCGATGCTGTGGAATCTCGGCTCCCTCGTGGCGCTCGAAACCGGTCCCCGCGGTGGCGCGATCGCCGGCGCCATCGTAGCTCTCAGCTTCTCCGTCCTGAGCCTGCTGCCTGCCGTCCTCCTGCACATTTCGCTGCGATCGCGCCGCCGCGCGGTATGGATCGGCGGTTACGCCCTCAGCGGCGTAGCCGTGGCGCTGCATCTGGCCGATTGGCTCAGCCACATGCCCGGGCTGCACTACGCCGCGCTATTGGTGGTAACCATCGGCTTCGCCTCGCTCACGATCCTCTCCGTGATCCTCGAATGGCGCCAGGAGAACCGCGCGGCCGGATCGCGGCTGGCCGGCTCCATGGGCCTGTTTCTGTTTGCGATTTCCTTCGCCCACTTCGGCGCTCCCCACACGCAGCTTGCCTGGTCCAAGGAGGCCGCCCTGCATCATGCGGGGTTGCCCCTGGCGTTGCTGGTGTTGCTGCAAGATTACCGCTTCCTGCTGATGGATGCGTTCTTGCGCTTCATCGTGAACGCCACTCTGGCGGCCGCCGCGCTGCTGGCGACCATTCGCATCCTGCGGTCGCGGGTTCTCGCCGAACATCTGCAACACCCGTTCGACGCCGGAGTGATCTTCGTATCCGCCGGCCTTCTATTGACTCTCTTTGTCTGGGCGCATAATCGCATCCAACGCTTTCTGACGAGCGCAATTTTCCTGCGGTCCAACGTAGATGAGCCGTTGCGCGAGTTGCAGGACCTGTCGCTGGCCGCCGGCGCGGAAGCGGATTACCTGCGCCTGGCCGCCGAAGCCATCGCCCGCTTCCTGCATGCCGCGCGCTGCGATCTGACAGAGCAGAACCCAGTGGACGGGCCGCCTCCCCTGGCGCCCGTGGCGGTGCTCGATTCGGCGCACTTCGCCGTGCCGTCGTGGGCGCAAGCCGTGCTGCCTATGCGCTTCGCGCGCGGCGACTCTGCCTACCTGCTGCTGGGCCCGCGCAACGGTGGGCGGCGCTATCTCAGCGAAGATCTCACCGTGCTGGCGCGCCTGGGAGCCGCCGTCGCCGAACATGTCGAACAACTCCGCAGCGTCCAAATGCAGAACCTTGTCTCGCAGGCGGAGTTGAAGGCTCTGCAGTCGCAGATTAACCCGCACTTTCTCTTCAATTCGCTGAACACGCTTTATGGCGCCATCGACCGCGGCAATGTGGAGGCCCGTAGGCTGGTGCTGAATCTGGCCGATGTTTATCGCTACCTGTTGCGCTCCGAACGCGCTCTGGTGGCGGTCGAAGAGGAGCTGCGCATCGTGCGCGCCTATCTGGAGATCGAGGAATTGCGCCTCGGCGCCAAGCTTCGCACGGAGGTGGATGTCGACCAATCCGCACTGCGCGTGGCCATCCCGCTGCTTTCCATTCAGCCGCTGGTGGAAAACGCGGTGAAGCATGGCGTAGCCTCGCACCAAGGAGCGGGGTTCGTCCATCTTAAGATCCGTGCGAGCGATCGGACCGTCTCCGTGGAAGTCTCCAATTCCGGCATGTGGGACAGGATTCCCGGCCGGCCCGCGCAATCCGGCATCGGCCTGACCAACGTGCGGCGCCGCCTGGAACTGTGTTACGGCGCCCAAGCCCGCTTCGATATTCACGCTGCCGCCGGTGTCACCACTGTCGCCTTCACCCTCCCGACCAGCCCGGTGGCGCACGCACTCCAGCGTGCCGCGTCCCCAGGCTTCCCGCCGATGGGGACGCCAGTTTCTTCTGCACTTTCATGAGCATGGGACTGAAGACGTTGATCGTGGACGACGAGCCGGTCGCGCGCAAAGTCCTGCGCGAGGATCTAGAATCCATCGGCGGCGTCGAAGTGGTGGGAGAGGCGGACAACGGCGCAGCGGCGCTGGAGCAGATCGCCGGCCGGCGCCCGGACCTTGTCCTGCTGGACCTCCAGATGCCCGAAATGGGCGGCTTCGATGTGATCCGCAAGATCCGCCACTCGACGCACATGCCGGTGATCGTTATCGTCACCGCATACGACAAGTACGCGCTGGAGGCTTTCGAGGCCGGCGCTATCGATTACCTGCTGAAACCCGTGGGGCAGGACCGCTTGGCCGAGGCCATCGAGAAGGCCCGGCGCATCACGGGCCAGGAGGCTGTCGAAAGGCTGGCGCGCCTGCAGGAGATTGCGGAGCCGCAGCTTCCCGGACAGCGCCTGAAGAAGATCGTGGGCAAAGCCGGCGCCGAATATTTTCTGCTGGACGCCCGCGAGATTTTCGCCTTCCATGCCGAGGGCGACATAGTCTGGATCACCACCGCGCGCAAGCGATACCAGGCTACCCAGACGCTGAAGGTGCTGGAGGAGCGGCTGCGCAGCACCAACTTTCAGCGCATCCACCGCAGCGCGTTGGTGAACGTCGATCATGTGCGCAAGATGAGCGCTTTGAGCAGCCAGCGCTGGCTTATTACGCTGAGTAACGAACAGGAGTTCATCGCCAGTAAGAGGCAGGCTAGGGGGATTCGGCGGCTGGTGAATTGGTAGGGCAGCTTCAGCTTGTGCAGTGGGCGCAAACCGGCACTGCCGCTGACTGAACTTATCCGAGGCTCCGCACCCCTGCGAGAGGTGCGTTAGCCTTAGGTGGGTCTCCGGCATACGCGTGGTCTAAAGTTGCCGGCAAATTGAGGTATGATCGCGAGTGGCAGACTATGGATGACCCACGCCCGATTCAGAATTCAGATGAGTCAACAGAGTTGGCGCTGAAGCGATACGACGCTATCCTTCGCTACCTCGCCTACGAAAATGGCGTTTACTGGACTAGAGCACAATTCTTTCTACTGGCGAACACCGCCCTTGCCGCGTTCTTGCTCAACCAAATGCCCATGGGAGCACCAACTCCGACTTGGAATAGGCTCGGGATTCTGGCCTTTGCGTGCGCGATAGGCATTGCGCTGACGTGGCTGTGGCGGGAAGCGCTGGAAACTGGCGAGCAATGGGTCCGACACTGGGAGGAAGTGCTCGTTGACTTGGAGGCAGATGCGTTTGGGACGATCAACGTATTACGCCATTGGGAATTCAGAACGTCTCCTCCAGTTCCCAGGCGCAGTCACAGTTCTAAGAAGCTGGCGCACTGGTTGGCGATTCTGTTTCGCGCTGTGTGGTCTTTATGCTTTGGGTATGTGGTGTTACTTGCGTGGGCAAAGTGTAGCGGCTGGCAGCCGGCCTTTATCAACTGACGTGCGGGGGGGGAATTGAACAAACTGCTGAAATTGAAGAGGCCACTCGATCGACAGAGGAGGGCGTTAAACGCTTCATCGAGCCAGCCGCCGGCCCATTGGCACGCGCGCTGGCGAAACGCCCCACCATCGTCTTCGGCCGGCGAGGTTCGGGCACGCCGAGTCTACTTCGCAAGGCTGTTTCCGACCTTACGGAGGACGCGGTGCAATGGGGAATTGTCGCGGCGCCTGCGGGCAGCGTGCCTTCAGCCTTAACCGCGACCGCCCTAGTGGTCCCTTGAGCGGTGTGGCCGGCTCGCTCGCGGGCATCTACCCCTGCTGGCTCGCGGGCTGGGCCAGGAAACACGAGCAGGCAGCCGTCCGGCTTTCGGCTCAGAGGTGTCCCGATGGTTCGGCCCTTCTGGCGAAGTGCTTAGACCTTCGGAGTACTATCCGGCGAGCACCACACGGATCTGCGGCTACAGGTCGACGCCTTGACGTCCTCCCACTAGGCAACTCGCGTACAAACGGTCAACCGGCAAAAAGCGGATAATGGAGGGACGAGCCGGTTTATAGGCGACGATGTTGACCTTCAAACAATTCGTGTCTGAATTGGCCAGCGAAGACGTGACGCTTTCGCCAGCCGAGTTGCGGGAAATGACCGCGCGTTTTGGCGGCAAGGTTCTCCAAATGGGACACCTGGAACAGGACGGCTCCATGCTCGTTCCG
Organism: Bryobacteraceae bacterium; assembly: GCA_035602155.1. Classification (GTDB taxonomy): domain Bacteria; phylum Acidobacteriota; class Terriglobia; order Bryobacterales; family Bryobacteraceae; genus Bog-159. Next base: position 5,134 of record DATNMW010000267.1, on the reverse strand, counting down.
GTCGATTGCATCGTGGAAGCCGCGCGTTCGCTCGGAGCCCGGGCGCTGACCGAAGCTGCCGAAAGCCTCAATAACGAACAGATGGCGTCCATGCTGCGATCCGGCGAGGCTCTTGTCGAACGAGTCATCGAGGCCCGAGAGAGGAAGCTGCGTGAGACGATTCGGGCCTTCCAGGATGAGCCTGACGCCAACGAGTCGCATCGCCAGTGGAAGCTGATCGAGAAAGAAGTCTTCGGCGTGGATTACCACGATTGATTCATGCCGTATATCGACTGGACGCAACTGCCAAGGGCCGTCCGGGATCACCTTCAGCAGCGAGTCAAGGATCGATACATCACCGAAGACGACATGATTCGGCTGACCAACTGGATCAAGACGAATCCCGCAGTGCCGAACGGCGAATGGTGTAAGGACTTCGGTGCATTCACTCTGGCAGGCGAGGGTGCGATTCCAAAGACGGTCCTGATGAAGGGACAGTCCTGCAAGGGGCGACGGATATAGAGAGCAGATCGCCGGCCGGCGCCCGGACCTTGTTTTGCTGGATCTCCAGATGTCCGAAATGGGCGGCTTCGAGGTGATCCGCAAGATCCGCCACTCCATGCACATGCCGGTGATCCTTATCGTCACCGCATACAACAAGTACGCGCTGGAGGCTTTCGAGGCCGGCGCTATCGATTACCTGCTGAAACCCGTGGGGCAGGACCGCTTGGCCGAGGCCATGGAGAAGGCCCGGCGCATCACGGGTCAGGAGGCTGTCGAAAAGCTGGCGCGCCTGCAGGAGATTGCGGCGCAGCAGCTTCCCGGAATCCGTCCTAGCTTCGCTTGGGAAATGCCCAAGCCTCGCGGCCAGCAAGATGCATGCAAAATTTTTCATCGTTCGATCCCACGTTTGCGTTAACATGCTTTTCAAATGGAGTCAATTCTGGAATTGCGCAACCTGGTGAAGCTTTTCCCGAACCAGCGCGCCGTGGATGGCATTTCGCTCAAGATTCCGCGCGCCGGATTCTACTCGCTGTTGGGGCCTTCGGGCTGCGGCAAAACGACCACCTTGCGCCTGATTGCGGGCTTCGAGCAGCCGACTTCCGGCGAGGTGCTGCTGGAGGGCGTAGTGGTCAACGAGCAGAGGCCCTACCAGCGCAACGTGAGCACCGTCTTTCAGAATTACGCCCTGTTCCCGCACCTGACGGCCGCGGAAAACATCGCTTTTGGGCTGAAACGGAAGAATCGGGCTGACATCGCGCGAAAGGTGCGGGAGGCGCTAGATCTGGTACGGTTGACGGGCAAGGAATCGCGCTACCCAGCGCAGCTTTCCGGCGGTGAAAGGCAGCGCGTGGCGCTGGCCCGGTCGCTGGTGCTGCAGCCGGAGGTGCTGTTGCTCGACGAACCGCTAGCGGCGCTCGATCCCAAGCTGCGCAAGCAAATGCGCCTGGAACTGAAAGAAATGCAGCGCCGCGTGGGGATCACGTTTCTGCTGGTGACGCACGATCAGGAAGAGGCCCTCTCCATGTCCGACCAGTTGGCGGTGATGAACGCCGGCTTGATCGAACAGGTGGGTACGCCGCAGGACGTCTACCTGCGCCCGAGCACGCGTTTCGTGGCCGGCTTTCTGGGCGCGGTGAATTGGATCGACGGCATCGGCCTCCGCCCGGAAGTGACGCGCATCTCGCGTACGCTGCCCTCGAATGGCGGCCGATTCAGGCCTGCGACTGTGACTGGCTCGGTCTTCCTGGGGAACTGCGTACACGTGCTGACGCGCCTGGAGAGCGGTGAGGACGCGGTGGCCGAAATCCCGCGCACTAACGGTTCTTACCAAGCCGGCGAAGCCATCCACGTCTGCTGGAATCCATCCGACGAGATGATGCTTCCATGAAGACAGCCTCGGGATGGGAACGGCTTCGCGCGTGGTTTCTGCTGCCCGCCTGGATCTGGATGGCGGTCCTGTTTGCCGCGCCGTTCGCCATCGTGATCGTCTACAGCCTGCTGACGCGCGGCGGATACGGCGGACTGGGCCTGCCCTGGACGCTGGAAAATTACCAACGGCTGGCCGATCCGCTGTATCTAGGCATCGTTCTGCGGTCGTTCATGATGGCGGCCGCGACCACGGCCATCTGCCTGCTGCTGGGCTTTCCCTTGGCGCTGTTCATTTCGCGCGCGGGCAACCGCAAGAACATCTATCTGCAACTGGTGATTCTGCCGTTCTGGACCAGTTTCCTGGTGCGCCTCTATGCGTGGTTGTTCCTGTTGCGCGACACCGGCCTAATCAACACCGCGCTGCAGCACCTCGGCCTCATACACGATCCGCTGCCGCTGCTGTATAACGATGGCGCAGTGCTGCTCGGCCTCGTGTACGGCTATCTGCCGTTCATGGTGCTGCCGGTGTACGCCACGCTGGAACGGCTGGATCCGGCGCTGGTCGAGGCAGCCGCGGACCTCGGCGCTAAACCCTGGCCCACGCTGCTGCACGTCATCCTACCGCTCTCCGCGCCGGGCATCCGTGCGGGCAGCATCCTGGTATTCATTCCGGCGTTGGGCGCTTATCTCACGCCCGACCTGCTGGGCGGCGGGCGCACGGTGCTGATCGGCAATCTGGTGCAGAACCAGTTCACCACGGCGCGCGACTGGCCCTTTGGCGCGGCCATCTCGGTGGGGCTGATGGCGCTGGTGGGCGTGCTGGTGCTGCTAATGCTGCGTAGCGAGCGGGAGGGATTGGTATGAAGCGCTGGCTGGGTTTGTACGCCGCCGCCGTCTATCTGTTCCTGCATTTGCCGCTGGCAATTCTAGCCGTTTTCAGTTTCAATTCGTCGCGCTTCACGGTGTGGCAGGGGTTCTCGCTGACCTGGTATCGCGCGATCTTCCAGGACCGGCAGCTTGGCGAATCCGCGTGGAACAGCGCGATTATCGCGGTGGCCGCCACCATTATTTCCACCATGGCCGGGACGGCGTGCGCGTACGGCTTGTGGAAGCGCGGTTCGAAGCTGCTATCCGGTTCGCTGTACCTTTCGCTGGTGACGCCCGAAATCGTGATGGGGATCTCGCTGCTGGCCCTGTTCCAGTGGTCGTTCCGGTGGCTGCACTGGCGGCTGGGATTGCACACGGTGATCCTGGCGCACGTGGCGTTTTCGATCGCTTACGTGGTGATCGCGATCGCGGCGCGGCTGCGCACTTTCAGCCCCGCGCTGGAGGAGGCGGCGCTCGATCTGGGCGCGAACGAATGGCAGGCGTTCCGTTTCGTCACGCTGCCGGCGCTGCTGCCGGGGATCGTGGCGGCGGCGCTGCTGGCGCTTACGGTTTCGTTCGACGACTATGTGATCACCAGCATGGTGGCGGGCGTGGATTCCGAAACGCTGCCGATGGTGATCTATGCCATGGCCCGGCGCGGCGCGAGTCCTGTAATCAACGCGATTTCCGCTCTGATCGTAGTGGTTTTCGGGGCCCTGGTGCTGATCTCCGAGAGGGTGCGCGCATCATGAAGCAACGCCTGAATCGGCGCACCTTTCTGATGGGCGTCGCCGGCCTGGCCGGATGCGCGCGCGGGCGGCCCCGGCTCAACGTCTACAACTGGTCGAACTACGTGGCGCCCGATACTATCGCTAATTTCGAAGCCGAGTTCGGCGTGCGGGTGCGCTACGCCACCTACGAGAGCAACGAGGAGATGCTGGCCAAGGTGCTGAGCGGCAATTCCGGCTGGGACGTGGTTTTTCCGACGCATAATCGCATTCAACCCATGCGCCAGTACAGGCTGCTGGCGCCCATCGATCATGCGCGGCTGCCCAATCTGCCGAATCTGGAACCGCGCTTCCAAAGCCCGCCGTGGGACCCGCGCCTGGAATACTGCGTCCCGTACATGTGGGGCGCGACGGGCATCGCTTACAATCGGTCCGTGGCGCTCGCGCCAGCCGCATGGGCCGACTTGTGGAGCGCGCGGTTCAAAGGCCGGCTGACCATGTTGGACGATCCGGAAGAGGTGCTGGGCGCGTGCCTGTTGAAGCTACGGCTCTCGTACAACTCGACGGACGTCGCCAGCCTGCGCCGCGCGGAACGTGAAGCCATCGCCCAGAAGCCGCTGCTGCGCGCCTATCTGAACGCCGAGTATCGCGACCAACTGGTGGCCGGCGACATCCTGGTGGCGCACTCCTGGGCGACCACCGCGCAGCAGGCCATTGACGCCGCGCCGCAGCTTGGGTTCGCCTATCCGGCCGAGGGCTTCCCGCTATATGGCGACAACGCGGTGGTGCTGCGGGAGAGCGGCCGTGCGGAGCTGGCACACCAGTTCATCAACTACCTGTTGCGCGCGCCGGTGGCAGCGGCGATCGTGCAGACCTCCCGCACCGCAACCGCCAACGCCGCAGCGCAAGCCTTGCTGCCGGAGGCGCTGCGCAGCAATACGACGCTGTTCCCCACCGCCGGGACGCTGGCGCGCGGGCAATGGATCGCCACCATGCCGGGCGCCACGCAACGCCTGCGGGATCGGATGTGGACGGAAATCAAATCCGCGTGACGGCGGATCAGGCGGAGACGATGCGCGCGTGACGCGTGCGGCCGTAATCGAGCAGAGCCTGGTCGCGGGTCATCAGGCATGCGCCTAGGTCGCGGGCGGTTGCCACCAGGATGCGGTCCGCGGGATCGGCGTGCAGGTTTCCGGGAAGCCGGGTGCTTTCGACCGCGATTTCAGGGGTTAGGGGAACCAGCGAGAGGCCGGGGGTCTCCAACGCCCGGCGCACCCACTCCAGGCAGTCCATGTGAATCCGGATACGGCCTTTCGATTCGAGCAACGCGATTTCCCATACCGAGATGACCGACACACGTAGCATGCCGCGCGCGCCGGACTGCCGTATCCGCCCGACAACTCCTTGCGAGAACCTCTCCAGTTGGCCCGACTGCAACCAAATCCAGCAATGCGTGTCCAGCAGGAGCGGTCCCTCTTCAGATATCGCCGTGGTCCCGGTCGGCATTCCACACCTCGCCAGTGGGTCCGACGATGTCCCCGAGGATCTCGACGGTGCCTTTCATGCGTCCGAAAATGTCCGGCATCGTATCGGTCACGGGAACGAGGCGGGCCACCGGCTTGCCGCGCTTCGTGATCACGATTTGGAAACGTTTCTGGTGAACTTCATCGAGCAGCTTAAGGCACTTG
>DATNMW010000266.1:0-15405 GCA_035602155.1 Bryobacteraceae bacterium | reverse complement strand
GACCGGCTCGATCGGCACAACCGGTTTGACTGGCTCGATGGGCTCGATGGGCCCAATCGGCTCAATGGGCCTGATCGGCTCGATCGGTTCCCCAGCGCGGATGAAAAAGGGCGTGATCGAAATCGCGACCGGAATCGAATTATCCACGCCGCCGGAGCTCCGGAAAACCTTCGTCACGCGAACGATTGCGGTCTCGGCGGCTACAGGGAATCCACCAGCGGCGCCGGACGCACCCAGTGGTTCCACCTGCGTGTCAAATACAAAGCCCGCTTGATTGGTCATTTCGTCAACGGAGAACATTGCCGCACCTCGCTTTCAACCAGGACCGTCGGGACTTAGGTGAAAAATATGTTCAATAAGATCCGCCAAACTATTATCTTTTGGAACAATATCACGCGATAGCTTGCGTGTCAACGGAAATTTTTCGCTACTCGCCCGCGGTTGCCATACTGCGGCGCCGCCGGGCCTTCAGCACTTCCAGGCCGGCAGGCAACAACGACAGGGCGATAATCCCCAGAATCAGCTTCTCGAAGTTATGCCGCACGAAGCCCACGCCGCCGAGTTCGTAGCCCGCCATCGTCATCATGACCACCCAGCCGGTCACGCCGAATATATCGAACGACAGAAAGCGCACCAGATTCATGCGGCCCACTCCGGCTACGAAAGCCGCAAACGTGCGGATGATGGGGATGAAGTGCGCATACACCATGGTGCGGCCGCCGTGCTTCTCATAGAACTCATGCGTACGCAAAAGGTAATCGCGGCGGAAGATGCGCGAATTGGGCCGGTTGAAGATGTGCGGCCCGGCGGTTCGACCGAGCATGTAGCCCGCGGCGTCGCCCAGCATGGCGGCGCAGATCAACAGCACAATCACCACCGCGATATCGAGCTGTCCGGCGCCGCAAACCACGCCCACGGTGAACAGCAGCGAGTCGCCGGGCAGGAAGAAGCCCACCAGCATGCCGGTCTCGGCGAACACCAGCCCGAACAGCACGGCGTAGCCGAGCCATCCGGTCAACAGCGTGCTCAGAAGTTGAATCAGCCGCTCCGGGTCGGTCAACGAGCGCAAGAAATCCAGCAGGGAATGGAGCATGCCGTTTAGATGTTAGAAGTATGTTAGCCGGGTTAGCCGCGATAACTGGCGAGGAACCGGTCGATTACATCCTCGTGAACCTTGATTTTGCCTTCCTTGGTGAGGGCATCGCGCACGCCCTCTTCAAACAGCGCATTGCGGATCCGCGCTTTTTCACTCTTGATCTGGTCGCGAATGGCAAGGCGCTGGCCGGCCAGGCCGGATAGATCGGCGGGGATCTTCTCCACCACCTTGTACACGACTTTCGAATCGGCGGTAAGCCCGCTGGGGCCGAGGATGGTACCGACCGGCTTGGAGAAGGCATCCGGAAACATGCCCGCCGATCCCAGCCCTTCGATGGCGCCCGCGCGATCGACGGCGTCGGAAGTCTTCACTTCCAGCCCCATGGACTTCGCGGCGGCCTCCAGGTCGCCGCCATCCGCGCTGGTCTTCTCGACCAGTTGGGTGGCCTTTTGGTCGACCAGTCTCTTCACCGTGTCGCTGACGAAGGCGTCGCGGACCTTGCTTTGCATTTCCTCGAATGCCGCGGGATGCGCCGGGATGTCGCCAGTGCAGACCGCCATGGCAATCTTGGTGTTGCCCGTCAACACCACCGGCTGCGAGACTTCACCCTTCTTCAAGTTGCCGACCGCGTCCGAGAAATCCTTGTTCACGCCCACCTCCGGAAGAGGGTCGGTGGGGCCGATATTATCGGCCTTCACATACTGCACGCCCAAGTCGGCGGCCACCTTTTCGGGATGTGCCGGATCTTTGGCCAGCGCGGCCTGCACTTTATCCGACAACTGCTGCGTGAGGTCGTTCACGCGCTGTTTCTTGTACTCGGCGGCCAGTTGGGGCTTCACTTCGTCAAACGGCTTCAGTTGCGCCTGATCGTGCTTGAGCACCTCGAGAATGTGGTAACCGTAGGCGGTCTTGACCGGTTCGCTGATTTCGCCGATCTTGAGCGAAAAGGCCGCTTTCTCGAACTCCGGGACCATCTGGCCGCGCACCACCCCATCGTATTCGCCGCCCTTATCCTTGGAACCGGGGTCCTCGGAGTACTTCTTGACCATGTCGGCAAAATTCGCGCCCGGCTTGCGGAGCTGCTTCACTAAATCGTCGGCCTTGGCCTTAACCGCGGCGTCGGCCTTGGCCTTGACGGCGGCGTCGGCCTTGGGGTCCGATCCACCCGTCTTTAGCAGGATATGCCGCACATTGACGCGCTCCGGGGTACGATACGCGTCCTTGTTCTCGGTGTAGACGCGCAACAAATCGGCGTCGGTGGGCTGAATGGTCTGTTCCAGCTTGGCTTGATCCACGATCACGATGCCCAGATCGCGCTTCTCGGGAACCTGATACAGGGGTTTATGGGCTTCGTAGTATTTGCGCAATTCGTCGGGGGTGGGTTTTACGTCGGAGCGCAGTTTGTCCCCGGTAATCTTCACGTATTGGATCTTGACTTTGTCGTTGCGGCGCCTGTATTCCTGTTCGATTTCCTGGGGGGTTACGACGGTGCCTTCGAGGGCGACGTTGCGTATTTTGGTGATGAGCAACTGGCGGGCCATGTCGTCTTCAAATTGCGGGATCGTCAGGTTCTGTTGGGCCAACATCTGCGTGTAGGCTTCTTTGCCGGCGAACTTGCCGTCCGGGAACAGAGAGGGAATCATCTGCCGGATGCCCGCTGCCAGATCTTCGTCGGAGACCTTGAAACCCAACCGCTTGGCCTCGAATACCAAGGCGCGGTCGCCGATCATGGAGTTGAGATACTGCGGGATGTACTGCGCAACCAGCTCGGGCGGAAACTGGCGGCCGCTCATTTTCATGCGGATAATTTGCTGGACCTCGGGCACCGTGATGGTGTCTTTGCCGATTTCCGCGACCACCTGATCGGACGGGCCGCTGCTGCCCATGTTGTAGCTGGGCACCAGGTAGGTCAACATAGACAATGCGACTACAAGAAGCAATCCGCCGAGCATGATGCGCACGACTTTGTCTCGGCTGCGGAACAGATCAAACATGTAACGTAATCTCCTGGGATTAGGGGAAATCTAATTATAGCAGGAGCGCTCCCTTGCGGTCGCGGCTCGGTAAAACGGTCGCGGCTCTGGTAGTGTCCTGAAGCCGTCAATCCTGGCGCAGCGCCTGCATGGGGTCCAGCCGCGCCGCACGCCGCGACGGTACCCAGGCCGCCAGCATCGCAGTGGCCCACAAGGCGGCCGCGGCGGCCGCCAATATCCAAGGATCCCGCGGAGAGACGTGGAACAGCATGGCTCCCAGGAAGCGCGCCCCGAACCACGATCCGATAACGCCGAACCCGGCGCCGGCCAAGGTCCAGCGCGCGGCGTGCCCCAGCACCAGGCGTGCCACAGCACCGGGAGTTGCGCCCAACGCCATTCGGACGCCGATCTCCTGCGTGCGCTGCGCCACCTGGAACGAGATGACGCCGTAGAGTCCGATGGCAGATAGCAATAATCCCATGGCGGCGAACAGGCCCAACAGCCAGGCGTTGAAGCGCGGCCTCTGGGCCAGCCGGCCGACGCGTTGGTCGAGCGTTTCGATATTCACGGGCAACGTAGGATCGAGCGCGGCCACCTCCGCACGCACCCAACGGGCCAGCGCGGCGGGGTCGATCGGGCCGCTGAGAATAGCTATGGCAGTGCGGCCAAAGGGTTCTGGCGCGTGCTGGCGCACGACGTAGAATTCCGGATCGTCGGGTTGCGCGAGGGCGCCATTTTTCACATTGCCGGCCACGCCAATGACCGTCTTCCAAGGTCCGGAACGGCCCGGCTTTATCTGCTTGCCGAGCGGATCTTCGCCGGGGAACATGCGGCGCGCCAGCGAATCGCTGAGGATGACGGCATTCTGGTGCGGGTCGCGATCCTGCTCCCGAAAACCGCGGCCGCGCAGGATGGGAATGCCGAGCGCCGCGAAGTAGCCCGGTGTGACGGCGCGCCAGATCGCCATCCCGCCGGTGCCTTCCGCCGCGCGCGGGCGTCCGGCGACGTCGATAACCGAGTAGATCGTGGAACGCGCGGTCCCGCTCAGCGGCGTTGAGTCGCTCAGCGCCAGTTGGGTCAAGCCGGGGATGCGGTGCAAACGCCTCTCCAATTCTTCGAAGAATGCCAGTTGGCTGCCGGGGTCGGCGTACGATTTCTGGCCCAGCGCGACAGTGGCTGTGAGCACGCTGCCGGTGCGCATGCCGAGCGGTTGATTCTGTAGATTCCACAGGCTGCGCATTAGGAGGCTCGCGCCGGTGAGCAGGACCAGCGACGCGCAAATCTGCGCGGCCACCAGGCTGTGGCGGAACAGATAATGCCGTCCGCCCAAGGAACGCCATCCGGCCAAGGTTTCGGGGCGCGGGTGTTCGAGTGCGGGGGCCAGTCCGAATACGATGCCGCAAGTTAGCGAGACTGCCAGCGTGAAGAGCAAGACGCGCCAATCGACCGTCGCCTGCTGCAAGCGCGGGATGCCTTCCGGCGCGATGGCCACGAAGATGCGCAGCAGCGCGGCGGCGAGCAGGCACCCGGCTACGCCGCCGGCGACCGCCAGAAGCAGGCTTTCCGTGAGAGTCTGCCGAACGAGCCGGCGGCGGTTTGCGCCCAGCGCCAGGCGTACGGCAAGCTCCCGTTGGCGGGTGGCGGCGCGCGCCAGCAGCAGGTTCGCCACGTTGGCGCACGCGATTAAAAGCACCGCCAGCACCGCGCCGAGCAAGATCCAGGAGGCCAGCCGCGCGTCGTGGATCTGGCGGTCGCGCAGCGCGCGCACACGCAGACTGACCTCTTTGCGGAAAGGTCCCGGCACGTATTGCAGGGACTCTTGAAAGAGCGGCTGCAGGGCGGCCGCGGCCTGCGCGGGCGTCACCCCGGATTTCAGACGCGCAATCGACCAGAGTGGACGGCCGGTGTTCGGCCGGTGCTGCTGCGCTTCGTCCAAGGCCTGCGGCGCCAGCACATCCGCATGCTCCAGGGTAGGCATCTCGAAATCCGGCGGCAGGACACCCAGGATGGTGGCGGACTGCCCTTCCAGCGGAAAGGTCTTTCCCACTACGTTACGGTCTCCGCCGAAGCGGCTCTGCCACAGGCCATACGAAAGCAGCGCAACCGGCGGCGCGTTGGGCCGGTCTTCATCGCGCGTGAAATTGCGGCCGGCCATGGGTTGGACGCCGAGCGTGGGCAGGAAACTGGCCTCTACCTGCGCGCACGCCAGGCGCACCGGATTAGCGCCGGTCAGGTCGCAATCGTTGATGCCGGACCAGGACGCGATCGACTCGAAGGGCTGTTGCCGCGCGCGCCATTCCACGTAATCGGCGCCGAGCATGAACTCCTGCGGGATGATGGGCGCGACGAAGCCGACCGATACCAGACGATCCGCCTGCGGGTATGGAAGACTGCGAAACAGGATGCGGTCGACCACGCTGAAAACGGCCGTGCCTGCGCCAGTGCCCAGTGCGATGGCGAAAAGCGCGGCCAGGGTGAAGGTGGGCGATCTCACGAACCCGCGGGCGGCATAACGCAGATCCTGCGCGAGAATATCTATATTGGCGCGCATCGCGCGGCGGATCGTCATTTTGATTTAGAAACCACCGTGAGGCGGAAGTTCCCGGATACGCTACCATCGGGCGTGGAGTTGGCGCGGCGGCAGATCCGCATTCGTGGTGTTGTCCAGGGCGTGGGCTTCCGGCCGTTTGTTTATAATCTTGCGCGGCGGCTGGGGCTGGCCGGGTATGTACTGAACTCCTCGGCCGGAGTGGTGACGGAGGTGGAGGGCGCGCGCGCTGCGCTCGACAGCTTCGTCGAAAGCCTGCGCCGCGAAGCGCCGCCGTTGGCACGCATCGAAGATATGCTGGTCGCGGAGGTCGACCCGCTGGGCGAGCGCGGCTTCGCAATTCGCGAGAGCCAGGCGCATGCGGGCGAGTTCGTGCTGGTCTCGGCCGACGTGGCCACCTGCCCCGATTGCTACCGCGATTTCGCCGATCCGGCCAACCGGCGGTACGGCTACGCGTTCACTAACTGCACCAATTGCGGCCCGCGCTATACGATCATCCGCGACATTCCCTACGACCGGCCGAATACAACCATGGCGGGTTTTCGCATGTGCGCGGCTTGCCAGGCGGAATATGACGATCCGGGCGATCGGCGTTTTCATGCGCAGCCCAACGCGTGCGCGGAATGCGGGCCGCAATTGTCGGCGGCGATTGCGGAAGCGCAACGGCGGCTGAGCGAGGGTGAGATCCTGGCGATCCGCGGGTTGGGCGGGTTCCACCTGGCGTGCGATCCGCGCAACGATGCGGCGGTGCGGCTGCTGCGCGAGCGCAAACGGCGCAGCGATAAGCCTTTCGCGCTGATGGCGCGCGATCTGCCGGCGGTGGAACGGCTCTGCACGGTGTCGGACGACGACCGCCGGGCGCTGGCCGGCCCGCGGCGTCCGATCGCGATCCTGCCGCGGCGGGTGGATGCGGGGATTTCCGCGGCGGTTGCGCCCGGCAACAATACCATCGGCGTGATGCTGCCCTACACTCCGTTGCACCATCTGCTATTCGCAGGCGCGGCTTACGATGCGCTAGTGATGACCAGCGGAAACCTGAGCGAGGAGCCCATCGTGACCTCGAACGAGGAGGCCCTGGATCGCCTGCGCCCGCTGGCCGACTGGTTCCTGCTGCACAACCGCGAGATCTACATGCGCGCGGACGATTCGGTGGTGCGCACGTTTGAAGGTGTGGAACGAGTGCTGCGCCGGTCGCGCGGGTTTGTGCCGCAGGCCATCGACTTGGGCATGCAGGTAGCCGAGATTCTGGCTTGCGGCGGCGAATTGAAGAATACATTTTGTCTCAGCAAGGGACGCTACGCGGTGCTGAGCCAACACATCGGCGACATGGAGAATTATGAGACGCTGCGCTTCTTTGAAGAGACACTGGCCAATCTGAAGAAGCTGTTCCGCGTGGCGCCGCGCGCGGTGGCGCACGACTTGCATCCGGCGTACCTGAGCACGCAGTACGCATTGCGCGTGCCGGACCTGGAGAAGATCGGCGTGCAGCACCATCACGCGCACGTGGCCAGTTGCATGGCCGAGAACGGGTTGCGGGGCAAAGCGATCGGAGTGGCGCTGGATGGCACAGGATACGGGACCGACGGCCGGATCTGGGGCGGTGAATTCCTGGTGGCGGATTACGGCGGATTCGAACGGCGCGCGCACCTGCGCTATGTGCCGCTGGCGGGAGGCGACGCGGCGGTGCGGCAGCCGTGGCGGCCGGCGCTCGCTTACCTTGCCGATACATTCGGGCCGGGCGCCGAATTTCCAGAACTGGCGCTTTGGCGGGCGGTTGCCGAGAGCGAACGCAAGCTGGTGCGCAGCATGATCGCGCATCGCGTGAACACCATCGACACGTCGTCGTGCGGACGGCTGTTCGACGCGGTGGCGTCGCTCGTCGGGCTGCGGCAGCAGGTAAATTTCGAGGGGCAGGCGGCTATCGAGCTGGAGGCGGTCGCGGCGGAAGGCGTGGCGGACAGCTATGCGTTCGGGATCGATGCGGGAACGGCTGGGGACACCGTGGATTTTCGGCCGGCCATCGAACGCATCGTCGCCGAGTTGCGCGACGGGACGCCGGTGCCGGCGATCGCGGCGCGGTTTCACAATACCGTGGCGGAGGCGATTGTGGAAGTCTGCCGGCGTTTGCGCATGGAAGAGAAGCTCAACCGGGTGTGTTTGAGCGGCGGCACGTTTCAGAATATGAAGCTGCTGGCCCGCACTCTGGCGGGACTGCGGCGGCTGGGATTTGAAGTTTTCATCCACGCGCAGGTGCCGCCAAACGATGGCGGCATCGCGCTGGGACAGGCGGTGATTGCTACTGAAATCCTGCGGCGCAGGTGATCAGGGCATCTTGATCGTGTCGTCGAAGGGCAAGTCGACTTCGACGGTCTTGCCTGAATCGATGGCGATTGGCCCTGGTTTCGGCGGCTCTTTGGTGTACAGGCCCGCGGAGGAACCGGACGGGGGCGGGCCGGATGCGCCATCGTAACCTCCGGTCGGATCGTAAATGGCGGCGGCATAAACCGGTGAGCTGGGGATATCGGTAAACGTTACCGTACCGTTCTTGGACGCAGTCATCTGCATGCCGGTGGGCATGGCGTTGCCCTGCATAAAGTCGGGCGAATCGAACAGGAATACCTGGATTTTGTGTTTATCGTCGACGGTTCCAGACCCGGCATACTTCACATTCACTTTCAGGGTACGGGTGGCGGCCTTGTCCTGGGCGCTTCCGAATTGGAATGCGGAGGCGAGGATTAGCAGGGCTGCGGCGAGGTAGAAACTTTTCTTCATTGCGCTGGTCTCCTTTGGGGGTAAACGTTGAAATGGGCGATATTGTTCCCAGGATCTCACAGATTGGCGGGAGGAGGTTTGAGGGGGAGAACGGTTTATCAACTGCGGCTTGATCGCTGCCGGGCTTCGCGATTGAGGCGCAGACGCTTGTTGTTTTCGACCCAGGCGCGATAAAGGTCGACGACGGCCTGCACCTCGGGTGGGGCCGCGGAATACCTTTGGTGGTCGACAAGGGCTTCTCCGACCATCCGGCCGTCATCGCGCTCCAGTTTGGCGAGAAGCTCTCTCTTCTTTTCCTCTGGCATGCCGGTGAACTGTACCAATGCCGCGATCACGTTTGCGTCGTGATGCGTGAGCCGGATCGCGCTCCCAGTTGCCATATTCCAAGTCTACCGCTGTTTGCCTCTGGTTGCATCGCGGATTGGGTGCACTCCCGAAAGTATCGGGAACGCCGCCTTGCCGCCATCTCCTCGTCCATCGGCGGTGAACGCTTCGTCGTAACGCGTCGATAGCGAAATCGCGATGGCGTCGTTGCCCGGTGGGAGTTCTATTTCTGTTGCACCGTTGAAGCGGTCCTTCCAAAGCGCGACGACACGACCGCGGCTTGGTCCTGTCTGGGGACGGCTAAGTTGGGCCATGCCCAAGCTCGTGAGCGAGAGCACTGAACAACCCGGGTCGTCCGCCAGGACGCTCGCGTAGCGCGCGGCCCATCGCTCTTTGGTTTGGGGACCGTCCATCAGCAAGGCGATGACGAGATTCGGACCGACGGCACGAACAATATTCGCCACTGGGTCGGGGCGCGCCAGGTCTTCACAAATGAGCGCACAGATCACCAGATCCTCGCTCATCGAAACGAAGTTGAGACAGCGGTCAGTGCAGTCACAGTATTCCCACCATTGGCGGTAAGGCGAGAGAACACCACCCATGCCGTATTGGATGACTTGGCTTTCGTCCAGCTTCCAGGGGTGATGTTTTTTCTGTACGACGTCTTCAAGCGATCGAAACGAGAGCATCACTTCGTTGGTTCCACGCTGGCCATCGTTCCCGCGGCGTCCCACGCCGGCAACCAGGAAACACTCCTGAGGCAGCACGGTTCGAAGAGCGCGAAACTGCTCGTCCGTGATAGACAACTCCGGCAGAACCACTCCGTCGATTCTGCCCAGCTTGCGCTTGGCCTCGGCGTGCAGAGCTTAGACCCGTTCAGTCAAGTCCTCGGGTGAGTCAGTTGTAAAGGTGAAGAAACCAAAATCCTTGGGCAACCGGCCCGCTGTATCCGTTGTCTCCTGGAATTGATTGACGACTACCTCGAATGGCCAAGGGATCAGGAGCAGGTTCAACGAGTCAGTTTGGAGAAACGGGCTGGGCTGCCACTGAGGCGTAACCTCACTGGCCTCGCAGAGAGACAAATAAAGCGACAACGAACGCTCAGTCAAGCCACTTTGGGGAGTGTGCTTTCGCGGAAGGACCAGCAGGCGGGATCCATCAATATCGAGACAGAGCGTGCCCCAACCCCGCAAAGTGTCGGACGCGATATAAAGCACGGGGTCGTATTCGCCCGCTTCAGGCTGCGGGGCGCTAACCCCTTCAGAGGCCTCGTCAGCGACTGCGACAATCTTGATGAGTGCGTCGCAAAGCGCGCGTTGACGCCGTGTCTCACCGAGCGGTAAGTCGAACGATTGGCAGACGGTCTTCCACTCGCTGGCCAGCCCATCAAAAGACCACTGTGTCTCCAAACCTCCTATGCCCTTGCGCCACGCCGCTCCCAATTCCCCTACCTTGTCCCTCCAAGCTCTGAGGGCATCGTCCTGGCGCGGCTCGGGCGGCCAATCGCGAGAAAGCACTGCGTAGGCTCCAGTCCGCTTTAGCAGTGCCAAGCACAGCCCGAAACAGTCGGGTGGCCACCACGGCAAGCTCTTATCGCTGCTCAAACGCGGAAGAATCCCGATCAGGAACTCGCCAATGGTAAGTTCATCAGGCACGTTCACCCCCCATGCCGCACTCCGCATGCACCGCCCGCACGGCCTTCTCCAGCCCGTCGCGGCTCACCACGATGGCGATGGTCAATTCGCTCGACCCCTGCGCGATGGCGATGATATTCACCTTCTCGCGCGAGATGGCGGTGAAGATGCGTCCGGCGATGCCCAACTTGCCTTGCATGCCTTCGCCGACCACGGCCAGCAGGCCCACCTTTTCATCCACCTGGATGGGATGCACATAGTCGTGTGCCAGTTCGAGCGCCAGCGCGGATTCCAGCGCCTGGCGGCTCTTCGCCAACTCCTCCGTGCGCACCAGGAAGCAGAAAGTCTGGCGATAGCTGGAGCTGGAGAAGACCAGCACCTCCACGTTGGCGCGGTCGAGCGCATCGAGCGCGCGGGCCATCACGTGCGCTCCGCTCAACTCGGGGCTGGCCGGCTCCAGCGAGATGAGCGCCACCTGTGCAAGCGAGGTTACCGCGCGTGCGCCAGTGGCCGCGCCGATCGACGGCAGGATGCGCGTGCCGGGCTTTTCGGGCGCAAAGCTGTTCTTGCTCCAGACCGGAATCTGCTTTTCGATCAGCGGCGCGAGGGTGCGCGGGTGCAGCACTTTGGCGCCGTTGTAGGCGAGTTCCGCGGCTTCCGCGTAGGTCACCTCATTCAGCACCACGGCGGAAGGCACCAGGCGCGGGTCGGCGCTCATGATGCCATCCACGTCGGTCCAGATCCATAGCTCGGAGGCATCCAGCGCGGCCGAGAGGATCGACGCCGAAAAATCCGAGCCGCCGCGGCCCAGCGTGGTAGGGCGGCCATCGGCTGTGGCGCCATTGAAGCCCGTCACGACCGGCATGATTCCGTTTTCCAGCAGCGGCAACAGACGCGCGCGCGCCTTGGCGCGGGTCGGTTCCATCAGCGGCGAAGCATTCCCGAAGACCGCGTCGGTGACCACGATCTCCGCCGCGTTGACAGCTTCGGCGGGCGTGCCTTGCGCATTCAGGTATCCGGCGATAAGCAGCGCCGAGAGACGCTCGCCGATGGCCACGGCTTCATCCACCGAGCGCGGCGGCATTTCATTGAGCATGAGCATGCCGCCGGCGATGCGTTCGAACTCGGCGATCAGATGCGCGATGCCGTCGGCCGCCGCTGCGTGCCGGTCCGGCGGCAGCAATTCGCGGCAGGTGGCCAGATGCCGATCGCGCAGCTTGGCGATATTAGCCTCCAGGCCGGCCTGGTCTCCGGCTTCGGCGCGGCGCAAAGTATCGAGCAGCAGGTCCGTGATCTTGGACATGGCGGAGACCACGACGACCACGGGCCGGCGCGTCTGAGGTTCGGCGGCGGCGCCTGCGGCAATGCCGGCGGCGATACGCATGCGCTCGGCCGACCCCACGCTGGTGCCGCCGAACTTCATCACAAGCAGATCGTTCAACTGAAATCCTTTCCGTTAGATAATCGTGCCCGCACCACTTTCAGAATCTCCTCTTCCACGCGATCGAGGGACAGGCCCGTGGAATCGATGTAGATGGCGTCGGGCGCCTGGGTCAAGGGGGCTTCGGAGCGGGTGCGGTCGCGCTGGTCGCGTTCGCGGATCTGGGCGGCGATGGTTTCGGGAGGCACGGCGTCGCCCTGGTCGCGGAAGTCGCGCAGACGGCGGCTGACGCGCTCCTGCGGATCGGCGTCCAGAAAGATCTTCACATTCGCATCCGGAAAGACCACGGTGCCGATGTCGCGGCCTTCCATGATGACACTGGTGCGCTCACCGAGCGCGCGCTGTTTCTCCACCAGGGCGCGGCGCACGCCTGGAATCGCAGCGACCAGAGACGCCTGTTTGCCGACTTCGACCGTGCGGATGGCCGCGGTGACATCCTCGCCATTCAGCAGGACGCGCGGCCCATCCGGCTGCAATTCGATATCGGCGGCCAGCGCCAACTGTTCCATGCGGTGCATGTCGGCGGGGTCGGCGTTTTGGCGCGCCGCCCATAGCGCCACGGCCCGGTACATTGCGCCGGAATCGATGTAAGTGAACCCGAGCCGGCTGGCCAAGCGGCGCGCGATGGTGCTCTTACCGGCGCCGGCGGGTCCGTCGATGGCGATTACCACTCGCCGGGATGGTTTCAGCACTAGTGTCTGTCCGCAACCACTTGCATGACACCGCGCTTGCCGCCGCTGTCGGTGATCTGCAGCACGACCTCTCTTTGGTCCTTGGTGGCGGTTTTCCAGCCGTTGCCGTCCAGCGCCTTCTTGTAGAAATCGACGATCTTGTCGCTGGCGTCGGGCGATTCCAGCATTAAGTTGCGCGCGTTCTTATCGGAAACGGAGTGCGACAACACGACCTTGGCAGGGTTGCAGATGGGTACGTCTTTCGGGTAATCGTCGGGCGCCTTGTTCTGGTTGAAACTGAGAGTGGCGGTCTGGCCGTCTTTGCCGGTTACCGTTAGCGTGCCGCCGTCTTTCCCTTTTTCCTTGTAGCCGACCTTCCCGTCCGGTGTCGAAACCGTGTAGGAACGGCTGCAGGCGGCTCCGGCGAACAGGAGGCTGGTGGCCAGCCGCGCGCCGAGCGTTTTCGCGATTGGAGAGTACATGGAAGGTAGAATAGCAGGAGGGATGCCGCCGGACGAATTCGACAGGCTGGTGCAAGAAGCGTACGGGAGGATTCCGAGCCGGTTTCGGAAGCGGCTGCAGAACGTCGCGATGCTGGTGGAGGCGGAGCCTTCTCCCGCCCAGCTCGCGGAAGGCGGCGCGGGACCGGGGGCCACGCTGCTAGGCCTCTATCAAGGACGGC
This sequence comes from Bryobacteraceae bacterium, assembly GCA_035602155.1. Lineage (GTDB taxonomy): Bacteria > Acidobacteriota > Terriglobia > Bryobacterales > Bryobacteraceae > Bog-159. The sequence continues at coordinate 2,264 of DATNMW010000266.1, read as the reverse complement.
CGCTGACCCAGCGTAGCGTCTTTGAGAGCTTCGCGATGCCGGACCGGATCACCATATTCCAGGGGCCGCACGAACGGCTGGCCCGCGGAGAAGCGCAATTGAAGCAGATGGTGGAAGACACGGTGTGGCATGAGGTGGCGCATTATTTCGGCATGGACGAACGGCAGGTTCGCGCGGCGGAGCGCAAGCGCACGCGGCGCGGCTAGCAAATCTCAGTTTGGCGGCTGTTGGGGTTGCGGTTGAGGTTGAGGTTGCGGCTGCTGCTGACCCTGCGATCCGAAGCCGGTCGATGGCGTGAAAATGCTGCCGGCGCCGCCCTGGCCTCCCGCGCCGCCCTGAGTGTTCATCCCGAAGGGTGCGCCGGCTCCCCCAGGTTGCTGTGGATTCATGCCGGGCGGCACGCTGCCCATTTGTCCGGCCGGCGTGCCGGGCGCGCCGCCGTTGCCCTGCACGCCCGCGAGGCCACGGTCCTTGGCCTGGTCGTAGACAAACTCCCACTCGTTGTATTTCTTGCGCTCGTTATAAATCTTGATCGCGGGTCCCTTGGATTCACTGGCGACGCCGGCGATGCCGCCTCCGACCTGCGTGCCTCCCATGCCAGGCAAGCCTCCTTGCGGTTGCATCTGGGACGGGCTGGTGAGGCCAAAATTGCTCATACCTATGGGACTGTTGCCGTTCTGGCTGGAGGGATCGGTCCCGCCGCCGAAGCCGGACGTGGGCGTTGGCTGTCCGAATCCGCCCGGGACTTGTCCTGGAAAGGCGGATTGCGGCTGGCCCGGAAGCATGCCGGGGCGACCGGCATATCCCGGCTGGCTTCCATATCCCGGCTGCCCGCCATATCCAGGCTGGCCGCCGTATCCCGGTTGGCCGCCCGGCTGCCCTCCGTATCCCGGCTGGCCTGGAGCGCCGGTCGGCGATCCGGCGCCAACGCTGGACGACTGGCCCAGTGAAGGCGCCACATATACACTGCCGCTGGAGTTCTGGCTGGAGCTTTGGTTGGAGTTCTGGCCGGTATTGTTAGAAAAGCCTCCGGCGCCTCCCGGATTGGATGCCTGGTTTGGCATCGTGCCGGGCTGATAGATCCCCGGCTGCGCGATGCGGCCGGGTGGCATGCCGGGTGCCTGTTGATTGGGCAGCCCCGGAATACCGGCGGTGCCGGGCGCCGGCGTGTCTCCGTTGGCGTTGTTGGGGTCGCTATCGGCGGCTGAATTCGAGTTATCGTCGCCGGCGTCCGGCGTCGGCGCTGGAGGCGCCTCCTGACTCACGATCGGCCGGTTGTCGCTGGCGCGCCGCCGCAGCGCCGGATTGATCTGCTGCTGGTTGGGATCGTTGTTCGCGCCCATCACCGGGCCTTCGCCGATGAAGGTATTCGTGTTGGCCTGTTGTGCGGGGTCCTGACCGGGCTTGTTCTTCTGGATGATGGAGTCGGTGAGCACGCCGCCATTGATATGAATCAACCGCCATTTGTCTTTACCCGTCATGGGGTCCACGTAGCGCTTCCGGAGGAACCGGATATTGTTGGTATTTTCCAGTTCCTCGATGGAGGCGGGATAACGGTTCATCTTGCGCACGAAGACCTGGATGGCGCGCTTGTACTGTTCGCCGCGTTCGATCAGCAACTGCTCCTTGCTGCGCTGGGCTTCAAAGGCAATGCGCGGCAGTTCGTTGTAGAGCGCGATGGCAATCATGGCCGCCATCAGGAATACCAGCAGCATGGCATAGCCGGACTCGCGGGCGGCGTTAGACCGTCTCATCCGGCGGCCTCTTCCTGCAAGGGCAGGGTCTGTTCGTGCTTGAATTGCGTATCCTCCATCACCACTGAGTTTACGCCGATGCGCACCACGCGGTAGCGCTTCTTCAGGGTTTCCCCTTCGGCGGCCACCAGGATATCGTCGCCATCGAGGAAGAAGGCATGTTTGCGGTTGTCGCCGCGCGCGCTCGAATAGCCGTAGTACTTCAAAGTGATGGGCGGAGCTTGTGGAGGCGGCGGCGCCGGCGGAGGCCCGGGGGGCGGTTCGGGGCCCATCTGGGCAACCTTTGCACCGGGGATATTCCGCTTTACCGCTACGGTCGGCTCGGGCGGCAAGGGAACTGCGCCCACCGCGAACAGGTTGCGCCTGCCGCCTTCAAGCTTGACGGCTTGTACCTTGGCCAGCAGATCCCAGCGGAGGGTGGGGTCGATGGTCATGGGATCCACGCGATCCTCGGGACGCCTTGGCTTCAACGTGGGGCGGAACTCCTCGCTGGATCGGGAGGATGTGGCC
>DATNMW010000265.1:0-2200 GCA_035602155.1 Bryobacteraceae bacterium | reverse complement strand
CATCCTGGGGATGCTGGTTGGGTTGGGCGGCGCGGCTTTGCTGTTCGCGCCGGACATGCGTACGCATACTTTCCCCGTCGGCCATGCCGGCCTACTGAGCGGATTTCTGGTGCTGCAACTGGGCATGGCAGGGTGGGCATTCGGATCGATCTACCAGCGGCGGCGCGTGACGGCCGCGCATCCCATAGTCATTGGCGCGGTGCAGCAACTGGCCGCCGGACTATCGTTCTCGCCGTTCGTTTTGCTGATCCACGAACACTCTGTACATTGGAGTCTGCGCGGCGTGACGGCGATTCTGTACTTGGTGATGTTCGGGTCCATCGTCGGATATAGCGCGTATATCTACGCGCTGGACCGCCTTCCGGTGGCCGTTGCTTCCATCTATCCATACGTAAACTCCGTGGTGGCCGTAACATTGGGCTGGCTGTTCTACCGGGAACCTTTCGGTGTGCGGGAGGCGACCGCGATGGCCATCATTTTCACGGGCGTGGCGCTGGTGAAGCGGTATAGCCGGCCGCTCGCCAGCCACGCCGCGCAGGCGTCTAGCGAGCCGGCTTCGGGCCGGATCCGCTGACGCCGCCCACCAGCTTGGCTCCGAGCGCGCCGCCCGCGGTACACAGAAACGTAATGATCAGGAAGAAAAATAACAGCGCGAAGACCACCACCAACGCCAGCCCGCTGGGCGTTCGCAGGATCTTGATAGCCTGCTGCACATTGGGATCGTTGCCGTACATCTTGTGAAATTGCTCCTCGTAAAGCGAGGCGATCCCGCCGCCGCGGATGAGCGGGACCACGCTGACGGTGAATACCACCGACGTGATGGTGGAGCCCAGCAGGCCGGTGATCCAGCCCATGCGCAGGCCGCTGTCGACCGTGAGCAATTGGCCCGTACGGCGGCGATAGAGATACACCGACAAAAATCCAGCGGTCAGCCACCAGATCGCCAGGCCCGGCAGACCCAAGGCCATCGCGGGCAGCGCGCTCAGCAGCGAGGCGACGCCGGCCATTAACAGTCCGATACGCACGGCCGTGGTGTTGTGGAAATTGACGCGCAAGGGCGCAGTCGGGGGCGGGGCGCCCATTGAGTCGGGCGCGGCGACCGGGATGATTCCGGGTGGGCTTTCCACCGGCTCGGGCTGGACTTCTTCGCGCTGCGGTTTGCCGCACCGATGGCAGAACCGGGCGTCGGGCGGCAGTTCGGCGCCGCAGGTGCAGAATTCAGGCATGATCGGGGGCGCAAGGCCTCCTACGATCAGTTTGACGCAGGCTCTCCCACGGAAGCAAGCGCGATGCGCGTTTCGCCGTCATCCTCGTGGATGGCCACGAACCGTTTATAGCCATGCCGAGTGAACGACAAGTGCATGCAACCGTTCTCTTTCTGGCTGATTAGCCAGTGCGGAAGCTGGTCGCGATAGAAATCCGTGACTTGGTCGACCGAATCGGAAGTGCGGTATTCGGCGGCCGACACGGCGAAGGCTTTGTGGACGTCGCCGAAGTCGAAATGAAAACTGGCGAAATTGCGGGAATCGTGCACCCGGGTTGCGCCGGGATAGATGGGCACGCCCATATGTTTGGGGTCGAGCCTGTCGTTATCGCGGACGCGGACGGTGCCGAAGGGCGTTTCGACGGTGGCGCCGCCGGGTGTAGCATAGGCCGTGACGCTTACGTGGTCGGCGACGTACAGTCCCGTGGCCACCAGGGCCGCAATGCCCAGGAATCCCAGCATCAGCGTCGTCAGGATGATGCCGGCTAGGGCGCCGCCGCGGCGATTGTTTCGAGGCATAGCTGCTCCGTTCTGGAAGGAATACGAACGAGGGGGCGGGAAAGTTCCTGGAGTTGGCTGGTTGGTCGGGCGCGATCGCGCCGGGCGCGCTGGATTATGCAGGATTGTGCGAGAAGGTGCGTGCTTGTGCATGAATCGTAGGCCCGCAGTGGACGACGGAAATCTGCCGAGCGAAGCCAGTGCGCATATACTGAGATGCAATCTGATGTATTTGGTTATAGTTACGTAGGTTAGTTAAAGTTTTGCCAGCGATTTGGCTCCGCGCGGGGAATTTGGGTTATCGGTCTTGTGCCCCTTGCGCGGCTTGACTTGGTGCGGATTGGCTAAGTAGACCGTCAGCGTCTCTTCCAAAATATTGAACACTGGCTTCCAATACGAGCCGGTGCTCTCCATGACCGCGTGCGTGATGCGCTCTTC
>DATNMW010000264.1:0-56307 GCA_035602155.1 Bryobacteraceae bacterium | reverse complement strand
CCTGTCTGAGCTAGCAGCCCGCATCGCCGCCGCCCGCGCGCGCGGCACGGCCCGTATCCTGATGATGGGCGCGCACCTGCTGCGCGCCGGAGTAAGCCGCCAGATCATCGACCTGATCGAGCGGGGATACCTCGATCATATCGCCATGAATGGCGCGGGCGTCATCCACGATTACGAATTGGCGCGTATCGGCGCCACCACCGAGAGCGTGGCGCGCTACATCCGCACGGGCGAGTTCGGCTTGTGGCGGGAAACCGGCGAGCTGAACGATTGGGTGCGGGAAGCCGCGGCCACCGGCCTGGGCCTTGGCGAAAACGCCGGCCGGCGCGTTGCGGAGAGCGATTACCCGCACCGCGATCTGAGCGTGCTGGCCGCCGCTTGGCGCCGTTCCGTGCCTGTGACCGTGCACGTCGGTATCGGATACGATATCCTGCATGAGCATCCCAATTGCGATGGCGCGGCGTTCGGCGCGGCCAGTTACCGCGACTTTCTGATCTTCGCGCGCTCCATCGAACGCCTGGAAGGCGGCGTGCTGCTGAGCTTCGGCTCGGCCATCATGGCGCCCGAAGTTTACCTGAAAGCGTTGGCTATGGCGCGCAACGTGGCGCACCAGGAAGGCCGCACCATCCGCGACTTCGCCACCGGCGTTTTCGATCTCGTACCCATTGAATGCGCCAGCGGCGGCTTTAAACAGGAGCTTCCGAAGACGGATCCCGGCTATTATTTCCGGCCGCACAAGACGCTGCTGGTGCGCACCGTGGCCGACGGGGGCGCCAGCTTTTATTTCCGCGGCGATCATCGCGCGACGTTCCCGGCCCTGCGCCGCGCCATTCTCGACCAGCCATGACAACCGCGGAAATCCTCGCTCAATTCCCGAAGCTTTCGGCGCTGGTGGTGGGGGATATCTGCCTGGACCGCTGGTGCACTTACGATCCGGCGGCGTCGGAGCCATCGCGCGAAACCGGCATCCCGCGCATCGGCGTAGTGCACACCGAGGTCACGCCCGGCGCGGGCGGTACAGTCGCCAACAATCTGGTGGCGCTGGGCGCCGGCCGGGTCGCGGTGCTGGGCGCGATCAGGCAGGACGGATTCGGCTCGGAGCTTGTGCAGGCGCTGGAAGCGCGCGGCGTCTCATCGGAGTTGTGCGTGCGCACGTCGGCGATACAGACGTTCACGTATACCAAGGCAATCAACGCGCGCACCGGCATTGAAGACCAGCCCCGCATGGATTTCATCAACATTACGCCGCTGCCGCCGGATGTGGAACGGCGAATTCTCGACCATTTTCAGATGGCGGTGGATTCGTTCGACGTCGTCCTGATTGCCGACCAAGCCGAAACCAGCCAAGGCGGCGTCATCACACCGGCAGTGCGCGAACTGCTTGCCGAGCTTGCACCGCAATATCCCGAGCGCGTTTTCTTCGCCGATTCGCGCGCCCGCATCCACCTGTTCCGCCACGTGATCCTCAAACCAAACCGGCAGGAGGCCGAGCGCGCCTGCCACGAACTGTTCGGCCGCATGGACTATCCTGCGCTGCTGCGCCATACGCAAGCGCCGCTGGTTTTCGTGACGCACGGCCCGGACGGCGTGCTGGTGGTCGACAAATCCGGCGAGGCATGGGTCCGTGGCCGCCCCGTCGCCAGTCCGGTGGATATCTGTGGCGCGGGCGACAGCTTTTCCGCGGGCGCATCGCTTGCCCTCCGCGTCACAGGCTCGCCCGAGGAGGCCGCGCGTTTCGGTAACCTGGTGGCTTCCATCACGATCATGAAGAAAGGAACCGGCACGGCCTCACCCGAGGAGGTTCTGGCAGCCCATGCGCGACAGACGAACGCTGGCGATTGACGTCGGCGGCACCAAGTTCTCCATCGCGGCATTCGACGGCGACCGTATGGTGCGCCGTGAATCCCACCGCACCGACGCCGAAGGCGGCCGCGACTGGATGCTAGAGCATATCGCGGCCATCGCGCGTGCGTGGCAGCGGGAAACGCCCGCGGATCGCTGCGGCATCGGCTTCGGCGGTCCGGTGATCTTCGAGGAGCAGCGCGTGGCGCTCTCCACGCACGTGGGCGGGTGGCGCGACTTCCGGCTCACGGAATGGGTGCGCGACCTGCTGGGCGTGCCCGCCATCATGGATAACGACGCCAACGCCGGTGCGCTGGGCGAGGCCCGCTTCGGCGCCGGACGCGGCTACACGCCGCTGTTCTACATGACGCTTTCCACCGGCATCGGCGGCGGCATCTACGAAGACGGCCGCATCTGGCGCGGGGCCGATTCTTACGGCGGCGAGATTGGGCACCTGACCATCCGGCCCGACGGTCCCGAATGCCTCTGCGGCTGGCGCGGCTGTTTCGAGCGCATGTGCAGCGGCCTGTGGTTGGCCCGCGATTACGGCAAGACCGCGGAGGAACTGATGCGCGATCCCGCGTTCGTCGGCCGCTACGTGGTGGATCTGGCGTTGGGACTGAAGGCCTGCATCATGTTGTTGAACCCCGCCCGGATTGTCATTGGCGGCGGTATTGGCAAGGCCGGCGACCGGCTATTCGAACCGCTGCGCACCGAATTGCGGCGGCAAATCACCGACTGGTCCGGGGCGCGCATTGATGTCGTGCCCGCGTCGCTGGGCGACGACAGCGTTCTATACGGCGCGCTGGCGCTGGCGGAGGGGCTGGCCGATGGGTGATGGTTGTGGGTAGTCTGCGCTAGAGTGCGGTCCCGAGCGGCAATAGCCGATCTTGTAGCCTCCAGAGAATGGGCGGTGCTACAATGCGGGGCGTGGTCGCCAGGCTGTGCCCTGTCGCACAAAGCATCCACGACCGGCCTTCTTGCCGTAGCAAATTGAGGTATCTGATCTTGAGGTTTTTCTCGTGGAACTGAAGACCCATTCAACGGTGCTCCCACCCCTCCGGCTACGGGCATTCCGCGCTACGCTCCAATGTCTTTGCATGACGCTACTGCTTCTGAGCGTCTCTAGGGCAGTGCTGGCGCAGTACGTCAGCTTGACGGAGTACCCGACACCAACCGCCAGCGCTTCCATGGGATCCATCGTAACGGGACCGGATGGGGCCCTGTGGTTTACGGAGGCCGATGTCAACAAAATTGGGCGGGTGACCACCGCCGGAGCGATCACTGAGTACCCCACCCCAACCCCAGACTCGGGTCCCGCAGGCATGACAGCGGGGCCGGACGGAGCACTGTGGTTTACTGAGCCTAGCGCCAACCAAATCGGGCGGATCACCGCGTCTGGGGCGATCACGGAGTACGCAGTTCCGACTCCGGGCGCCTTCCTAACGACTGCGGAGGTCCCTTCAGGCATCGCGGTTGGTCCGGATGGGGCGCTCTGGTTTACCGAGCCGCTCGTCTCTCAAATCGGGCGGATCACCACGTCTGGGGCGCTCACCGAGTACGCTATCCCCTCTATTTGCCCTTACGGCATTGCCGCGGGGCCGGACGGTGCGTTGTGGTTCACAGACTGCGGCATCGCCAACATCTTGCGGATGACGACGTCTGGGTCAATTACCGAATACGCGATTCCATCCGGGAACTACGGACTTGGGATTGCCAACGGACCTGATGGCGCGCTCTGGTTTACCGAGCCAGGTGCCTCGCAAATTGGGCGGATCACCACCGAGGGCGCGGTTACGGAATTAAGCGAATCTATCGTGGCTGGGGGGATCGCGACCGGACCGGATGGAGCGCTCTGGCTCACCGCTGGGGGCAGCGCCGCTTCGGGCTACGGCGGCAGCCTTGCACGGCTCACCACGTCCGGGGCGACGACCTACTACCTTTTGCCGGCGCAACCCCACTTCCCTATCCCTGTGGCCATCACGAACGGGCCAGACGGCGCGCTTTGGTTCACCGATGTCGGCACCGGCGCGATCGGGAGGGCGGCCCTTAGCCCGCCTCCACCGCCGCCCGTCAGTTTCACGAAGTACCCAATCCCAACGCCCGACAGCATGCCATCGTTCATCGCAACGGGACCCGATGGAGCGCTCTGGTTTGTGGAGGCGGGGAGCAACAAAATTGGGCGGGTCACCACCGCCGGCGCGATCACGGAGTACCCCATACCAACTCCTAACGCAGGCCCCGGAGGCATCGCGGCAGGGCCGGACGGCGCCCTGTGGTTTACTGAGGACGCCGGTAAAGTCGGGCGGATCACCACAGCCGGTGCGCTCACGGAGTATCCTGTCCCAACTGCGCACTCGCATCCGTTCGCTATCACTGCAGGACCGGACGGCGCGCTCTGGTTCACCGATTCCTACTTCGGCTCCGTCTGGAGGATCACCACGTCCGGGACGTTCACCACGTACCCTGATGCCCCAACCAGTTGGGGCATCGCGGCGGGACCAGACGGGGCGCTGTGGTTTACCGGCGGATTCCAGCAGGTCTGGAGGATCACGACGTCCGGGACAATTACCGAATACCCCATCTTCTCCGCCAACGTCAGCGTCTACATCGCGAGCGGGCCCGACGGAGCGCTATGGTTCACGGAGGAGGGTCCCGGCACCAATGCGGGGGTCGGCAGGGTAACCACTGCAGGGGCAATTACGGAATACGGCAATTTGCCCGCGTCCGGCGGTATCGCGGCCGGACCGGATGGGGCGCTGTGGTTTGGCGACCAGTCAGACCTTGGCAGGATTGGGCGGATCGCCACCACAGGGGTAGCCATGGAGTTCGGGGTACCGGCGGGATGGGGTACGTTCGGCCTCACAACCGGACCAGATGGCGCGCTTTGGTTCACCGACCCGGGCACCAACAGCATTGGGAGAGCAAGCCTCGCGCCGCCGCCCCCTTCGATAAATGCGGACGGTGTAGTGAATGCGGCCAGCTATACGGCCCCGGTAGCTCCTGGCAGCATTGCTTCGGTTTTTGGCAGCTTCCTGGTTTCCTCGCCGATGAGTGCCGCGCAGTTACCGCTGCCAGACGATATCTCGGGACTTTCCTTGCAGTTCGGCGGCGGGCTCGAGTCCCCCCTGTATTTCGTTTCCGGCGCGCAGGTCAATGTCCAGGTGCCTTGGGAATTGTCCAGCCAACCGCAGTCTACACTTGCCGCCACGCTGAATAATGTTACCGGCGCGGCCCAAACGGTCAGTCTCGCGCCTTTCGCGCCAGCCATCTTCACCACCAACGCCGCAGGCACTGGCCAAGGGGCGATCCTTGACGCATCCTATCGCTTGGTGGATTCCAATAACCCAGCCACCGCTGGAAGCACCTTCGTGCTGATCTATTGCACAGGTCTCGGGGCGGTCACGAATCAGCCCCCGAGCGGCTCACCCAGTCCTAGCGACCCGCTTGCGTGGACCACGGCCGCGCCCACGGTGACGATTGGCGGCGTGACGGCCAATGTGCAGTTTTCCGGTCTCGCGCCCGGCTTTGTGGGTCTATACCAAGTCAATGCGCAGGTACCCGCCGGCTCAACCACTGGGCCCGTGATACCGGTTGTGATTTCCATGAGCGGCGTGACGTCGAACACGGTTACCATGGCCGTGCAGTAAATAACGGCGCGGATAACTTCTACTAACTAAACTAGTGGCCAGCCCGTCAGCCCACGCCAGACTCGGGAGGCCACGGGCGATACGCCGCTTCCAAACCGGCGATGTCGAGCTTCTTCATTTGCAGCATGGCCCTCACCACACGCTCTTTTCGTTCTGCATCCTGATCCTGCAGCATCTCGAGCAGAACGGTGGGTACGATTTGCCACGACAGCCCGTATTTGTCCTGCAGCCAGCCGCACTGGCTCTCTTTCCCGCCGGCCAAAAGCTTCTCCCACATCTCATCCACTTCCTGTTGATCGTCGCAGTGCACCACGAACGAGACGGCCTCTGTGAACTTGAAGAGAGGTCCGCCGTTGAGCGCCGTGAACTTCCGTCCGTCGAGTTCAAATGCCACCGTCATCACGCTACCCTTGGCGCCCGGCCCTGCTTCGCCGTAGCGGGTGACAGTCTCAATTCTTGAATTCTTGAACACGGACGTATAAAACCGCGCCGCCTCCTCGGCTTGACGATCGAACCACAAAAACGGAGTGACCTTTTGTAATGACTTGCTCATAGTTAACCCGCCTCACCTCAAGAACGGCAAATAAGCGGGCACCTTCCGCCGGTACTCCTCAAACTCCTCCCCGAAACGCGCGCGCAGCAGTCCCTCCTCCGCGTGAATCCGGATCTCCGTCCCCGCGATATATAGCCCGATGCCCAGCAGCAGCAAAGGCCACCGCGCGAAGAGCAGCCCGGTCGCCAGCATCATCAGAAACAGCGACGCATACACCGGATGCCGCACGATGGCATACGGCCCCGTGCGGATCAGTTCATGGTCCGCATACAGCCCCGCTAGAATGCGAAGCTGCTTTCCCAGATGCCGCACGGCTAGCCAGCCAAACACGGCCGCCAGCGGCGCCAGCACCATGGACGCGACGATGCGCGCCATGCCCGGGACCGATGTGTTCGGCAACCAGAGCCAGGCGAGAAATATGCCTGCGCTTTCGAGCGCCAGCCCCCAATCGCCGGTATGCGCCATCACTTCCGATTGGCGTTTAGGTCCGGTGAACCGTTTGCGCAGGAACGGATACAGCCACAACACCCACATGGCCACCAGTTCGATCGCGGCAAACCCAAACAGGATCACCGCGTCCCTTCCCCGCTCAGCTTGATCGTCCGGCCGGTCCGCGCGGACTCGCGTGCAGCCACCAGAATCTCGGTCGCGATCATGTTGTTTTCGAGCGACGACAGCCCGGCGGGCTTGCGCTTCCCGCGCACGATCGCCGTCAGATACGACAGCGAATCGTGCTCTTCGGGCGGCAGTGGTTCCAGCGTGCGGGCTTCTTCCTGCCCACCGGGCAACCGCACCCGCAGCGAGTCGCCGCCGGTTGCAACGGCGTATCCGCGTTCGCCATAGACTTCGAAATCCTTGCGGTTGAACGGCCAGTTCCACGCGGCTTGAATGATGCCCTGCGCCTTGGGATACTCGATCAGGACGGAGGCTTCATCGTCCACGCGCGCATAAATCTGAGGCTTGGTGGTTAGGGTGATCGCCGTCACCGCCAAGGGACGCTGGTTGTCCATCATCCAAGTCATCAGGTTGGCGCCATAGCAGCCGAAATCGAACAGTGCGCCCGCGCCGTTCTTCACCGGATCGGTGAGCCAGCCTAGAAACTCCGGCCCGACTCCGATCTCTTTGGGCCCCTGGTGGCCATCCATCGCGACCATCTTGCGAATATCCCCGGCGGCATGTTGCTCTTTGAACAATCGCCACATCGCGCCGTGGCTCGGATACCAGGTGGTTTCGTAGTTCACGATCACGTGTATGCCGCCTTGATGCGCCGCGCGTTCTATGGCCCGCGCGTCCACCATGTTCACGGCCAGCGGCTTCTCCATCATCACGTGAATGTGTCGCCGCGCGCATGCCTCCACTACCATGGCATGGTCGAACGTGCTGGTGAAGGATGCCACGGCTTCCGGCTTAATGCGATCCAGCATGTCGGCCAAGTCTGTGAAGAAGACGGATTCCGCGAGGCCATAGCGTTGCGCGTAATGCCGCTGGAGCGCGGCATCGGGATCGAAGATGCCGGCGATCTCGACGTCCTTCCGCTGTCCCGCGGCGCGCAGAAAACCGTCCACATGGCCATGCACCAGCCCCACGATACAAAGGCGTAGCGGCGGCTCGGCCGCCGCTAGCAGGGGCAAGAGGCCGCCTGCCAAAGTCAACTTCAAAAAGATATGCATGCTGTAATGCATGATAACCCGCACCACATCGTCTTGAGAACTCGCTACGGGGTCGTATAGGTCAAAGTGACTTCGCAGCCGCCTTTACCCGAGCACAAGCTGGTGGCGCTGCCGTTCACTTTAATGCTGCTGATGTGGAGGCCGTCGCCGTGGCCGAACTGGCGTTCGTCGGGATTCGCGGTTTTCTTCCATAGGCTGAACAGAATTTTGGGGGAGAACTTGACGTGTATGCCCTTATTGGCGGAGAGGGACGAGATGGTCACCCATCTCCCGTTATAGACCACCTGGATCTTCCAGGGCTTCGCCGGGTCAACGCCGCATGTCGGCTTACCCGCACAGCGGTCGGCGCCCGCTTCGGCGATCTGCAAAGCGCTGAGCACCCCGTTTACCTTCAGGTGCCGCAGTTCGCCGCTGCCGACGTTCCAAGTCTTGCCTGCATCGAGTCCGCCCGCGCCAAACAGGATGGATCCGCCGTCTTTGACGGTTATGGGGGTGTTAGTTTGCGCTTGCATCCGCGATGGGACGCACAGCAGCAGAATCGCGAGCGTGAAAGAAGCTGTGAGTGTGAGCTTGATCATGTGTTGGTTTGTTCCTTTCCATCAGTTGATAGTAGGCGCCGCCGGGTCGACGCGCAACAGTTCCGCATGCCAGCGCCGGATGACCGGACGGTCCAGGTACGAGCGAAAATCTTTCGCGGGCCAGGAAGCCTTCAATTCGCCGAGTGCGGCGGCGGCCTGGGCCGCGACAGCGGGGTCCGGCGCGCCGGATCGGAGCAGCAGGACACAGGCGCGCCAGAGCGACTCCGGTTTCTTCGCCGATTCGAAAAAGGCGCGGGCGCGGCCCGCATATCCGGCGGCCGCCGCGCGATCGGCGCCGGCCAGCGCCGCCTCGGCCGAGCCAAGCAGCGCCTCCGCTTCCGCCGCGGGGTTGCCGGCCGCATGCGCCAGGTCGAACGCGCTGTGGCAGGCCTCCAGGCCGCGCGCCCCCGCGCCGGAGCGGGCCAGCGCGAGGCCCAGCACCAGGCTGGCGCCGCGCCGCGTTTCCAAGTCGCTCGCATCGGCTCTCCGGAGCAGGGCCTCCGCTTTCGCGCGGGCCTCGCTGAAACGTTCCTGCATCAAAATGATTTGCAGAGCGCTGACAGAATTGGAGTCCACGGCCTGCGGAGGCGCCACCGCGCCCTCGCCTTTATGGCCGAGTCTGGCGTGCATCACGGCCACGTTCAGCGCATTGGTGGCCGCGCCGGACGAATTGCCAATGGCCTCGAAGGCGCGCCGCGCGTCGTCGTACATGCGCAGCGCCTGCGGCCACCGGTCCTGGAGATATTCGAGCGAGGCCAGCCCCTCCTGTGCGTAGGCCAGCGGCAGCGACGGGCCGGCCGGCCGCATGGTGGCCAGAGTCTCTTCAAAGGCGCGGCGCGCCTCGTCGTAATCGCCTTTGTTGCTCGCGGCGCGGCCCAGCAGGATGAGGGCGAGCGCAGCCTCCGTTCGGAAACTGCCCTGTCGGTAGTAGGCCATGGCGGCCTGCACGTCCTGCCAGCCCTGTGCCGTATCCCCCGTCTGGATGCGGATGCTGCCCAGGTTCACCAGCGCGCGCGCTTCCGACCGCTTCTCGCGATTCCGGCGCGCGATGTCCAGCGCTTCCTGCATGGTGCGCAGGGCCTCGGCGGTGCGGCCTTTCACGAACAGCGCGTTGCCCAGGTCGATCAGCCCCCGTGAGACCAGGTTCTCGATGCCGCCGGCGCGCGCGATGGCGATGGCGCGGTTGGCGTCGTCCAGCGCTTCCGCGGTGTGGCCCGCGTCAAGATCTGCGTTGCTCGATAAGAGCAAGAGCTTGATCTGCTGCTGGTCGTTGCCAGTGACGCGGGCCGCGGCCAGCGCCTTGCCGATCAGTTCCCGGGCCTGCGCGGGAGTGGGGGCATATCGGGCGCGCACGTAAAGACACTCGGTCACGCCTTCCACGTTGGAGCTGGTTTGGAACAGGTTCTCGGCGCGGTCGAGTGAGCGGCCGGAGTCCTCCCGCGCGCCGGTGCGGGCCTCGAGCGCGCCCAGGCGCAGCCAGGCAGAGGCGTTCTGCGCATCCAGACGAACAGCTTCAGAATACGTCGCGATGGCCTTCCTGGTGTCTTGGTTGCGCTCCTGCGCGCGGCCCAGATCGAGGAGCGCCCCGTCGCGCTCATCCGGCGGCACCAGCGCGGACAATGCCTGGAACTTATCCGCCGCGGCCTGGAATTCGCCCGTTACGGTTTGGCGGATCGCATCGAGATGCAGCGCCTCGGCCTCCGGCAGCGAACTGCGCGCCGACATGATTTTGAGCAATTCGTCCTTGGCGCGTTCCAGATAGTCGAGTTCGTACCAGGCTTCGGCCAGGTAGGCGTGTGCCATGGCGTAAGCGGGGTCGATCTCCACCGCGCGGGCCAGAGCTTTGCCCGCCCGGTAATAACTGCCGTTGTGCAGGGCGGCGACACCCTCGCGATACCAAGGAATTGCAGCCGCGGCCGGGTCGTGGTGACGCTTCGCCATCCGGAACCACGCAAACACGCCGCCTCCAACCGAGACAGCCGCCCCGGCCAGACCGGCCACGGCGCGGCGGCGCGAGAGGCGGCGTCTGGGATCGCGCAGATCGGCCAACAGTTCGTCCGCCGATGCGTAGCGTTGCCGCCGGTCCTTCGCCAGCAGCTTCAGAACGACGCGATCAAGCTTGGCCGGCGACCGCGGATTCAGCCGCGTAGGCGGCGGCGGCTCCCATGTCAGCAATCGCGCCAAAGTCGACGTGAGGTTATCCGCCGCGAACGGCGATTTACCGGCCAGGCACTCATAAAGAACCACGCCCAGCGAGAACAGATCCGAGCGCGCGTCCAGCATTTCGCCGGAGGCCTGTTCGGGCGACATATAGAGCGGCGTCCCGGAGAAGCCTTCAAGCGTTTGGGTGGCCGCGGCGGCTGTTACCTCTCCTTCCGCGCCCGGGACGGGCGTCCGGGCGATACCAAAGTCGAGCACCTTCACGTCCCCGGCGGCAGTGATCTGGATATTGCCCGGCTTGATGTCGCGGTGGATAATACCGTGAATGTGCGCTTCGGCCAGCGCCGACGCCACTCCGGTGGCCACTTTCAGCGTCTCTTCGATACTCAGTTGCCGCTCGCCGAGGATGCGTCGCAGGCTGGCGCCGGACACCAGTTCCATGGCAATGAACGGATCGCCGCCGGGGTTCTCAACGAACTCGTAGACGTGCGCGATGTTGGGGTGCGAGAGCGAGGATGCGGCGCGCGCTTCCTTAAGCAGGTTGGCGCGGAGCTTCTCGTCGTGGCGTTCGCTGGAGCAGAACTTGAGCGCCACGCGGCGTCCCAGGGTAAGATCTTCGGCTTCGTAGACCACACCCATTCCGCCTTCGCCTAACTTAGAGGCGATGCGGTAATGAGTGACGGTTGTTCCAATCATCGAATCAGAAACTATACCGTAGCGCGAACTGGATCTGCCGGGGCGGATTGGCCGAGAAAATATGGCCGAAGGTGCTGGGGACGTCGGCGAAATTCTGGGGCATCTGGAAGTTTACGCGATTCAGGGCGTTGAAGGCCTGCGCTTCGAAAACGATAGCGCCGTGCTCGCTTACCTGAAAACGGCGGGACAGGGATGTGTCCACCGTGAACAGCCCGGGGCCAATCAGGATATTGCGTCCGGCATTGCCGAAAGTGTATTGCGGCGGAATCGCAAATGCCGCGGTATTGAACCACTCCTGGGCGGAGGGATTCGCCAGATGCCAGTCGCCCACCACATCGGGCCGGTCGTAGCCATTTCCCGCGCCGCCGGTATTGCCGGTGTTGCTGTTGTCGAACTCCAGCATGGGTGTGAAAGGCTGGCCCGACTGCGCCGTCACGATCCCGCTGTTTTCGAAATTCCGCAGCCAGCGGTTGTGGAAAGGCAGCCGCCAGACATAAGCCACCACCAACCGCTGACGCATGTCGAAGCTCGAAAGGGCGCGCTCCGCGTGATAGTCGTAGCTGTTCTGCGGAAAATTCTGGTCGGTTTGCACCGGCTCGAAGGCGGAGGTGTCGTCGATCGACTTCGAGAAAGTATAAGCAGCCAGTACGGAAAGATCGCGCCGCAATGGGCGGTTGAATGTGGCCTGCAGCGAGTTGAAACTGGAGTTTGCGCCGCTATCGATGTAGTCGATGCTGCCGAAGTTCGGATTGGGGGCATTCGTAGTTGGATCTCCCGGCTCCGGCGGCGGCTGATTGATATTGCGCGAGTAGATCAGGTGCGTCCCCTTCGACCCGGCATAGGAAACCGTCAGCGTTCCCGCCGATGGCAGCTCCCGCTGAATCGTATAATTCCAGGCTTGTATATTCGCCGTGGTCAGATTGGGACTCAGCGTGGAAAGCGAAGGCGGCGGCACGTACGATAAGTTCAGCGGGAACGGATTGGCCAGCGTCAACAAACCGTTCTGGCTGGGAAAGAACACTCGGATGTTGAAGTACGGCGGATTGAAGTACAGCGCCGAATTCACCACTACCATGCCGGCATCGTAATAAATGCCGTAACCGCCGCGCATCACGGTGTGCGGCGTGATCGACCACGCGAAACCCACCCGCGGCGCGAAATCCTTATAATCCGGCTGGATTCCGGAACGCGACAGCCCGTTGGTTCCCACCTGCTCCACCTGGCCGGTGGCGAAATCGTAAACGGACATCCGATTCGTAGGATCCGTGGGCGGCGTGTTGAACTCATAGCGCAATCCCAGGTTTAGCGTCAGCCGCGGGGCCACCTTCCAATCGTCCTGGACATACCCGTTGGTGGCGCTGGTACGCAGAGTTTGCGTGTTGTTGAACGTGGATTGAATGGAGAAGGTTGGCAGGCCCAGCAGCAGGTCGCCGATGCCGCTGCCGGAGAGCGCTCCCGCGAACGACATGGATCCCCGGCCGTACACATCCAAAATGCCGTTCTGCGCCACCCCGCGATACTCCACGCCTATTTTCAGGGCATGGTTGCCGCGCAGTGTCGAAAGCGCGTCGGTAATCTGGTACGTGGTGGGATGCCGGTTGATGGGCAAGCTGGTCACATCTCCCACCGGCGACAGGCCCGCCACGCTGATGCTTGGAAACCCGTAGTCCTTCGGGTCGGTTGGCAGGTAATTCACTCCCCAAAGCCGATTGACATTGGTTTGGTAATTCTGGGGCAACAGCAGGCGCGTAGCCAAATTCAACCCCAGCACGAGCGAGTTGATCGCGCGCGGACTGAACAAATGCTCGTAGTGAATCAGCGCGTTGTGTCCGCGATCGTACAAATAATCGCCGTATCCCGGCACCTGCGTGGAATTCTCGGCATATGGCTCATATAGGTTATTGTGGCCATAGCTATACCGCAGCGTGAGTTGATCCCTAGCGGTAAGAATCTGGTCGAGCCGGCCGTTGAACTGCCATGTATTGTCCTGCCCGATGGGCTGGGCCAGATAGTTCCCCACCGTGCCCGGCAGGTTCGGCAGCGGATACATCGCCAGGATCTTGGCGGCCAGGGGATCGATCATCGAAGCCGGAATAGTGTTGCCTGGGAAAGGCGCCTGGGTATACGGATTGACCACGGTGCCACCCAACCCCGATAAATCTCCGCCGCGTTCGGCCGCGGTCGGAACCGTGGCCAGTTGGCTCAGGCCCGAAAGCTCCCGCAAGGAATCGTAGCTGACGAAAAAAAACGTGCGGCTCTTGACGATGCTTCCGCCGATCCCGCCGCCGAACTGGTTCCTGATGTACTCCGGCTTGGTGCTGCCATCGAAGTAATTGCGCGCATCCAGGTCGCGGTTGCGCAGATAGTCGTACGCGAATCCGTGCCAGTCGTTCGTTCCGCTGCGGGTGATCACGTTCACCTGCCCGCCGGCATTCCTGCCGTATTCGGCGCTGTAGCTGTTGGTGGCGATTTTGAATTCCTGAATGGTGTCCACCGAAGGCTGGAGCACGTACCGGTTCACGTCCTGATCGTTGTTATCCACGCCGTCCAGCAGATAGTCGTTGTATTCTTCCCGGCCTCCGTTGGCATGCATGGCGAACGAATCGCGCGTGGAAAGCTCGGAATTCTGAACTGGCGGCAGCACTCCCGGCGTCAGCAGCGCAAGCTGGAGGAAATCGCGCTCGTTGAGGGGCAAGCTGTCGATGCGGCTTTGGTCGATCACCGTGCCCAGTTCCCCGGATTCGCTCTGCAGGGCATGCACCGTCGATTCCACCGTCACCGTCTCCCGCCGTGCGGCGATCGTCAAGTGGAAGTCCACGCGGGCGTTCGCGTTCACGGCAACCTGTACGTGCGCAGCCGCCGCGCTGAAGTTCGCCGCCGAGCAGTCCACTGTGTACGTGGCCGGCGGCAGATCGGCGAAGTAGTAGAAACCCTTGCTGTCGGCGACTGCTTCGCGGCCCGTTGCGCGCAGGGAGTCGGACGCCGATACCTTGGCCCCGGCTATGGGCCGGTTGGCAGGGTCGAGCACGTAACCCGTAATGCCTCCCGTGGTCACTTGAGCCGCCACCGGCATTACCGCACCCAGCGCAATTAGAATTGCCACCCAGGGTGCATTGCTAAGAGTTCGACGTAACAGGATATAAAAGTATCCCATGTCTAACTCAACCTCGGTAGGCCCGAAAGTACCGGTACGAGCCATGCATCGATTTGGATCAATTCGAACCGGCATTCAACGGCGCCGGTTTAATGGTCCAAACAAAGCCATCGTCGGCCAATGGGCGCGACTTCGGAAAGATTCCACCAGCCTCCCCGAGCATGTAGGTCATGCGCACCCGCAGGCTGGTCTCCGGGGCAGGGTTTACCACCGCCTGGGCCATCAACCGCAGGAGCTGAGCGGGATTCAGATCGATTCCATTAATCTTGAACAAGGAGGGAATCGCGTTGTTCGGCGCCGCCGTTGAACTGTCGTCGTGCAGGGGACCGGCCAGCTCCGCGCAGGTCCGCGCGAGTTCCCCCACCGTAACCTCGCCGATGTTGGGGCCGTGGCCCGTGACCAGGCGAATCGGACCATAAACCTTCACCGTCTTCACTGTTGGCGGCAATTTTCCGGCCCGGTGGAATTCGGCCAACTCGTCCGTTAAGACCTGGAACAACTCCGCCAAAGAGAGGTAGCGGCCATTCACTCGAACGTACGAAAAGGGATATGTATCGTTCCCCCATTTCGTCAGCATCTCCGTAAGGGTGGAGCGCAGATCGGCGGTAGCGATCTCAAATCCCGTCGCCGGGCCAGCCATTTTGAGGAGATCGGCGCCGGCGACGAAACGACTGCCTGCGTTGGCTGGAAGATAGACCTCGGCAAGCCATTGCAGCACTGCGTCCTCCTTCGCCCATGCTTTCTCCGTTTCCGCCGCCGTACGGAGGGCGCCGGCTGGCAACTTGGGGTCCGCCGGATGCGCGTAAGCGTACTCCAGAGGGGCATTGGGGGCAGTCCCGGCAAAGTCCGGCTGCAGATACTTTTCCGCGCCACCGAGTTCCACCCGGATCACCTGAAGAGTCTGGCGGGGCGCCCCGTCGAGAACGCTTTTCAGAGCTTCCACTCCCTCCTGGGCCTTCACGGGATGGACAGGCCCGCTCGCCTCCGACATCCGCAACACGTAGTCTTGCCAAAAGATCTCCGGGGCCGCTTCCGGAACGGGGGCCATCAGGTCGCCGAATCGTTTGGAGGCCGTGCGGAAGCCTACGAATTGGGCCGGGTTGGTGGCGTCGATTCCGCTCAAGACGGCCGTCGTGTTGTACGCCCGGAGCGCCTGCAATGTTTCCGTGTCCCCGCCCACCTCGGTAAAAATGCCGCTAACTGGCTGGGGCACCGTGGCAGGCGGTATGCCAGCCCTCGCGATCCCCCGCCGCGCGGGACGGATGGTCTTAATGGCCAAATCCAAGCCTTGGATGGACACGGCCGGACCAAAGACCGCCTGCATCTCCTTCAGGCCGCCGGCCCCGCCCGAAGGAGCGCCGGTCAGGGGATCTCGCGCCTCGGCGAGAAATCGCTCAGCAACCGATTGCCGCATCTTCCAGCGGTCCTCCGGCGATTCCTGTCCGGAAAATTCCAGCGTGGGGCGCACCTGGTAGGTCGGCTCGTCCGCCCCGTCATATCCCGCCGCAATCACACCCCGGCGGATATAATCCTTCACAAAATCCAAAATATGAGTCTGCGCATTCCGCTCCTCAAGCGCCCTACTAACCGCCCCCGAAAACAGCACGGTAGCGGAAAGATGGCCCACGGGATGCATTTGACGATACCGCTCCACCAGCGGAAGGATGTGGCGCAGCCGGTCTTCGCTCATCGCGATATTCACTTGATCCGTCACCCGCGCGTAGAGATAAACGTAAACCGGTTGGCGGGCATCGGCGCCGGCAAGCGCGCCGCGAAACCACAAGCCCAATAAAATCAAGGCACAGCACAGCCGCCTTGTTCCATGCATCGTTCCATACCTGCGCTTCATTCTCTCGATTTCTCCCCAGCTATTATGGCAAAAAAAAAGACCCTCAAGACGGTGGCGCCCGCCTTGAAGGCCTTTTGCCGCATCGCAATTTTATTTCGGAATCGTCACCGTTGCCTGATTGGATTGACAGATTTCCGTCTTACCCTGAAGCGGTTGGACGACATAGTAATAGGTACCGCCGTTCTTCAGGCCGGTCCTGTCGTTAACCACCGTGGAAGTCGTCGTTCCTATCGTGGTGTACGGTCCGCCGCTGACCGAGCTGCGCAACACGGCGTAGCTGTTGGCATTAGTCTGCGCGGTCCAAGTCAGCGTGATTTGCGCCGAGCCGGTGCCGGATGGAGTGCCGCGGCCCGCGAGATTCTTAATGCATGGCGTAGTCACCGTCTTGTTCAACATGATGATCGACCAAGCGGTCTCAAAGGGGCTTTGAGCGCCTTGGTATCCCGTGTCGTAGTCGTTTCCGTACCAGTGGCCGTCCGCGCTCTGAATTCCAACCAGGGTCTGGGCGACTCCGTCGCACGCATCCGTGCCGCCATTGGCCGGTGAGAGGGCCGCGTACCAATCGATCTCGTTCGTCGGATCGTTGGGGTCTCCCGTGAAAACCCCCGGTGTCAGGGTCCTCAGGTACTGAATGGGCGACAGAGATCCACCCGGATTGTGTAAGAGCATCGACTTGGTGAAGGAGAACATGCCGTAGCTATATGCCCTTGGCGAATAGTAGGCGCCGCTGGCCGGATTGTTGCAGAAGTTATCGGCATAGAACGTCTCCGCGTCGTTAAAACGCTGATCCGGGGCGTTACTGGAATTCCCGAATGCCGTGTTGTTGGTTCTGCCGATACCATCCAGGGCCATCTGGACCATGCCCGACGGGGTAACGGCAAACGCTCCCCAAGCATTTGAATAATAAAGGGATCCCCGATATCCGAAGGCGCCGTAATCGTCGCCGGAGCCAAATGAGTTCGGGCCGGTGGGCCGCGGGTCCACAACGTCCTGGCTGTTGGTTACCCACACGTTGTTCATGTCCGTTACTACCGGCGGGATGGCCAGGTTGAAGCCCCGGAACGCCCCGATGAGGCCGATGGCGGCCCATTGGGATGTGGAGTTGTCGTCACCTTCCTGGCACGTGTACAACCAACCGCCACCCGAAGCCGAATAGCCGCCCCCGCGTGCGTACCCGTCGTAGGTCGGTTCGTTGCCGGGATCCTCATCGTATTCGTACTGGCAAGCGGCGTACCAGTCCGCCATGTTCTGAACGATATTCTGATAGCTCAGGCCCAGCACTCCCCCCGGGCCGGTCGGCGCCAGGGCGTTCGGGGTCTCACTCGCAACGAGGGCATCCATGAATGGCCCGCCGGTGTAAATTTGCTCGCCGGATCCATCGTTGGAATAGATCATGTTGCCGTCCTTATTGCCATCGAAAGTAAAAACGCAGGGTGGCGACGTACAGGACGTTGCGCCGGCATTGTAGTAGACGGGAGTGGCCGGCGCTACGCACGTGCCATTAGTCTGCACTTGCGATCCATCGCTACAGCCATAATTCACCGTTGCCGGATTGTATTGGTACGTATTCGTGAAGTTGGCTTCGGATGCCAGAAAATCGAACATACGGGCCAAGCCGCGCGCCACATCGTCCGTGTAGGGATCCGTCGCAGGTCCGGTGCCATAATGCCCGCTAACCTCGTATGCCTGGACGTTCTCTGCGTTGATCACGCCGGGGTACGTGCAAGCGTAAGCATCCCCGCCAACGGTCGGGCACGCGTACGTCTGCGTGTCCCAGCCCCCCCAATTAATCGTGTTGCCGCCGACGGTCGTCGTGTTTCGCCACATGGTCTGGTGCAGATACCAAAGGCCATCGTCAATCGCCACGTTGGCCCGTGATGCCAGAGCCAGGGCAGGCGTGCACGGCGCCGGCGATGACAGGCCGCATTGCTGAGTCAGGTAGTAGTTCGCACTCCCCGATGTCTTTTGCGTGGAATCCGTAACAGTAACCGTGGCCATCCATGCCGTACCCACGGCCGCGCTCGCCGGGTATTGGTGGGTGGTGGAAATGTCGTAGATATTCGCCAAAGCGAAGGTCGTATTCGGACTTCCATCGCCGAAACTCCAGACAACCGTGACGGTATCGCCGGTAGTCACGCCGGCCGGCACGGTCGCGCCCAGAGTGACAGTCACCTCGGTGGTCGCATTAACGGGGTAGGTCGTATGCGGACTCAGCGGGCTGGCCGGTACGAACGGTACCGTGAGAACGGTCAGACCCGCGGAGCCGGCGAACGCCCGGGGGTGCGGTACCAACATCGCAGCTAGCGCTGCAAGAGAGATGCGCAATAGTCGGTTATTCATATTCACCTCTGCTCCGATTGGTTATATCGGCTGCGTAGCCGCCGCCCGAACGGGGACATTGCTAGAACCATCAAAGCGCCAACCAGCATCCCGGAGCCTGGCTCAGGAGTGGTGGTACCGACCGGCTGCGAGGTGGCGCTACCGGTGAAATAGTAATCCGTCTCCGTGGCGTTGGCTCCATCTACCGGGTGAATCTGCTCCAGGTAGAACCCGCTGCTGGGGGCGGTAGTCGATACGTTGAAGCTGACGACCTCTTCCTGGCCGGCTGCTAGCGTGAAGTTGAAGCCCATCGCCATCGACACATAGTCGTTGCAGGTGGAGAGGCCGTACGTGCAGGTCAGGAGGTAGTCGTCGGTGCTGCCAGGAACATAGTTTGTGTTCGCGAGGGTGCCCGCCTGCGTGTTTCCTATGATGGTACCGGCGCCCGGGGTCCCGAGTTCTCCCCCGTAATCGTAGTCCGGCACATCGACCTGCCAGGACTGGCCCGCGGCCGGCGATCCCCCGGAATTGCCGTACTCGTTCCAGCCGGGTTGGGAAAGTTGTTCAAAAAGCCAAAAATCCACGTTGTAGCTGCCCGCGCCCGGATTGTACGTCAGCGTGACGGTTCCCAATCCGGTGCCGAGGTTGCTCGTATCGAGGTTTGAGAATAGCCCCGGAACAGCCGCCAAACCCCCGTAGTTTGAACAAGTAGCAACGGTGCTCGACGCCGGGCAGTAGCTCGTTCCGTTCGCATTGAACAGGTAATCCGTGACATCCGCGAACATGGTTGGAGCCAGTCCGAGAACGCCAAGGCACACGCAGGTAATAATGAGACGATGTTTCACTCTGGGTCCCTCCGTTGCCGGTTCAGATTCGGCAACTCTAGTAAAATCGGGCAACAAAAGCCGCTGTTCGCGATGGCAGACATTCTCACGATTTTTCAAGGCCCCCCGCAAACACGTCGGTCCGCGCAAAATGCGCCCGGCGAATAGAATATCAGATCCAGCGGCAATGTCAATAAGGAATTGGCGGCTGTCGAGTACTGGTACGGCCAAGAAAAGTAATGGAGCTAACAACTTGCAATCGCCATGGCGGAATCCGGCCATCTTCGGCCGGCCCGTAGCGATCCCGGCTTGAAGCAATTTGGCCCGTCTACTTGCGCCGCGCCATTTCGCGTCACGGCACTGGCGGAGACATCCCGGGTCATGCCGAGCTGCGACCGTACAATTCCGGTACTTTCGGCCTTGTCGCCAGCCCCGCCTTACGCTAGAATCGGAGGATCGTCAACCTGTTGAAGAACAATCTGGTGGCCGCATACCTGCTTATGGTGGGCCTGCCGGTATTTGGTCTCCTCGGCATCCTGGAGGCCGGGCGCGGCATCCCCGCGCCGCTCTCGATCACGGGCGATTGGACCTTCAAGCTCGATCCCGCTACGCAATGCGGCAACGGCGGGGCGCGACAGCCGGCTTTGAACATCTCCCAATCCGGCACCGAGGCGCTCATTTCCTTGAATGACGGGAACGGTCATGCAACCACGCTGGAGGGCACCGTCAACGGCAATCTCCTAACCGCCAAATCGCCGGTCGCCGGCATCTCCGCCGTCATCGCGGGCAAACCTGGCGCGCGCACGCTGGAAGGTACGATCCAATTCGATGGCTGCGCGCCAGCGGCCTTCCGGGCGGTCCGCCAGGCTCCCAAGAAGGGAGGCGAGTAAATGCTCAACCTGTTCCAACTGGTGCTGCAGATCGCCGTGGTCCTGGTGGCGGCGCGGATCGTGGGATTCCTCTTCCAGAAGATCAAACAGCCGCAAGTGATGGGCGAGATGGTGGCGGGAATCCTGCTGGGACCCTCCCTGCTCGGTTGGCTCGCCCCCGGCGTTTCCGCCGCGTTGTTCCCTCCCGCGAGCCTCAGCTACCTCAACGCGCTCAGCCAGGTGGGGCTGGTGGTGTTCATGTTTGTGGTGGGCTTAGCGCTGAATCCCTCGGAATTGCACGGTTACGGGCACGCGGCGGTGCTCACCAGCCATGTGAGCATCGCGGCGCCCTTCTGCCTAGGGAGCTTGACGGCGTTGTATCTCTACCCCCGGCTCTCGGACGACTCGGTCACATTCACCCATTTTGCGCTGTTCATGGGCGCGGCCATGAGCATCACGGCATTCCCGGTGTTGGCGCGGATCTTGTCCGAGCGCGGTTTGGTGCGCAGCAGGATGGGTACCCTGGCGATCGCCTGCGCGGCGGTTGACGATGTCACCGGGTGGTGCATCCTGGCGTATATCGTGGTGCTGGTGCGGGTGACGCACGCCGCCAGACCGGCGTGGATAACGATAGCGGGATCGCTGGTCTATGTCCTGCTCATGCTGTTCGTCGTCCGCCGCATCCTGCCCGCGTTTGAGCGTGCGTTTCGCAAGCGGGAGCGCCTGACCGATAATCTGCTGGCGGTCATCGTGGTGCTGGTGCTGGTGTCCGCGCTGGCCACCGAGTGGCTGGGCATCCACCTGCTCTTCGGAGCGTTCCTGATGGGCGCGATCATGCCCAAGGCTCCCGAGTTCACGCGCTACCTGTTGCACAAGTTCGAATCGGTGACGGTGGTGCTGCTGCTGCCGCTGTTTTTCGCCTATACGGGACTGCGGACGCGCATCGGCGTGGGCGGCGGCCGGGGCATCTGGTTGTACAGCGCCCTGGTCATCGTGGTGGCCGTCGCCGGAAAGCTGGGGGGATCCATGTTCGCGGCGCGGCTGGCCGGCATGCCCTGGCGCGAGGCGGGCGCGCTGGGCGTTCTGATGAACACGCGCGGCTTGATGGAATTGGTGATCCTGAACATCGGCCTGGATATCGGCGTGATTTCTCCGGCGATGTTCTCCATTATGGTGCTGATGGCCCTGGTGACCACCTTTATGACCACGCCGTTGCTGGAATGGGTTTATCCAACGCGCCTGTTCCGGGCGCCGGTGGATGAAATCCACAGGAACGTCGCCTGACTCCGCGTAGCTCCCCGGCGCTATTTGTTAGGGGCGCGCGGTGTTGACGGTAGCCGTTTCGTAACAGAAACCCTGTTCCGGTGCGGACTGTAAACCCGAAACAATAGTCATCGTGCCTTCGTTGGGAAAGCCCGGACCCCATGTCAGCGTGAAGGAACCCGGTGGAACCGTGGCGGGGATCGACTGGGACCAGAGCTGCTTGTTGCCCACGCTCGTCTGCGCTTGCCCGTACCAGGTTGCCGGCGTGGTAATCCCAAGGTTGAAGTTCATCGTAAGCGTACTGCCCGCGAAACTGGCGCTGAGACCCAGTCCACATGCCGGCGCGCGCTCGATCTCGTTCGCCCAATAGCTCGTGAACCATAGTGCTCCGTCCGGTCCCGCCGCGATCGAGCCTGGGCCGCGTGCCGGATACTCGGTAAGCACTCCGGCGGTCGTAATGCGCCCGATGGCTCCGTCCCTTTTTGGGTCGCCATATGCTTCCGTAAACCAAAGAGCGCCGTCTGGGCCTGTCACGATACCGGAAAGACTGCTGTTGGCGGATAGGACGGGATACTCGGTGATCACCCCGGCCGTAGTGATACGCCCGATCTTGTTGCCGCCGAATTCGGTGAACCACAGCGCGCCGTCGGGTCCAGGCGTGATCGCTTCCGGTTCGCTATTGGCGGTCGGCACGGGGTACTCGGTGACCGCCCCAGCGGTGGTTATTCGCCCGATCTGGTTGCCTTCGTATTCGGTAAACCACAGCGCGCCATCCGGTCCCGTGGTGATCCCCAGGAATTGGCTATCGGTCGGCACGGGGTACTCGCCGGTAACCACCCCGGCGGTCGTCATACGCCCGATCATAGCGTTCGACGTAAACCAGAGAGCGCCGTCCGGTCCCGAAGTAATTGCTCCGGCGCTGGTACCGGTGGGTAGTATATACGCGGTAGGCACGCCGGAAGTGGTAATCCGCCCAATGGCGCCGGTGCCTGTAGCACCGATGTAGCTAAAGGCCGCGGTAAACCAGAGAGCGCCATCGGGGCCCGGCGTGATCTGTCCGAGGTAGCTACCGCAGCAGTCCCTCACGGAGTACAGGGTGATCACACCGCCGGTGGTAATGCGCCCGACGTAAAAGGTTCCTACAGTGAACCAAAGAGCACCGTCCGATCCCAGCGCAATTCCCTCAGGGTACTCAACCCCGTTTGACAAGGGGTACTGGGTCACATTGATCCACGTCTCCGCCGTAGCGGTTGTAGTTATACCCAGCAGCAATGCAGCGAACCACGCGATCCTGTAGCCCACTTAACCCTCCTTGCCTCACTTCCCCGCCGCTGCCGCCTTCTTGAAGTCGCCGGCCTTCACGATCGAAACCTGGGCCAGGTCGATATTCCGCCGCACCGCTTTGGAAATCTCCTCCGGCGTGAGCGCCGATACTTTCGCTTCGAGTTCAGCATCCCAAGCCATCGTCCGGCCATCGTAGTCCCGGGTTGTCAACGTACGCACCAGCGAGTTATCCTCCGCCCGATTCACCTGCTGCCCCTGCAGCCAGCCGGTGCGGTCGTCGTCCAATTCCTTCTGCGTAAAGCCGTCGGTCAGCGCTCTTTGCATCTCCTCCTTGAACGCGGCTTCCACCTTCGCGACATTCTGCGGCGCGGCGATGGCGAACGCCTGAAACTCGCCGTCCTTCTCATTGGGCTTGGCCGTAAGGCTCGAACCTACGCCATAGCTCAAGCCGTCCTTCACGCGGATGCGCGTAGCCAGCCGCGAATTCAGGAATCCGCCGCCCAGCATGTAGTTGCCAATCACCAGGGCCGGATAGTCGGGATCCTGGCTGCTCAGGTTGAGCCGCGTGGCCGCGATGAACACCGCATTCTGTTTGTCGGGCGTCTCGATGGTCTGGTTCACGGGCGCAATCCTTTGGAACCCGTACTTTACGCGCTCGAAACGCGAGGGGCTCTTCCATTCGCCGAATATGGCTTCGATTTCCTTCTTCACTTCGGCCGTATCGAAGTCGCCCACCACGGCCAGTTGGCCGTTCGACGCGCCATAGAAGCGCTTATAGAAGGCCTTGGCGTCTTCCAGCTTCACGGCTTTCACTTCTTCGATTTCCTCGGGGATCGCGAGCGTTGCGCGCACGTCGCCTTTCGGGTACGGATACATCGTGCGGCTGATTTCGGTGAAGGCCAGGGCCTGCGGCTCGGTCCTTCCGAAATCGAGTTGCGTCAACTGCTCCTTACGGATCTCTTCGAATTCCGATTCTGGCAAGGTGGCCTCTTTCAAGATCTCGCCGGCCAGCCGCAACACCGCGGGCAAATTCTCGTGGGTGGTTTCGATGTTGACAGTCGCGCTAGTTGTGCCGCCGTTCACATTGAGCTGCGCTTTCAGTTTGTCGATCTCGTCCTGGATCTGCTGCCGGTTCTTGTGGGCCGTGCCGCGTATCAGCGTGGCGCCGGCCAGTCCGGCGGCGGTGTCTTTGCCCGTCAGGCTCTCCAGGTCGCCGAAGTGCAGGCTGATCACAGCGTGTACGCTGGCGCCGCGCGTGGTTTTTTGCAGCAGCGACACTTTCATGCCGGAGGGCAGCGTGTACCGCCGAATCCGCGACTCGATGTTCTTCGGCGATGGGTCGAACGCTTCGCCCGCCGCCATGGCTACCTCGCCCTTGTAGTCTTTCAGCACGGCTGCAACGTCGGTCTTGGCCGGTATCTCGGCCCGGTCCGGTTTGGGATCGGGGATGAACTCGCCGATGGTCTGGTTTGAAGTTTTCAGATAGGCCGTCGCCACGCGCTGCACGTCTTCCGGCGTGACCTTTTTCAGCAGGTCGCGGTCGTGGAATATCAGCCGCCAGTCGCCCTGCGCCAGGTACTCGCTCAGGAACAAACCGACTTGTTCGGAGTTGCGCAGGGTCATGTCGACCTGCTTTTCCAGGCGGGCCTTGGCCCGATCCACCTCTTCCTTGCTGGGCGGCTCCTTCACCACACCGTCGATGGTGGCGAGCATGGTTTTGCGCGCATCATCCAGCGAATCGGTCTTGTTCAGTATGGCGCCGAACATGATCAATCCCGGCTCGTTGTACTGCATCGCATTGCCGAAGACCTGAGTGGCCTTCTTGTTATCCACCAGCGCTTTGTACAACCGGCCGGACGACTGTTCACCCATGATGCTCGCCAGCACATCGAGCACGGGCTGATCCGGGTTGCCGCCGTCGGGAGTGTGGTAAACGATGAAAATGCCTTGGATCTCGCCGACCCGGCGGACCACCGTGAGCCGCTCGCCGTCCTGCACCGGTTCCACCGTATAAGTCGGCGTGAGCGTGCGCGCCGGCCGCGGGATCTTGCCGAAGTACTGGTTCACCAACGCGATAACCTTCGGCTCATCCACTTTTCCGGCCACCGTCAGCACGGCATCGTCCGGCTGATAATACTTGTGGTAGAACGCCTGCAGCTTGTCCATGGTCACGCGTTCCACATCCGATTTGTTCCCGATTACCGGACGCCCATAACTGTGTGCGATATACGCGGCCGCCATGGTATGAATGTACAGCACGTTGAACGGGTTGTTTTCGCCCATCTCGAATTCGTTGCGGACCACCGAGAATTCCTTGTCGAAGTCCTCTTTCTTGATGAAGGAATTCACCATGCGGTCCGATTCCATGTCGAGCGCCCACTTCAGGTTTTCATCGCTGGCCTGGAATGTTTCGAAGTAGTTGGTGCGATCGAAGTCGGTCGAGCCATTCGGCCGGCAGCCGTGCTCGGTGAGCTCCTGCATGATATTCAGGTGGTTGGTGCTGCCCTTGAAAACCATGTGTTCGAGCAGGTGCGCCATGCCGCCTTCGCCGGAGCCTTCCTGGCGCGAGCCCACCAGATAGGTGACGTTGACGGTGATGGTGGGTTTGGACGGATCCGGGAACACCAGAAAATGCAGCCCGTTGTTCAGGCTGTACTCGGTGATGCCCTCGACGGAGGTCACTTTTTTCACTCCGTTGGGCAGATCCTCAGCCGGACACAACGCCGGCGCCAGGAAAACGGCTGTTACCAGAAGGAAGCTAAGCAGTCTCTTTTGCGATTTCATATATTTCTCTCATCCTACCCTGTTTGACGTTACCGAACCGCAGCCGTCAGCAGCGGTCCGGTCGTCCGCCACCTGAATTGCGAACCTGCCGAAGTTCCCTGTAAGGAATGGTCTTCAGTTTGCCGGCCAGGCAGCGCCGGCAATGCGTAATCGGGACCTTCACTCGACCCAAGCTATTGTACTCCGGGTTCGCGCCGCCCCGCGTTAATGGCGCGCGCTCATCCCCGTTCCGTGTGACATCGGTCGCTCTTGCGGACCAGTCTGCAAGCCGCCCCTCATTCCGCCAACGCGAACACCGTACCGCATCCGCCAGCGCAAGGGGATCCCCTGTATGCCCCGCCCGTCACTGCGGTGCCGTAAAGAACTCCACCGGCGCCGATCGCCAGACCCGTCGGAGACTTCCCATCGCTGCCCGTAAACGTGTGCAGGCCGATCTCCGTCCAGGCGCCGCCGGGAGAAGCGGGCGGTTTCAGAGCGTAGGCGGTGCCGGCCTCCCAATCTCCGCCGGATTGGGTCGTGCCGTAGACCGTGCCATTTTCGCCCACCGTCACCGGCCCTGGAACTACCCCGTTGAGCAGTATCCCGTTCGTCGGGAATTCGATCAGCGTCGCCTGGGTCCAA
Source organism: Bryobacteraceae bacterium (assembly GCA_035602155.1). GTDB lineage: Bacteria > Acidobacteriota > Terriglobia > Bryobacterales > Bryobacteraceae > Bog-159. The sequence continues at coordinate 30,191 of DATNMW010000264.1, read as the reverse complement.
GCGCCCCCTGTAGACGCCGGCGGCGTCAGCGAGTAGACCGCACCTCCATTACTGGACACGGTTCCGTAAAGCACCCCGCCGCCGCCGATCGCCAAATCCGTTGCGCCATAAACGATTCCAACAAACTGGTAGAGCACCGTTTCCGTCCAGGCGCCGCCTGGAGTTGCCGGCGGGGCCAATTCGAACACTTCAGCGGGAATCGTTATGAAGCCGGTGTTGATGCCGTAGAGCGCGAGGCCAGCCCCAATCGCCAACCCTACGGCTGGTACGGACCCGGTCCCGACGTTCTTGACGGTCCGCTCGGTCCAGGATCCGCCGGGAGACGCAGGGGGCAGGAGCGCAAACACCGTTCCGCACAAATCCGAACAAGGAGCTGTGCCGTAAAGCACGCCCCCGGGGCTGATCGAGACGCTGCTCGCGGCTTCTGTCCCAAAACTCGCGAGGACCGCGAAGGTCCACTGCGCCCCCGGCGACGACGGAGGCGTCAACGAGTATACTACCGCGACGCAGGCGGAGTAGCAGTTTCCCGTTGTGCCGTAGAGCACGCCGCCACTGCCGATCGTCAGACGCGTCCCGGGCTCTTCGCCGTCGCTGCCGCCTTGGAAGCTGTATAGCACGCTATGGGTCCAGGAACCGCCGGGTAACGCGGGCGGAGTGAGCGAATATATCGTGCCGTAGCCATACCCGCCGCCACTAGCGGTTGCGCCGTAGAGCACGCCCCCCTCCCCGACCGTCAGAGGCGTCGGCCCCGACCCGTCGCTACCGCCCGTGAAATTGTAAATCGTAGTCAAGCTCGGCGGCGGATTCTGTGCCGCGCTATAAGCGCTGAACCATAGCAGCATTGCCGAAAGCCGTCGAATCGTCATGTCTAGTGCACCTATTGGTCCGCCACTTTAAGTACCAGCTTGCAGAAATTTTCGCCCCGGTACAGCATTTGCAGAGTCTCCGGGAAAGTTTCCAAACCTTCGACAATGTGTTCACGCGCCTTCAGCTTACCTGCCGACATCCAGCCGGCAAGCGCCTGCATGCCTTCCGGGTAGCGTGCGGCGTAATAGAAGACCACAAAGCCCTCCATTCGCGCATGATTGATCAGCAGCGACAGATAGTTGCGGGGGCCTTGAATCGACTCAGGGTTGTTGTACTGCGAAATCGCGCCGCAAATGATTACGCGCGCGCGCCGCGACAGCTTGGACAGCGCGATATCCAGGATCTCGCCGCCCACGTTATCGAAATAGATGTCGATGCCCTTGGGACAGTGCCGCGCCAGCCCCGCGCGCACATCTTCATTCTTGTAATCGACCGCCGCGTCGAAGCCGAGATCTTCGACCACGTATTGGCACTTATCCGGACCGCCCGCGATGCCGACGACGCGGCAACCTTTGATCTTCGCAATCTGCCCGGCGACCGCGCCCACGGCGCCCGCGGCGGCCGAGACCACCACCGTCTCGCCTTCTTTCGGCTGGCCGATATCGAGCAGGCCGAAATAGGCGGTGAGTCCAGGCATGCCGAGCGCGCCCAAATAGCGCGGGAGCGGCGCAACGCGCGGATCGACCTTAGTCAGTTCCTTCGCTTTGAGCACCGCGTAGTCTTGCACTCCAGTACCGCCGACCACCATATCGCCCACCGCGAGGCTCGGGTCGTTGGAAGCGACCACGCGGCCCACACCGCCGGCGCGCATCACTTCACCCAGGCCAACCGGCGGAACGTAAGACCTGCCTTCATTCATCCAGCCGCGCATTGCCGGATCGAGCGACAGGTATAACACCCTCACCAGTGCTTCGCCGGGACCGGGCTCGGCGGCGGGTGCGGCGGCGAATTCGAAATCGCTGCGTTTGACCATGCCAACGGGGCGGGAGGTCAACTTGAATTGGCGGTTTTGGAGTGTGCTCATATCCAGTTCAGGTTCGCATATCGCAAGGCGCGCTTGCGGGGCAGGTACCGTCTCAGGAACCCACCAGGATTTTATGGACAAACTGAACGGCCATCGATCCTTCGCCCACGGCCGAAGCGACCCGCTTGACGCTGCCGGCCCGGATATCTCCAACCGCGAAGACGCCGGGCACGCTTGTCTCAAGTAGATAAGGCGGCCGGCTCGCCGGCCAGTCGGGTCCCAGATCGGCACCGGTCTTAATGAAATGCTTTTCGTCCAGCGCCAGGCATCCCGCAAGCCACTCCGTGTTGGGGCTGGCGCCGGTCATCAGGAAAACGTGCTGAATTTCATGCGTCTCGGTTATTTCTGTCTTTGTATCCCGCCAGCGAACACGCTCCAGGTGCGTGCCGCCGTCGAGTGCCTCAATCTCGGTCCACGGCTTGAATGTGATCTCCCGGCGCGCTTCAATCCGCGCGATCAAGTATCGCGACATGGTGTCGGACAGCCCCGACCCTCGCACAAGAATATAGACATGCTTGGCCAATCCCGAAAGGAACAGGGCCGCTTGCCCGGCGGAGTTCCCTCCGCCGACGACGGCAACCTCGACATTCCCGCAGAGTTGGGCCTCGACTACCGTAGCGGCATAGTAGATCCCAGCGCCTTCGAACTGAGCGATGTTAGGCAAATCCAGCTTTCGATATTTGGCCCCGGCCGCAACGATAATGCTGCGGCCCCGCACCGATCCTCCATCGTCCAGCCCGACTGTGTAGGGCCGACGGACGCATTCGAGCCCACGGGCGGATCGCGCGATTGCAATTTGCGCGCCGAATTTTTCCGCCTGGACAAATGCGCGGCCAGCCAACTCCTGCCCCGAAATACCGGTTGGGAATCCCAGATAGTTTTCGATGCGGGAACTCGCGCCGGCTTGTCCTCCGGGGGCGGTGCTCTCGAGGACCAGCACCTTCAATCCCTCCGACGCACCGTAAACCGCGGCCGCCAGTCCGCTGGGCCCCGCGCCGACTACAATGAGGTCGTAAACATCGCCTTCGTCGATCCCCGCATTCAAACCGAAGCGGGCAGCCGCTTCGGCGTTGCTGGGATTTCGAAGCACCAAGTGCCCGCCGCAGATCAGCACCGGGACATCCGTTACGCGGATTTCGAATTGGTCGAGCACAGCCTGCACATCCGGGTCGTTTTCCACATCGATGTAGGTGTGCGGATAACCGTTGCGCGTGAGGAACTCCCGCAGGCGCAACGTATCGCCCGAGTGGCTGGATCCAACTAGCACCGCCTCGCCAACGGAATGCGCGATCAAATACACACGCCGCAGCAGGAACGCGCGCAGGAATGTCTCCCCGAGCGCGGCGTCGGTCTGCATGATCCGCCGTAGATTGGGCCGGTCGATTTCGAGCAGCGCGCTGGATTCCTGGGCGCGGCAGCGCACCAGACTGGGCCGGCCGGAGAGATGCGTGACTTCGCCAGTGAACTCCCCGTGCGCCAGGACGCGGAGTATGGACTCGTTCCCGTTGGCGACGCTATCGACTTCGATGCGGCCGGCGAGCACCACAAGAACACCGTGGTCCGTATCTCCCCGATCAAAGAGAACGTCACCTGGTTCAGCGCGCCGCTGGCTGCCGAATGGCGACACGCGTGCGATTTGCGCATCGTCCAGCTTCGGGAACATGGCGTCAAGCTGTGCGGCGGTTTCCGGCATCCGTTTCAGAATAACTTCATCCATACGAGAGATCCAAACCGGGATCTGCTAGAATCGGCTTCGCAGGCAGAAAGGGCGACCATGCGTTGGTACCACTATGTGGCGTATTTCTTGGGGGGCGCATTCCTGGCGAACGTTCTGCCGCATCTCGGCAATGGAATCTCCGGGCATGCCTTCCAGAGCCCCTTCGCATCGCCACCCGGGGAAGGATTGTCCTCCTCGACGGTCAATGTCCTGTGGGGCTTCTTCAACCTCGCCATCGGTTACCTGCTGGTCTGCCGTGTCGGAAGCTTCAATCTGCGCGACACCCGGCACGTGCTGGTCCTCGGGGCGGGCATTTTGAGCATGTCGCTACTGCTTGCCCGCGGATTCGGACGATTCCACGGGGGGTTGTGAGCCGAATGTCAACTTATAACAGCCCGTTTTGCCGCGCGTATTGCAGCGCTTCGATGGCCGCGCCGCGCGCGCCCGCGGTATCGCCGTTGGGCATGATGTAGATCGGGATATCCACCTGTTCCTCGCGCTGCGGCGGCATGCCCGCGTGAATCTCGCCGACGAACCAGCGCTGAAATTCTTCACTGGTCTCGATGGCGCCTCCGCCCACCACCAGCGCATCTGGATCGAACGTGTTGATCATTTCGTCGAAAAATATTCCGAGCGCATGCGCCTGCACACGGAAGATCTCCCGGCACATGGGATCGCCTTTCTCGGCCAGGCCGCGCACCAGTTTGGCGGCCTTATTCAGACTGAGCAGCCCCAGATCATGATCCGGATAGCGGAGCAGAAAATACGGCAGAAAGGATTTCTCGATGGCCGTGAGAGAGCACACCGATTCCAGATCGCCGATGCGTCCGCAGTTGCATTCCGGGACCAGGCCGGCGATGCCGCGGATATTCTGATACGGCAGCAGCACGTGTCCCAACTCGCCGCCGAATCCCTTGCGGCCTTTGACGTCGCGGCCATCGATAATGACGCCGCCGCCCAAACCGGTGCCGATGACCACCGTGACGGATGTGGCGTCCCGGTTGGTGCCGAAGATGTTGAAATGGCCCCAGAGGGCGCCTGCGTTTCCGTCGTTTAAATAAGTCACCGGTACGCCCAGCCGCGCGGCCAGATTGCCGCGGATATCGAACCCGCCCCAGTCGCGATGCACGAAGTTCGTGGAGCCTTCGGCGCTGAGGACGCCTGCAGCACTGGCCGGCCCCGGCGTGTCGAGACCGGCGACAACGACCTCGGCATCGCACAGGCCCACCTGCTCGACGGCGCGCTTCAGACCGTCCACGATCTGCTGCAGGCAGACTTCGGGGCCCTCCTTGGACCGGGCGGGATGCTCGCACAGACCTTCGATTAAGAACTGCTCCTGCGGGGTCACTAATGTATAGTTGACGGCGGTTCCGCCAAGATCCACTCCGGCCACTACGCGCACGGCGGTTACCTCGATTTAGGATGATTTGGATTCTTGCGTTTCCAGCATAGCAGGGGGCGGGCTTTAGCCTGTGATCTGTTGGTAACCGGTCCGGGTTGTATCGCGTCTCACGCGCAGGAAGGAGCGCAGTCATGAAATCCCGTATGAAGTTCCGGCTGTGGTTGACATGTTTCGCCCTGGCGACGGCGGCAAGTGCGTGGGCGGGTCTGAATCCGGTCGCTTTTCGACTGGCGAGTTTACCGGCCAGCGCGGAGCCGGGGCAGAATCTGGTCCTGTGCGCCGCCAATATCGGCACGGGTGTTGTGGATGTGACGCTGGAATTCATCAACGTGAAGACTGGCGGCGTGGCGGCGGAGAAGACCGTGAGGCTGCAGCCGCTGGGTACGGGCACGGGCGCGCAACCGTGCGTCGCGATGGCTGTGACCGAAGCCGTACGCGGGGCCCGCGTGGACACTCCGATGGCGGCGTCGTTCGCCTCGGGCGGAATGGCAGTTCCGGCAGCCGATGGAGAAGCCCTGCTGGTCGGAGTGGCAACGGTGCGGAAGCCGCTGTTGTCGTTCCGCGAGGCGCAGGTGACCGCCTCGATTCAGGTGATGGCCCCGGATGCGGATGGCGCGATGCGTACGGTGCAGACCATCCCGCTTAGCCGCGCGACGCATCCGTCCGATGGCGCGCCGGTGAATGCGCCCGCCGCGGCGGACGGCGGTCATCATAAATAACGCTTCGGCGTCACGGAATCGCCCGCAGTACCTACCTTTCGGCATGTGTGCTCGTCTAAAATGAGTCACCATGACCAAGAATCTATCGCTGCTGCTCTTGATCCCTGCGCTTCTGCCGGCCCAAACTTCCTCCGTGGCCGGACGATGGTTCGCCGTTGCCGACTTCTACGGCACGCCCATCGATTTTTCGATGGAGCTCAGCCAGCAGGGAGACAAGCTCACCGGCAACTTTGACGGCGACAAACTGGAGGGAACTCTCACCGGCGAAGCCTTGCACTTTCTGGCCAAAGACGAGCACGGCGGCTCTGAGGAGCTCACCGCCACTCTTCAATCCGGCGCCATGTCCGGGACCATCGTCTTTGTCGATGGCGACGATAAAGAGCATCCCAGCACGCACCAGTTCACCGCCACGCTGGTTCCGCAGCGCCGCTCGGGCGCGCCGCAGCGCTTCGACTTCACGCCATCCATATTTCATCGCCAGTTCTCGGCTGCGAACAAGCCCGTGCTCACCGTTTTCCCCGGGGACACGATTCACACTACAACCGTGGACGCCGGCGGCACCGACGAAAAAGGTGTTGCGCGGGTGCTCGGCGGCAATCCAGAAACCGGACCTTTCTACATTGAAACCGCCGCGCCTGGAGATACTCTGGTGGTGCATTTGACGCGGCTGCGCCTGAATCGCGATTGGGCTATCAGCGACGACGGCATCGTCGGCCGAGGCCTGGATAGCGACCTGGCAGTGAAGATGAAGGACAGCTTCAAGAACGTGCGCTGGCATCTCGATCCGCAGCGCGGCGTAGCCACTACCGAGAAACCCGGCGACCATCTGGCGCGCTATACGGTGCCTTTGCGGCCCATGTTGGGATGCGTGGCGGCCGCGCCCGGTTCCGCCCAAGCTCCTCCGGGTACCGGCGATTCCGGCCGTTGGGGCGGCAACATGGACTTCAATGAAATCGTGGAAGGTGCGACCGTTTATCTTCCAGTGAGTGTGCCCGGCGCTCTGCTCTACGTGGGCGACGGTCATGCGGCGCAAGGCGACGGCGAACTCAACGGCAACGCGCTGGAAACCTCCATGGATGTGGAGTTCACCGTGGACCTGCTTTCGCACAAGTCCATCATGAGTCCGCGGGTGGAGTCCGCTACCCACATCATGGCCATGGGGCTGGCCGGCTCTCTCGACGACGCCTTCCGCGCAGCCACTGCCAACATGGCGCAATGGCTTGAGAACGATTACAAGCTGACTCCCTCCGAGATTGCACAGGTTATTGGCACGGCGGCGGAATACAAGGTGAGCGAAGTTGCCGACCGCAACGCCGGGATTGTGCTGAAGATTAGCAAGGACCGCCTGCAAACCCTAACGCCGGCGAAGTGATGTCGAACTAACCTATCAGGCTACGGCGCCGGTCCGCGGCCTGCTCTGTTAGCTTCGCTCTGACAATCGCGCTTTCCTGGCGGTACAGGGCGATCAGGAAAGCATCGGGGGGCCGAACACTGCACGGCCGCGGCCAGAACATTCCGGCCTTTGGGTCATTGGTCATTCTTGGGATTAGCGCTCGTGGCCCGTAACCCACGCATCCGCACGAAATGTGCACGGAGATGACGCTCAAAGTACGATGTGAGCGAAGTAGACCATTCCAGCCTCGGCTCCAAGGTGCATAGGGTCTTAGCCATAGTTCCTCCGATCAGCGCGGCCCGTAGAGTTTGGGGGGCTCCGCCATACGCAGTAGGGTATCGCGCAAAGAAAAGTTGACGAGTACGCAAGCGTCCAGGACGACCGCGGTCGCCGGGGTCATTCGCGATCCGGCAGAAGCGCGCGGTCGTAATGGCCGGCGTCGTCCACGGCCTTGAGCGACGCGGGGGACAGGATTGGTAGTGTTCCTTTTGCTAACGGAACACTACCGACAGGATCATGTTCAAGGGCGCTCTGCGTTACTATTGTACGCGTAAGCCGATGCCGGATCGCGTCAATGCTTCGAGCGGATCTCAGCGGCGATACTTTCGAATTGGGGCCTCCGCAATTCGTTCGGCGCCAACGGGCATGTTTCGCACTAAGGAGGTCGTTTGCCTGGTGAACCGAAGATAGCCGAACCTGCCAACCGCGCATTACGAATGGGGCCGGTTGTGGGGTGATGGCTGTAGACCGGCCCCGTCCGGCGCGGCCAGTACGGACGTGGTCAAAGTGTCTCACGCATTAAGCCGAGATCGTGCTTTTGGGGTTGCCTTGGAGCCGTTTCAGCAACCCGGGCTAGCAGGGCTGGAAGCGGATTGGCGACGATCTTGCGCAACCGGCCCGGCGCCGTAAATTGGTTGCCGCATTGCGCGCAGGTCTCTGTAGCAGAGGGGGTGAATGCGAATTCCCCAACGCTGAATTGGACACCGAGGCAAGCTGGGCAAGTGATTGACAGTACGCGGTTCTTGAGAGACGGCAGGATCATCTGCGCCATCAGGATACGCACCATCGCGGGGTCAAGGTTTACTCCGTCAATGGCGACCACAGAGTATGTTTCATCCAACTCGGGTTCGTCCCTATCCCCGCTGAATGCGTGTACATGAATGCCTTCCTCCTCGGCGGCCTCGCTGGTCCAAATGAAGGCTGGATTCGAGCCCCAGATCTGAATCCATCCCGGGAACTCTTCCTGTCGAATGTGTACTTCTTTCTTCGACGGCCTCGGGTGGAGCGTCTTAGCGCCACAGGCATCGCGGACGCCGCAAATCGGATTACCAATACCGATCTCGCTGTCCGGAAAGTGCCTGCAGAGATGCCGGCGATGGGATGGACGCTGAACCAGTCGCGGTCCAGGTGCGCTTCGCCGCAATACGGACACGTGATGTGCCTCATCTCGTATCCGAATATCGAAGTTGCCATGTAATAAATGGCATCGAGCTCTGAGACGGAGACGCCCGCCTCGGGAAGCCGGGAGCCGAAAATTCGCACAGCGCGAAAAAGGTGCGGTCAATTTTTTTCTCCGCACCGTGTCTGGCGCGCGCGTGAACGTGGATGCCCCGATCCACTGGTAGCCTTGTTGTATCGTAGACCGGTGGGACAGCGCCCCAGAGGGCGATCCCACCTGCGTGCTCCTCGATTCTCAGTGCCAGTGTATCGGACGAGCTAATTGGCGGGATATGCGAGGCGCGGCAGAGCTTCGCCGGTCCACTATATTTCGCCGTCGCGTCGGCCTTGTGCCGAAGACACCATAGCGCATTGCACCGTCCCTGCGCTTGCCGACCGCGACCACCTGGCAGTCCTGCGAAAGATCCGCTGGCGCGTCCCGAGGTTCGTCGCCCGAAGGAAATAGGGGCTGCTGGCGATGAGCATACGCCTTTCCACCGCCAACCTTCTTGGATTTCATATGGCTCTCCTTAATAAACGCCAGGGCCGAAGGCATCGTTCCCGCCGCCTAGTTTGAGGCCGCCTTCAGCCCGGCCAGCCACTCCCGCAATTGAACGACCTGCTTTTCAGTCAGCCGTGTGCCCCAGTGTCCCACAACGTCGACGGGCCGCTGCCCGTCCCTCTGAAGGATGTCGCGGAGCGCATCTAACGTCTGCCTCCTTCCTGCGGCAATCTCATCCGGGGTCGCCAACACGATAAGATTCTTGCCGATGACGTAGTTCTTGGTGCGGCTGTCGAAGGACGTGTGACAGTCGAGTTCGTGCTGTTTGCCTGCGGCGTCCACAATAATGTTCCCCGTGAGTTGGCCGTCCTCACGCATGCGGAGCCGAATGGCGTCGTATGTCGGGCCGACAGGCACCAAGGGTCGGACACGGCCCCAGGTACGGATCCTTTACGTGTTTTCCGAGTTGGGTATCGTAGCCGCTTCGGGTTATGAATATTTTTCCAACCGTATCGCTCACTTCTTTTCGACGAAATTCTCATTGATTCTCTGCTTCAGTGCGTTGCCTTGGTGGCGAGCCAGGAAGCCATCGAATTGCAGCCTGCCCACGACTATCCCCGGCCCGACGCCGACGCTTTCGGCGAAATCGTGAATCGCCTCGTTCGTGAAAGATCCTTTTCTCAGGAAGTCGGCCAGGGCGCCAGGCGGAATCAGTGTGTCAGCCGAAAAACGACTGGCCTCCTCTTCGTACCGCCGCATCTCAGGGTCAATGGCCTGATCGGACAGATCCTCCTCCGCGTTGTCGACTACGAAAGAGCGCTTGCCTCTATGAAGAAGAATGTGCCCGATCTCGTGGAAGAAGGTGAACCAAAGTTGGTCGTCAGTTTTGTACCGAAGCGTCAAGCCCACAAGCGCCCTTTTCCCAGTCAGCCAACGTGCGCACCCACTAATGCCGCTACTCATTAACGCCGGCACCCAAACCACCGCAACGCCAGCTTCCGCACAGATCTTCTGGATCGGGTCCATAATCTCGTCTGCGCGTTTTCGGGTGAGGCGCCTAAGCTCCTCAATTGACGAAACCAGGCGGCTCTCGTCGAATTCCGCAAGGTCCAACCCTCTTGCAACGATCTCAACTTCGCGAACCCAGGCCGCGATGGACGCCTCGCTCGAATGCGCGGTGCGGGTCTGTCTATATGCCACTGCAGAGGCGCTCCATACGGATTTCCAGCTCTCGGGCGAGGACACGCCAAAAAAGTTTAGGAGAGCGTCGGCATCGGAACGCCCGGGCGGCAGGGAGAATCTCATCCGCTTCATCTCCTTAAGGGGGAAGCTTCGGGCCCACTCGTCCCACTGCGGCGATTTGACGAGTTCGCGACGCCGCGCCTCAGCCTCGTCGAAATGAAGTTGCAGGTTCAGCCACAAGTGCGCAGGCCGCTGAAAGGCCTTCTCCAGGGCGAGCGCAGTCGGCGGCGTAATCGGCGCCTTCGCGTTGCAGATCTCACTGATGGTCTTCGGCGTGAGACCAGTGCGGCGGGCAAGGTCTCTTTGCGACCACCCGTAGAAGTCCAGGTACTCCAGAACCGTTTCGCCGGGATGCGGAACGGCGTTCGGTTTAAGGCTGTTTCCGTAGACGCTATCCATGGGTGTCCTCGATTGCCAATATGTTAATAGCCGTGATGGATTTCCACCGCTGTTGCTCATCGGAATCTTCCAACGACGTAGACCCGCTCGCCTTAAACAGCAGCCGATATGGCTGCTTCAAGTCGACGGAAAAAGTGCCCGCGCGCTCGCCCTTTAGCTCGTGACATCGTTCGGGCCCTGATTTCGGGGGCCAAAAGTCCGCTAGGGATTCTGCGGCCCGCAGTGCCGTCACCCTCAGCTTCAGCTTCTTCGCCATGTCCGCACCGTAGCGCCGTTTGCAGAGGCCCTCTTCTTCGATGGCCTTGCGCAAGCTGTTGTCGTCCACATAAATGTCCATGTGTTCCCCGGTGGGTAATTCACAGTTAAGCTAATACATTACCTAAATGGTAACATGAGTGTACAGCGCTGTCAACAGGCAAAATCGGCACACGTCGGGGACGCTCGCCGCCTTCCTCCACTATGGTTGGGTAGGGTAAGGGCGATTCGGATTTGGTTAGCGGGAAGGGTCGGTGGGGGCGGTTGAGGCGGTGCGTACTAGGCCGCCGGTTGGGCATCGCGGGCGGCGGTCGGGCCGAATCTTGAGCAGCCTGCTGTTATAGGCGGGCACGCGCGATCCGCCGACTATCGGCATAGGCTAACAGTCATCGCGTGGATTCCAAGAATGCGCTGTGGCTTGCGTGAGGGGCTCTGCCTGTTTAGGAGATCCACCGACTGCAGCGGCGGTCGTCGGGTTGCCACTCACCGCCAACCTTCTTGAAAAACCAGCACGGCGCCATGTCCGCAGAGTGCGCCGCAGACGAAGCCAAAAGCCATTACAGCACACCGGTGGTTTGCGTCGAAAGTTATTTCCGACACAATCAGCAGCCCCAAGGCGAAGGCCGCGCCGACGGCGTCGGTGACAGTCTTGCCTTTCCGAATCGTGTTGCCGGGGTCGTTAGCTTCAACGACAGCGCGTTGGTGCTCCGCATCCACAAGCACGGTCTTCGTGCCGGCGATAATGGACGAATCGAGTGTGTGGACTGTCCTAGCCCGTCCCGACTGGCCTTTCAAACGAATGCCCCTCAGACAGTTCTTCGTGTCGCTCTCAGAGAGTTCGAGGGGAGTCGTTCTGTTTCCGAGATTGACACTCCCTGGACTGCCTTTAGCGTACGACTCGAGGAATGCGCGGTACACCGCGACTTCATCGGAGGTCAACGGCACGTTGCTTTGTGTCGTCCCGACATCGGCAGGAATCGCCGCAGAAGCCGCCATCACCAGAAGCATCGTTAACGTTGCTGTCCGTGCCATGTCCATTTTCTCTTGATCGACCGCGGTTAAGTAACCCCACGCTTGGTGGAATCACCGCCGCGAAATCAGCCGCACACGCCGCGATTCGATCAGCGGCCTTTCCGACATGGCTTCCTCCGCGATGGCCGCCTGCTCCTCCTGATGCCGCCGCCCCGACCCGGTCGCCGGGCTGGCGCTTTCCGCACGGCCCACATAGCGTAACTCGCGGCCCGTGAGCGCAAGCAGCGGCTGCAACTGCTCCTGCATAAAGCGCCACGGTCCCATATTGCGCGGCTCTTCCTGCGCCCACACCACTTCCGCGGTCAGCGGGTAGCGCAGCAGCGCGTCATTGGCGTCGCTTTCGGCGAACGGATACAACTGCTCGATGCGCACCAGCGCCACGTGATTCGCCCGGCGCGCCTCGCGTGCAGCCAGCAAGTCGTAGTAGATCTTGCCGGAACAAAACACCACGCGCGTGATTTGTTCGGGATCGACGGCGCCGGTATCCGGCAGCACCTCGCGGAAGCCGCCGCTGGTCAGTTCGCCCACCGTGGAAACCGCTTTGGGATGCCGCAACAAGCTCTTCGGCGTGAAAATGACGAGCGGTTTGCGCATGCCGCGCCGGTCGGCCCCGCCGTACATCTGGCGGCGCAGCAAGTGGAAATATTGCGCCGGCGTAGTGCAATTGGCGGCCTGCATATTGTTGCCGGCGCACAGCACCAGGAACCGTTCGATGCGCGCGCTGGAGTGCTCCGGCCCTTGCCCTTCGAAACCGTGCGGCAGCAGCAGCACCAGTCCGCTGGGCTGCCCCCATTTGGATTCCGCGCTGGAAATGAACTGGTCGATCAGGATTTGCGCGCCGTTGGCGAAATCGCCGAACTGGGCTTCCCACAGCACCAGCGTCAGCGGATCGGCCACGCTGTAGCCGAACTCGAAGCCCAGCACGGCGTACTCGCTCAGCGAACTGTCGAAGACTTCGAAGCGCGACTGATCCGGCGAGACATGCTGCAGCGGCGTATACTTGTGCGCGGTTTCGGAGTCCCAGAAAACCAAGTGCCGCTGGCTGAACGTGCCGCGTCCGGAATCCTGGCCGCTAAGCCGCACGGGCGTGCCTTCGAGCGCCAGCGTGCCGAATGCCAACGCTTCGCCGAACGCCCAGTCGATGGGTCCGCCTTTATCGATCGCTTCGCGGCGGCGCTCAATGAAGCCGCGTAGCTTGGGATGCAGGTGGAAGTTTTCTGGAAAGTGCGTGAGCGCGCGGATCACGCGATCGATGGTCGCTTTATTCACCGCCGTACGCGGGCAGAAGCTGGCGATTTCGTCGCTCGGAACCGCGGCCAACTCCTGTCCTTCAAAACGCTCGCTGGTTTTTTCGGCCGCATCGTACGCGGTGGACAGACTCTGCGCGAAACCCTTGCGCATATCCGCGGCTTCTTCGGCTGTCAGCACGCCTTCGCGCACCAGCCGCTCGCCGTAGAGCTTGCTCACCGAGGGGTGCTCTTTGATCTTCCGGTACAGGATGGGCTGCGTGTAGCTGGGATCGTCCGCTTCGTTATGGCCATGGCGGCGATAACAGAACATGTCGATCACCACGTCCTTCTTGAATTGCTGGCGGTAATCGAAGGCGATCTGCGCGACGCGGATGGCGGCCTCGGGATCGTCGCCGTTCACGTGGAAGATGGGCGCTTGCACGCCGCGCGCCACGTCGGTGGAATAAGGCGTGGAGCGGGCTTCGTCGGGAAGCGTGGTGAAGCCGATCTGATTGTTGATAATCAGGTGCACAGTGCCGCCCGTGCAGTAGCCATCGAGTTGCGAAAGGTTGAGCGTCTCGGCAACTACCCCCTGTCCCGCAAACGCCGCGTCGCCGTGGATCAGCAGCGGAATCACGCGCTCGCGGTGCGTATCGCCGAGGCGGTCCTGCTTGGGGCGCACAATGCCCTCCACCACCGGATCGACGGCCTCCAGGTGGCTGGGATTGGGCGACACGGAAACCAGCACCTCGCGGCCGGCAACGGAGCGATAGACACCGCGCGCGCCCAGATGATACTTCACGTCGCCGGAACCTTGCGTGCTGGCCTCGTCGATCTCGCCTTCGAACTGCGCGAAGATCTCTGCGACGGGCTTGCCGACCACCGTGGTGAGCACGGTCAGCCGTCCGCGGTGCGCCATGCCCATGACCACTTCATGCACATTGCCTGCGGCAGCGCGTTCCAGGAGTTCGTCGAGGATGGGGATGGCGGTTTCGGCGCCTTCCAAAGCGAAACGCTTCTGGCCCACGAAACGGGCATGCAGGAAATGCTCGAACTCCTCGGCCTTCAGCAAGCCCTGCAGGATGCGCACGCGCGTGTCGCGGTCGAGCGGCCAGTTGTTGGCCTGCGGTTCCATGCGGTGCTGCAGCCAGCGCTTCTGCTCGGGATGCTGGATGTTCATGTACTCGCAGCCGATTTTGCCGCAGTACGTCTGGCGCAGCGTCTCCAAGATTTCGCGCAATGTGGCGACGGGCTTTGGGCCATGCTCGCCGATGGCTTCGCTGAGGCTGCCGGTGAGAAATTCGCGGTCCAGGTCCCAGATGGTGAGGCCGTAGGTGACGGGATCCAACTCCGGATGGTTGGTAGGCTCACCGCCCAGCGGATCGAGATCGGCGATCAGATGGCCGCGCACGCGATAGGCGTTGATGAGTTGGAGCACGCCGGCTTCCTTGGCGATCTCGGCGGTGCGGCCGCTGGCCCCCGGCAGCATCACGTGCCGGTCGAGTTCCCAGAGCACCGGCTGATGGGGCATCTTCAGGTGCGCGAAGATCTCTTCGTAGAAGCCGTCCGCACCATCCAGCAGCGCCTGCACCTTGCCCAGGAACATGCCGGATTCCGCGCCCTGTATGATGCGGTGATCGTAAGTGCACGAAATCGACATGACCTTGCCGAGTCCCAGCATCGACCGCGTTTCGGGCGCAGCGCCCTGATATTCGGCCGGATAGTCGATGGCGCCGGCGGCGACGATGGCGCCTTGGCCGATCATCAGGCGAGGGCTGGAGGTCATGGTGCCGACCGTGCCCGGATTGGTCAGCGAAATGGTGGTGTCCTGGAAATCCGCGGGCGCCAACTTGCCTTTGCGCGCGCGGTCTACCAAGCCGTCGAAGGTGGCGACGTATTGCGCAAAATCCAGCGCGCCGGCGTTCTTGATGTTCGGCACCAGCAGGTTGCGGCCGCCGTCCTTGCCGGCCACGTCTACCGCGATGCCCAGGTTGATTTGCGGATGCACGATGCGAGCGGGCTGGCCGTTCGATTCGCCGTAAGCGTGGTTCAGGCCGGGAAAATCTTCCAGGGCTTTGAGGATGGCCCAGCCGATTAGGTGCGTGTAGGAGACTTTGCTCTTGCCGACCAGCGTGCGGTGCTGATTGATGATGCGGCGGTTCTCGTCCATCACTTTGACGGGGATAACGCGCTGCGAAGTGGCCAGTGGAATGGTCACGCTGGCGTTCATGTTCTCGGCGATCTTGGCCGCGATGCCGCGCAGGGGTTGGAGGTTTTCGGGGGCGGGCGCGGGAGACGCGGAGACGCGGAGACGCGGAGACGCGGGGACTTCCGCGTGCCCATTGGGCGCGTTCTCGAAGACGTGCTTCCAGCTTTCATCCACTGCGGTGCGGTCGTTCAGATATTGTTGATACAACTCGTCTTCGAGCCAGCTATTGATTCCCAGGTCCGGATCGGTTTTCAGGGGCATAGGGCGGGGAGGCCTTCTTATTTATCATACCCTGGCTGTGGCGGGGCCGCCCGACTGGCCTTTGCAGCTATTGATCGATAGCGCTGGTCTGGAGCCCGAAATGAAATCCACCGCCTCGTGGGCCGGCAGAATATCATTCATGCATATTCACTCATGCAGTTGACTGGGTGGCAGATTCCGTGGTACCTTTAACACGTGGACAGAGCAGAAAGCCTCAACTCGTTAAGGGCCACCCTTGACCTCGTTAAGCAGGACCTACGCATCGTTGAGCTGGAACTTGCCAATATGCAGAATCTAATGGCGCGGCGCGTTGAACTTAAGGCATCCATCTCCGGAATCGAAACAATCCTGGAGCGAATCGGAGCCGTAGAGCAAGATGCCGCGGGTTACAAGGAGGATCCCAATACGAGCCCCGACACGTCATTACAGGGTTCTCCTGCGCGATCAGCAGTAGCGATGCATCCGACATCACAGTCCGAGCGAATCGACCAGCCGATCTGGATGGGCGCGCAACAGGTGCTAGCAACTGTGCAACGACCAATGACGGCTCCCGAGATCGCGCAAATGCTCCAGGCGCTGGATTGGCCGATATCCGGGGACACCCCGGCGGAAACAGTAAGGACAGCTTTGAGTCGGAAGCCCGAGCTGTTTGTACGGGTAGATCGGGGCAGATTCCTCCTCCGCGAGTGGAGGGTGGACCTGTTGCCGCCGGGATATCAGATGCGCCAACAGGGACAAATAGATACCAAGACCCAGATTATTCTGGCTGAAAAATCCGGCGCTTGGGCTACCTGGATGCTCGCGCGAAATAAGGCTCCGACCGATATGCGCGAATGGCCGAGTAGGGCCGACGCGGCGCGACATTTCGCTTCGAAAATGGGATGGCCGGAGGACTACAAAGAGCGTTGGATCGCACTCGAACTGGCGAAATGTAAACAGGCGGGAGGTGATGTAGGGCCGTTAGCAGACGGCCCTACCCGTACTTCTGCTTAAACTGGGGCCAGCTTGGTGCGCCGCGCTCCTTCCCAGTTGCACCGGCGAGGGTTCGATTCCCTCTGGCTCCACCAGAGTGCTGCATATGCCAACAACACCCTACGTGTATAATACACCATCTCAGGTGCTACCAGCAACCAAGAAACCGAAAAGGCTGGAGCGGGCCGGAGCATCCGGTCGGTGGAACCTGCGCCTTCCGGCTAATCGTTTGGGACATCGCGCGGCGATAGGAGATGGAGCACGACCTTTTTCGAGTACAATCGAATTCTGCGGACCGCGTCAATCGATCTGATGCAGGTGGCCGCTCCTGTGTATGAGCGAGATCGCGTCCTTGGTCCACGCCGCCGCTTGGAAAAAGCTGCTTTTCCTCCCGCATGCTGTCAGGCAAATGTCTCGTTCGGATAGAATGATTAGTGTGCAGGAGGTGCGCCGAGTTGTTCTGCGGGGAGAAATAGTTGAGGATTATCCCGAGGACGCCCGCGGTCATAGCTGCCTGATGTCGGGATTGGGTGACGGTGGGCGAACGATCCACGTGGTCTGTTCTCCAAGGGATGAATATCTTGCCATCATAACGGCATACGTACCGGAAATAGATGAATGGGATGGGGAGTGCAGGATTAGGAGGCCTTTATGAAGTGCACGTACTGCCGGGGAAAGATGAGGAAAACTCAGGCACCGTTTCACATCGACCGCAAGGGCTACCATTTGTCCCTGGAGGCGGTTCCCGCATGGGTGTGCGGCCAATGCGGCGAACCTTATTTTGAGGAGCAGGAAGTGAAGGCAATTCAGCGCTTGCTCCGTCAGTTGGACCGGCAAACCGCGAATCTGGCTTCGGTTGCGTAAACCGCCGGCGCTTACGCCCGCGGCCCCCCTGGATAGTCATCGCTTCGCGGTGGCAACGCGATACCTGCGGCACAGCGTTTGGATGGCTGCGGCCCTCTTCTTGAAAAAGACTGGTACGAATCGAAGTCTGGGTTTCCCTCTTGGCAGGATTTCGACGATTCGTTGTCGTACTTCTTCCATTCGCCGTTTCCCAAAGATCCGCCCCTGGGCAAGCGCGCGCAAGCGGCGGATTACGTCGGGAGTGATTGCACCCCGGCGCCTTCCGGAGGAGATCCAATCCAGCGCCGCCCGTAATGCCCTCGACTCGACGATTCGACCCTTTGGACGATCGCCGGTTCGCGCAACACTACAAGCACTTCTGGCTTCTACCGCGGCGAGTAGCCATTTCGGGCGCGAAGCCCGAACCGCCCGACCGGCTTTGTTAGCTAAAGCCGTGTATAAATGGTGATTGATGGCCGAAACCAACGGCGGCAACCCCTCCCAAGTCCAAACGCATCCCACACCCGCGGATGGGGACGTCTCGCGATCGACGATGACGCACGGAACCATCGCCCGGATTCCCTTTCGGCGCGACGCCTTGCATAGGGCCGTGACGCCACGCCGGCGGGCAGGTATGGCTTGACTATCGACAAACACACGCTCGCGGTTGTTAGCATCGTCGGCAGTTCGCTCGACGTGCTGGGGGCGCTGTACCTGGCCTACGATCTTCTGGGAGGGGAACACGGCCCCCTCCGGACTCTGACCAGAGGCGTCACCTACGGCGTTCTTTTCGGAGCCGGATACGGCGTTATTCTGGGGCCCGTATTCGGTCTGGCAAGCGGAGCGGCGCACGGAATTACACTGGCTTGGGAGTTTTCGCGCGCCGCGCGGCACGGACCCAAACCCGGACTGTGGTATGACGCGGCCATGAGCGCTATCCGCGGATGCGGCTTCGCGCTCGGCGCTGCCTACTTGCTCGGCCCCATATTCGGGGTCGCATTTGGCGCTTTCAGCACAGTGGGACAGATAGCCGCTTATCGGGTAGGCATTCGGCCGACCGTCGACTATGCTCCGGCGAAGCGGCCGCGTATGACCAGGCTGCAGTTCCTCGCCGCGGTGAATCGGACCGTGGGTTACGCCTTGGCAGGATATATCAGTGCCTTCATCGGACACCAGCGCGCCAGGGCCCTGTCATTCGGATTGGAAGCCGGATTGGTAATTGGCATCGTCACGGCCATCTCGGGCTCTTGCACTCCTTTCGTCGAATGGACAGCCGATCATATACCGGCCAAGCGCATGGGCGTCGTCGGAGTCGGCTTGATACTGATAGGTTTTGCGCTGCAATCCGTCCAGTATTGGCTGACGCTGCTCGACGTGACTGTCCGCTAGATGCTCAATTCCGAAGATTAAACCGTTATTTGCGGATTAAGACGAGCAATGTGTTCTCGTTTGCCCGTAAAACAATACGGCTACCGGATTGACAACAAACTCGCGCACAGCTAAAATCCGCTCAGGGAGGTGCTATGTCCGCCGCTCACGCGATGGCAGAAGAATTGGTGAACGGATTCGGGTCGTTGCTCTATGCGCCCGAATTCGACTCCAAACCGCAGGTGCTTCTCCTCAAGCTTTTCTTGCGCCCGGCGCTCCATGTGCCCTTGCGGCCGTTGTGACCCTGAGCAATACTCCGCCTGTCGCGACGCAAGGGACACCCGAACATGTGGGAAGTCCGGGGTCTTGTGAAGCCCAGTCGTTCGGATATGGGCTCGGGTCTTACACGGCTGCGCTCCGTATGAACGGCCCCCCTAAGTGGGACACGTCCCAAGCCGGTAATCAGGTCAGTGCAGCCTTTCTGTACAACTATATGCATCACCAGGAGAACAGAGTCTGCCCGAAAGGTTCGCTGGCGACTCCATACCTCGACTATCTGATTGCGCATGGTTCACCCAGCGCGTTGGATATTCAGTATAAACCGGATTGTAAATACCTGAGCGGCCTTCCGCTCGATCCCAGCTATCCCGGCATGACGCGATTCCGTCTGGGCAGCTTCGCGGCTCTTAATATCTCTAAGGATCCCGCAACCGCGCTGCTTTTGATCAAACAACTGCTTTCAAATGGGCTGGCCGTCGCGTTTTCCGGGCCGGTTCTGACCGGATACGGGCATCCCACGTTTACCAACGGCGTCATCTGCGGGACTGACACGATCCCGAAGAGCGGTCACGGACAAGTGGTTGTCGGATACGACGATAACATCGGGCCGCCGGACAGTCCTGGCGCATTGCTGGCGCAAAACAGCTTCGGCACGGAGTGGCCGGGAGCGAATTCGGGTTCGATCGCTCCGCCTGGCAAGGCGTACTGGAGCTATGCCACGTCTACGGGAACGCAATCGCTCGCGGCCACCGCGTATCCCTTGAACACGGGACCTCTGGCCGGAACGATGCTCAGCACAACGTCGAAAATCGCGGGCTGTGTGAATACCGCCTTTCAATGGGCGCCTGCCGGCGGCGACGTTTGGATAATCGTCATGCTCCAACTCTCGGCGCCGATACGTCTGCAGCAAGTGACGCTGACCGAGCCTGGAACCGGTACCACCATCTCCGGGCAGTACGGGGCGAATATCGCGAACGGCTATCTGTATTTCCAGCGAAGCGACGGGAATCAATTTATACCGGGCGATTACGGACTGCGTCTGTTGGGAACGGACGGTACGGGAGCGCCTGTGGCGTACTCCGGATCGATCGCGATCGGCGCCGCCCAGCCGGACTCGCCGCCTGCCCAAAAGGTGACACCCGGCACGGGCATCGCCGATCAGACCAACGCTCCGGCGGCGATTGTCATTGGTTCTGGCTCTTAGGCGTGTCCGGCGCTCAGTGAGCGACGCGCAGTTGTTGCTCAGTTTTCTGAGGGTTTTTCCGCGTGGTCGATCACCAGCACTTCGACAGTTATCTTTTGCGAACGCAAGCGCAATCCGAGTTGTTCCTGAATCGCGGTGAAAATTGAAGCCCCTTCCATTGCCGCGCCGTCCCCTGGCCTGGCGCTTTCGGGAGTCCACCGCAGTTTGAAATTGTAGGTGCCCTCCAGCCGCGTATTATCGACTACCGGCAGATCCATTTTCCGTGAAAGAATCTTGGCAAACGAGTCCATGTCGGTGTTATGGGCATCCACGACCGCGCCGGTATTGTTGGTTGATGTGTTGGTTACGGATTCGCCGGCCTCGGCTTTCTCTAACTTTGGCCCCTTCTTGGCCACCTCCAGGACGAATGCCCGCATGATTCTAGTCTCGCGATGGAACGCCAGCTTGAATCTCTCCGCCAGCAGGTCTTGCAGCATCGCCATCAGCACGGCATCCTCGTTGATCGGCTGATCGGCCTTCGCCAAAATCTGAAAGCGGTCCGATTCCAGCCAATCCGGACCGCCGAAAATTTGGTGCGGCCCGACGCCATAGGCGCCCATGATGCAGCGCTTGAGGGTCACATTATTCGCGTCGAGATGGCCGTGCCCGGTCTTGATCCCGGAAGAAGAATTGGAATCGGCGCCGCTGGGCTTTACCGAGGCCACTTCAAACCGCTGGCCTACCGTAGACTGCGCGTAAACCGCCCCAGTGACGCATACCGCCAAAATCGTGACGGCTCGAACCATAAAAATACCTCGCCAGGTTAGACGATTCCAAGGCTCAAACGTTGATAGCAGAACGCCGCGCGGGCTGCGACCCCGAAGAGGCGCGCGATGGCTGACCCCAGCCCCCTCACCGCCCGCCAAACAGCCATAGCTTGATCGGCTGATACATCAGGTAGATCGCCAAGGCCGCCAGCCAGATCGTCGAACTCACGGAAAATGCCCGCGCCGTGATTCGCACCTCCGGAGTGCGGTCTAACTGCAGCAACGGACCAGTCTCATTGGCAGCAGTCCGGTCGTATAGAAACAGCGGAGCCGCTGCATACAACGCAAATATGGGAAACCAGGTTCCGGTGACCACCACATTCGCCTGCTCCATCTTTCCACTCTGCCACAGGAAGCCGAGCGACTTGACCACCTCCGCAATCGCGAACGCGGCAAGCGCTAAATGGCGAATCGCGAGGGCTCGTCCGGCGGACCGCAACCCGGTCATCAAATCTCGCGAACGCTGAATGGCCGCCTTCCCGGACAGCTTCTCCACCACGCAAACCACCGGCCACAGGCAATCGCCGGCCACCCAACCGGGACCGAAGAAAAACAGGGACCGGGCCTGCGTCGCCACCAGAACCGGCATCGTCCTCAGCAGCTTCCAGAAGACGCGGAACGATAAGAACTTCCTGACGCGGACTTGTTCGTCCACCGCCATTAGCGCCGCCGCTGCACGAAGTACGTTGTCGCAAAAAACGAAAAGAATCGCCGCCGCCAGGGGGACCAGCACCACTCGACCGGCCGGAACCGGCAGTAGTTTCCTGCTGAACGAAACCAGCACGGCAGCTATCGACAAGATGGCTGTGTAAATCGGCAACAGCAGAAGGGCAGACGCAGCGAGATGTTGCAGCAGAAACGCTTTCGATCTCCGAAGCGCGAGAAATTCGGCGTCCACCGCGTTATGGAACCGCCGCGTAAACGCGATTGCGGAGGCGGGGCGGTCCTCGGGATTGCGCGCGAGTCCGGCGAGAATCGCGTCCGATACGTCGCGCGGAACTTTGCCGAGGCTCGCGGGCGAAGGAGCATTGCCAGTCCGGTGAAATTCGAACAACTCGCTGGTCTTCCCGGTAAAGGGCAGTTCGCCGCAAACCAGGGAGTAGGCCACCACCGCCAGGCTATAGATGTCGGAACGGAAATCGATCTCCTTGCCAAACGCCTGCTCCGGCGACATATACGCGGGAGTTCCTAGCAAGCTGCCCGGCATGGTATGCGCTCCCGCGCCGCTATCGAACGATCCGGAGGATGAGCCGGACGGGGTTGGGGCGATAGCCATGGTCTCGGTCTCCTCGGATCCAGTGCGGACTTCCGCCGGCCGGGCCTCGGGCGTCATATCGATCACGGCCGTTTCCAATTCGTCGGCGGACGGCATGGACGTGGCGGGCCGCGGTACTACCGTCTCCGGCGCGCCCGCCTCCGGCTTCTCTTTCAAGCGCGGCGCCCACTCGCCGAGTAAATTCACCTTGGCCACACCGAAGTCGAGCACCTTCACCGTGTATCCGCCGCGGCCGTTCGGTTCCATCCAGATGTTGTCCGGCTTCAGATCGCGATGCACGATACCATGCCGGTGTGCCTCCCCAAGAGCCAGTCCGATCTGGTCCAGAAGGTCCGCGATCAGCGGCAGCGATACCCTCGGATTGGCTTTCTGAAAATCGGAAAGCGTCTGTCCGTCGAGAAATTCCATCACCAGGTATGGCATGTCGCCGCCGGCCGCTTTCGCGATTCCGAAATCCGTGACATTGACGATGTTCGGATGGCGTAGGCGTCCGCACGCCTGTGCTTCGCGCTGGAAACGGGCCAGAAACTGCGCTTCCGCCGCCCACCTGGGAGCAATCACTTTGACCGCGACGACGCGGGTCGTTCCCAGATGCATGGCCAGGTAGACATTACCCATGCCGCCCGCGCCGAGTTGCTTGTCGATGCGGTATTTGGCGTCGAGGATTTCGCCGATCATGGAGCGGTCCAAAGGTTCCAGCCGCCATCATAGCAATCGCCGGATCGCCATTCGAGGGGTCTGGCCTGGTGTGGGGCAGACATTGTCGGGCAGACCGGCACTGGTCTGCGCAGGTCCTCTGGACCCGTAAGCCGCCAAATCTCGCGCCATGTGTCATTAAGCACAGTCATCCGACGTGGACGGAAAGCGCGCTAAGCTCGGATGGAGAACGATTCTTTAGGCTAAGGAGACACTATGAGCGACACAAGAGCAGGCGACCGGGCGGGATTCTTCCTGCTGGGAGCCGCGATCGGCGCGGCGGCAGCACTGCTGCTGGCGCCCGATTCAGGCGTGCGAACTCGCCGCAGATTGGTCCGCAAAGGAGAAGAAGTCGCGGATTACCTCATCGACGCGGGCAAGGAACTGGTAGAGAAATGCGAGGACCTCTACGAGCGCAGCGGCGAACTTGGAGGGGAGGCGGCGCGCGATTTGTCCGCCAAATACCGGGCGCTGCATGAACATAGCAAGAAATTGCTGGACGAAGCCGAAACGATTGTCAAGCGTGCAAGAAACGCCGCCGGCCGCTAATTGCACGGCTAATTGCAAAGCTGCGCGGGCGTGGTGGAAGCCCAATAAACCGAAGCGAAGAATGGAGAGTAAATGGGGAAAAACATAGCCCTTGGTTGTGGCGGCGCGTTAGTTGTCTTTGTGCTGATCGCGGCAGTTTCGATAGGCGGAATCTACAACTCGCTTGTACAGCTCGATCAGGCCACGCAAGCGCAATGGGCCCAGGTCCAAAACGCCTATCAACGGCGCGCCGATCTGGTGCCCAACCTGGTGGCGACCGTTAAAGGCGCTGCGAACTTCGAGCAGAGCACCATGACGGCGGTTACCGAGGCGCGCGCCAAAGTCGGCCAGGTCACACCGGCCGCGATGGCGGACATCACCAAGGATCCGGCGGCTTTCCAACGGTATCAGGCGGCGCAGCAAGGTTTGTCTTCGGCGCTCTCGCACTTGCTGGTGGTCACCGAAAACTATCCGCAGCTCAAAGCCACCGCCAACTTCCGCGACCTTCAAGCGCAGCTTGAGGGCACCGAGAATCGCATTACCGTCGAGCGGCAGAGGTTCAACGAGGCGGCGCAAGCCTTCAACACCCGCCGAAGCAGTTTTCCAGCAGTGCTGATCGCCGGCTTCTTCGGCGACAGATTCGCAACCAAGCCTTACTTCCAGGCGCAATCCGGAAGCGAGAAGGCGCCCGAGGTAAAGTTCTAAGTTGCTTGTGCGCCGTAGTTGGCTTTTCCCGATCGTCCTCGTTTCGACGGCGCTCCTATACGCGGCTGAAACACCCATCCCTCCGTCGCCCACGCAATGGGTCACGGATACCGCAAACTTCCTGTCGCCGGAAACGGTGCGCTCACTCGATGCACGCCTGGCCGCATACCAGCAGGCCACCGGCCATCAGTTGATTGTTTACATCGCCCCCACGACGGGCGGTGCGCCGATCGAGGACTGGGCCGTGCGGGCCTTCGCAAAATGGAAGGTGGGCCGGAAGAGCCTGGACGACGGGCTGGCCCTTTTCATCATGTCCCAGGATCATAAGATGAGGATCGAAGTCGGTTACGGACTCGAAGCCGTGGTGCCCGACGTGACCGCGTTCCGTGTGATCGACGAAGTGATGACGCCTCGGATTCAGGCCGGCCATCCCGACGACGCCGTGACGGCAGCTATCGACTCGCTGATTGGAGTCATCGGCGGGCAGGCTAATGCTCCTCCACCCACGCGGACTCCGGAACACTCCAAGCCCTGGAGCCTGTTTCAATGGATCTTCTATGGCATCGTCGGGCTGCTGATCCTGGCCCTGGCGATTACGCATCCGACGCTCGCCTTCTACTTCCTGGCCAGCATCATGTCCGGCAGCGGTGGTGGTGGCGGCGGCGGAGGTGGCGGATTTGGCGGCGGCGGCGGACGGTCCGGCGGTGGAGGTGCCAGCGGATCATGGTGACCATCGACAAGGATCGGATCAAGCAAGCCATTCAGCAAGCCGAGAGGCGGACTTCCGGCGAGATCCGCGTTTCCGTGTCGCCGCTGTTCTGGGGCGATGTGCGGAAAGCCGCCGAGAAGGCATTCCAGCGGCTGGGCATGACCGCCACGAAGGATCGTAATGCCGTGCTATTCTTCGTCGTACCGGCGCGCCGCAAGTTCGTCGTGTTGGGCGGCAGCGGCATCCACGAGAAGGTTGGCCAGGAGTTTTGGCATCACATCGTCCGCACCGTGTCCGCGAAGTTTAGGCAACGCGATTTTACCGGCGGCCTAGTCGCCGGAATCGAGGCGGTAGGCGAGGATCTGGCCAAGCATTTCCCCTACCACGCCGGCGGCGACACGAACGAGTTGCCGGATGATGTCGACTACGGCCCCGCCGGCACCGCTTCCTGACGGTCGCGGCCCAGTTGGAATCCCACGGCGTCCACTCATAGCCACTCATACTCTACCCACGCAGGGCGAAACGGGTGTACAATCTCGCCATGCGAATTTTGGACGCGATCCGGACCTTCCCGCGCCGTCTCGGCGGCATAACGCTTTGGCAGTTGGTGAAGGGACTTGCCCTTGCCGCAGTGGCGCTGGTGCTGTTTCTGTTCGGCGGACTGTTAGCCGCATCCTTCTGGCCCAATTCCAAGGTTCCGCTCAGGGAACCCGTGCACGATATCGTCTACCTCGATCAGGGTTGGGGCCAGGGCCGCGACGCTCCATCCCGCCAAACCTTCTACTACACCCCGCAAGGTACCTCCATCAAGGGCCTGCGCTATAGCTGGTTCGTGAACCTGGAGCGTCCCTGGAGCGCCAAACGGTTTGCCGATCCGGACCACATGCGCGAATACGGCTTCCTGGTGGACCTCCAGCCTTCCGCGGCGAATCCGCACCAGTTGCCCGTCGGCTTCACGCGCCGCTTTGCCGGCGAGTTGCAGGACGACGTACTCGACCTTACCTGCGCGGCCTGTCACACCGGTCAGTTGAACGCCTGGAAAGACGGCCAGCGCATCGCCATCCGCATCGATGGCGGAGAGGCCATGCACGCCTTCACCGATATGAAGCTGGGCGACTTTCTGCCGGACCTCATCTTGTCGATGACCGCCACTTATGTAAATCCGTTCAAGTTTAACCGGTTTGCAAGGAATGTCCTCGGCGCAGAACACTACGCCGACGGTAAGAAAGCGCTTCGCAGCGAATTCTACGCAGTACTGGCGACATTTGTAAAGCAGGGATGGAACGATTTGTCCAAGAATTTGTATCCGGTAGCGGAGGGCTACGGCCGCACCGATGCGCTCGGCCGCATTTCCAATACCGTATTCGGAGACCATATTTCGCCCGCCAACTATCGCAAAGGCGACGCGCCGGTGAGCTACCCGCCGGTGTGGGATATCTGGAAATTCGACTGGGTGCAGTACGGCGCTTCCGTGCGGCATCCGCTGGCGCGCAATGTTGGCGAGGGCATGGGGGTGGGCGCCACCTACTCGCTGCTGAACAACTATGGTAGTCCGATTCCCGCCCCGGAACGTTATCAGGCGAGCACCATGATTGAAAATCTGTACCAAATCGAAAAGACCCTATGGTGGCTGGCTCCGCCAAAGTGGCCCGACGGCCTGCTGGGCAAGATCGACTGCAAGCGCGCGATCTATGGCAAGGCGTTGTTCCGGCAGTATTGCGTGAAGTGCCATGGACCCCGGCTGGGGGATGCGTCGAGCCTGGCGGTAGACGCTCCGTGCAAGACCCACGACACGCATTGGATCGTGCCGGCGCTGAAGGCGTCGGACATCGGAACGGATCCGAAGACGGCGGACAATTTCGCGAACAACGTGCTCGATCTGACTCCCACGGGGCTTACCGCGAATGACGCGCGGCAGTTGGTGCGGCCGCTGCTCGAAGAGAATCTGAATCGCGAGTTGGCGCTCCTCAAGCCAGGTTCCGAGGAGTGGAACGCCGCGAAGAGCGCCGGCGAGGTGAAGATCGGCAGTACGTTGGATAGCATCGATATGCGTAAGGTTCCGATCGGCTTTGGGCTGAACTATTTCGGATTGCTGATTCGCCAGCAATATCGCAAGGACCCGCGCTTCGTTCCCGCGGATCGGTATCCGCCGGGGCGCGGAGTGGACGACGGCTATTTCGGCGAGATCGACATACCCGAGGCGCCGCCGGTATATAAGGCGCGGCCGCTGGCGGGGATCTGGGCCACGCCGCCATTCCTGCACAATGGGTCCGTGCCGAATCTATACCAGCTCCTGTTGCCGGCGGGCAAACGGATTAAGACGTTTCTCACGGGCACCAAGGATTTTGACGTCAAAAACGTGGGATATGTCCTAAAGCCGCTGACCGAGCGCGGCTTCGTCTTTGACACTGCCATCGCGGGGAATTCGAATAGCGGGCACGAGTTTAGCGGCACGGCGGGAAGCAGGGCGCTGCCGCCGACCGGCGCCGCCTGCGTTGCGAACGAGGACGCGCAGACGGTGGTTATCGACGCCAAGGATATGCCGCCTCCCAGGGACGGCGTGCTCGGACCGGAGTTCACCGACGAGCAGCGATGGGCCATCATTGAATATTTGAAGGTGCACCGCAACAATCCCGGGGCCGACGAGTACCCGGACTATTGCCACTGCGCGGGGACAAGGCCGGCGAAGGAGCCGGAGGTGAAGATTCCGGAGTGCCCGGCGGGTGAGGCGGTGAAGACCGCGGCTTGGGCGCGATAACCTTAGTTAAGTTAGTTCGCAAAGACGACTCCGGATTTCCTGTTGCTTCTGTTTTGCAGGTCGTTCGCTAGAACTTGCAGATCGGAATATTGACATGAAGCGCAATCGGCACTACAATATAAAGTACTTTATGTTGCGGCTCTTAGGTCACTAGCCGCGGAGGTACCGATGAACGTGCCACTGATGAAGCAACCGCAGCGCCCCACGACAGGCAAGGATGCCTGTCCTACGCTGGCATAGCCAGAACCAAGTCTTGCAGACCTACTGGCCCGAAGTTTGCAAACCTCCCCACCCATCCTTGAGTGGCTTGCCGGCGCCGTGCTAATCTCAGATCGGATGGAGCAGGCCGCGCGGGTGCAAACCATCAAGCGCTTGCAAGCCGACCACGACCGGCTCAACACTCGGATCGAGACGATGTACATGGACGAACTGGACGGTCGCATCACCGCCGAGTTCTTCGACCAACGCTCCGCCGCATGGCGCGGTGAACGAGATGCACTACTGTGGAGGCTCCAAGATATCCAGAAAGCGACGCGGGTGCCGGTTGCCCCAGGTGGTCGTCGAAAGAGCCGCGTGGCAGGACGGAAAGCTATAGAAACGAAAAGGAGATACCTGGGGCTGGGCGCGAAATGGGAATTTTGGCGCCCCAAAAACACGGTTCAACGTTCTCTCCACAGGAATGCGTCGTAAATTGTTGATTCTATTATCAGCGCGATTGTTGTCGTGACCCGCTTTGGGTCTGGCTACGCGGTCATCCCGAGATCCGGTTACCAATTTCCTCAGTCTAGTTGGAGCCCTAACTTGACTCTGGCGTTCCAGTCGCCAACGAGGCGGCGGCCCGCCATTGATTCAATCACTTGCAGGCAAGCAGCAAAGCATCCGTCCGGATTCGGAGCCGTCGGGTCGCAGCCCAACCGGTCGGGAGGTTGACTTTAAGGTAGATCCAAGTCGAGCGCGTAAAGGTCCGAGTTGCTGCGAATTCACCGAAGCGACTGGCGCATCGCCGGGCGCCAGGCCGCAGAACGGTTCTGCCTGCCGCCGTTCGGCGACTCTGGTGGTTTGAAGCTCTGGCAGCGGCCGGCCTGGTTTCCCTTCAAAGTCACCAGCCGCGCTGTTTTCCTCGGCGTGCTCGCCACGCATGCAGCCGTGTGGTTACGCACGGCCGCTCGTGTAGTTATCTCTATATCGCCGCCCCGGCTGCACCGCTTATTCTGGCCTTGTGGACGGCGCTTGTCGCCGGCCCGCTCGAAGCTAAAGGAGAGATCGAAATGTTCACCAAAACCAAAACCGCCGCCGCTCTGCTACTCGCCGCCGCCTTCGCGGCCCACGCGCAAACACCCGTATCCGGCGAAGTCGCCGACGCCTATCACTTCAAATACTGGGAAGGATCGCCCTTGAACGCCGCGTACAACGAGTGGTGGTACTTCAACGTGTACGACGCCAAGGACGGCGTCCAAGCCATCTTCACTTATCAAGTTGCCGACCCGCTGAATCTCACCGGTGAAGGAGCCGGCGATCTCACCGCCGTGGTCTATCAAGGCTCCAACATCGTGACGGAAAGCGATCTTTATCCGCTGAGCGCGTTTTCTGCTTCCTACTCGGCGGCTGACGTGACCCTCGGCGCCAACACCATTTCCGTTTCCAGCCCAGACACCTATCTCGTCTCGGGCGCCACCATGGACGGACGCCTGAGCTGGAACCTGCGCTACGACCGCGACGCGGCCTCCTGGTTCGCGGACAATCGCATCAACGCCGCGCCCGCCGCCTGGGAAGAAATGAGCTGGCTGATCTACATGCCGCGCGCCGGAGTAACCGGAACTTTGACGGTTGACGGCAGGACTTACAACATCGATTGCTCCGGCTATCACGATCACAACTGGGGCCAGTGGAACTTCGAGACCGTTCTCTGGAATTGGGCGCAGTTCTCCCTGCCCGGCATGACCTTCGATCTCGGAGACATCGTCGGCAATCCGAACGGCACGGCCAGCGTAGACATTGCCGGCCAGCGCACCGTTTTCTCCGCCGGCCAATATAACCTGACCCATACGAAGTGGGCTTTCGACTCGGCGGATAACATCCCCTATCCGGTCGAGTCGACCTTTACCGCGCAAAACGGAGACGTTGCCGTCTCCCTAGTGATGGACGCCCAGAGCACGGACCCATTGGCCACCGGGCCGGCGCCCAGCCTGGTCATCTATGAACAGCCCACTCACGTCACGGGCACGATCGCGCAGGGCCAAAACACAGCCACCCTCACAGTGGACGGCTTCGTCGAGTACACCGCGATCTCGAAACCCTCCTCCAATTAGCCCACCGCCACGCCAACCCGCCAACTTCAGCCCCGCCGGTAACGGCGGGG
>DATNMW010000263.1:0-39615 GCA_035602155.1 Bryobacteraceae bacterium | reverse complement strand
TTGATGAAGTTCAGCGCCTCCGCCCGGAACTGAACGTCGTGCCGCTCGCCGAACCTGAAGTCCTTCAGCATCGAAAGATTCAGCCCGATAGCTCCAGGACCGTAGCCCGCCGTACGCCCGGCGTTGCCAAAGGTATAGGCGGGAGGCGCCGCGAATGCGCTGGTGTTGAACCACTCGGAGATTTTCTGGGCGGTAGTACGGCTGCCGCTCAGAACCGGATCGCCGACCACGTTGGGGCGGTTGC
Organism: Bryobacteraceae bacterium; assembly: GCA_035602155.1. Lineage (GTDB taxonomy): Bacteria > Acidobacteriota > Terriglobia > Bryobacterales > Bryobacteraceae > Bog-159. The sequence goes on along the minus strand of DATNMW010000263.1, from coordinate 39,371 downwards.
CGTCCGAAAATGAGTTCGTCAGGTTGACGGCTTCGAGCACTCCGTACGGCGACCCCGAATGCAACTCTCCCGTATAGGCCAGCGACCATCCACCCGCCACCTTGTCCAGGAAGGCGTTGGCCGGCGCGTGCGCTTTGCCCTTGCCGTAGGGCACTTCGTAGATCGCCTCGGCGACGAAGCGGTTCTTGACATCGTTGCCGGAGAGGCCCCAGTCCTGCGCGCGGTCGTTCATATTCAGGAACGTGTTGTAGCCCGACGCGGGCGCGCCCAACTCGTTGCGGCCGGGATCGTTGTCCTCGAATCGCGAGAAAGTATAGTTGCCCTGAACGGTGAGTCCGTTCGAAGCGCGCTTCTCCACGTGCAGGTTGAAGCCGTAGTACTTGGAGCTGCCGATGTCGTCGGCCAACGCGCGCACATCGCTGAATTGCGGAAAGGGACGCAGGATCTGCGCATTGCCGGGTCCCAACTCGTCGGTCGGAACTTGGTTGATGGTTACGCCGCCTTGATTCGGCACCGGCAAGTCGTGGCCATTGGTGGCGAGCGCACCCACTTCCACCAATACCGAGTTGGACAACTGCTTCTGGACGTTGAAATTGTACTGTTCCAGGTAGCCGGTCTTGCGGCCCGTCTGTTGATAGTAAGTAACGGCGGTGGTGGGTTTCTGTCCGACGGGCACCGCGCCGTATCCCGGCGTAAGCTGGTTCGCGGTCGGGACGGAATTCGCCGGGAATCCATTTGCCAGCAAGAACGCCGGCGTAACTCCGTTGTTGGGTGAGACGAATGACGCCGAATCGCTGAAGCCCAGATTGGCGGTGATGGGCGTGGCCATGTCGTAGGGTCCTACGTAGAGCAGCGCGGAGCCGCCCCGGATCACGACGTCCTTGGGCAGACGCCAGGCGAAGCCGAAGCGCGGCCCCAGATTGTGATAGTTCCAATTAGTGGCGAATTTGGGCACGCCATTCAGCCCCGAGAACGTGACGATGCCGGGCGTCCCCGAAACCGGGTTGATGGCGGTGGGGTTGAACCCATTCTGGCGGTTATCGTATTCTTCCCAGCGCGGTTCGTCGAGATCCCACCGCAGCCCCAGGTTCAGGGTCAGGTTCGGCGTGACTTTCCAATCGTCCTGGGCGTAGGCGCTGTAATTGTCGCCGCGCGGCTTCAGCGGAAGCGCGTTGACGATTTGGGCTGTATTTACCCAGCCGAGTTCCAACGCAGCCAATGAATTGCCGGTGGCCGTGGTGTTGAAGGTAACCTGTCCGCCGGCGATGCCCCACCAATCGTCTACGTCGCTGGCGTATCGGTATTCGGCCCCAAACTTGAGTTGGTGGCTTCCGCGAATTACGGTGATGTGGTCGATCACGGGGATGGCCAGCGTGGGAACCTGGAATCTTTGCTGCGTGGTGGTTCCCTGCTGCGTGTAACCGGGCACTACCACGTTCGGGGCAAACGCGGAATCCGCGCCCGTCAGCCCGATGCTTTGGTTGAGATCGGATCCGGCGCCCGAGGAGTAAGTATGCGACGACCGCAGATCGAAGCCCGTGCGGAATTCGTTGAGCACCGTGGGGCTGAAGTCGTGATCCCAGGTTCCGGTCGTGTTGTAGTAGCTGGTGTGCGCTTTGACGGCGGCGGGGTCTGCCGCTGCCACGCTGAATATCGCGCCCGTATAGGTGGGGGTGGTGTAGCCGACGAAGCGGCCGAAGATGCGGTCCTTCTCGCGAAACAGATGGTCGATGCGGGCAATGTGATTGTTGCCAATGACTCCGTTCGCCTGGTTCGCCAGGAAATTGTTGTGTCCGGAAGCTTGGCCGGGAACGTTGGGCGCAGGGTAAAAGGACGCCAGCTTGAGGCCCACAGGATCCAGCACGTTGGCCGGAATGATGTTTCCTGGAAACGGCGCTTTGGTTGTGGGATCCTTGACCACGGTCTTGTCGGCCGAGAAATTGCCAGCGTCTTCCGCCAGGGTGGGCACGCCCAGGATGGTTGCGACGTAGGTGATCTCGCGCAGCCCTTCATAGTTGTAAAAGAAGAACGTCTTATTCTTTTTGATCGGGCCTCCTAGCGATGCGCCGAACAGGTTGTAGCGCAGAATCGGATTGGTGGCGGCGAAAAAGGTGCGTGCGTCCAGGATGTTGTTGCGGAAGAATTCGTAGGCCGAGCCGTGCCAGTCGTTGGTACCGGACTTGGTGGTCATCTGGATCACGCCCCCGCCGGTCCGCCCCAGTTCCGCCGCGTAGTTGCTCATCTCCACGTTGAATTCCTGCAAGGATTCCACGGGCGGATCGTATACCAGCGTCGCCACGCCGATATTCGGCAGATTTTGCGTGCTTTCGCCGTCCAGGGTATACATGGCGTTGTTGGCGCGTCCGCCGGCAATGCCGAACGTCGCGCCGAGTCCGGCGCCGTTCTGCACCACAAATCCGTTGAGACCGATGAGCTGCGAGGCGCGCCGGTCCACCAGCGGCAGATCCTGGATGGACTGGCCGTCCACCACGTGGGCCACCGATGAGGTTTCGGGCTGCAACAAAGGCGCAGCCGCCTCCACCGTCACAGTCTCGTTGACGCCTCCAACTTCTAACTGCAGATCGACGGTGCTGGTGGTGCCGGTTTCCAGCACGATACCGGTGCGCGTGAGGGGTTTGAAGCCCACTTTATTGACGTCGATTTGATATTGGCCGGGCGGCAACAGCGGGACCACATAGAGCCCCTGATCGTTCGACAGGACTTCCCGCTTGAGTCCCGAATCCGTGCGCGTTACGCTAATCGCAGCCTGGTTCACGATCGCCTGGCTGGCGTCGGTGATGCGGCCTTCCAGTTGCGAATTCTGGGCTAGGGCAGGTAAGCCCAACAAGAATAGAGTTGGAGCCAAGGCTAATTGGCTCAACGTGATAGACCTCTTCATTGTAAAATCCTCCGTTACGACTCGAGCATTGCCAAGCCGCCAAATGCGTATGCTTATTCATGAGTCTACGGGAGATGAAGATCTTTGTCAATAGAATAGATAGAAATAGTATACTATTGTGAAAAACCCGGCACAGTCCGCTGCGGCGACGGCTTGGAGGCGCAGAACTGGCTGCTTGCAGACGCACGTTGAAATTACGCTATACTGTGGCAGTTCCCGCAACCGGATGCCCTGCTTACCCGTACCTCGTAGCCAGCGCGCACGGTCAGGCGGCCAAGAAGGTGGCAAGCATGTTTGCTTCGTCGTTTTTCGAATGGCTAACTACGAGTCCTTGGGCGAATGCGATGAACGGGCCGGAGTGGGCATTCCCACTGGTCCAGAGCCTGCATTTTATCGGATTCGCGTTTTCCATCGGAACCATCGCCATAGTCGATCTGCGTCTTCTGGGATGGGGGATGCGGCGCCAGTCGGCCGCTGAGCTAGCCGCGGATCTGGATCCGTGGACACGCGTGGGTTTCGCGCTGATGCTGACCACCGGCCCCCTGATGTTCTCGGCGGATGCAGTGACTTACCACAACAACCCCTCGTTTCAATTCAAGATGGTGGTCCTGCTGGCGGCTTTGCTGTTCCACTTCACGATCCACCGCAAAGCGGCCGGGTCCGAGGTTCCGCCGCTGGCGGCCAAATTCGCGGGAGGCCTGTCGCTGGTGCTATGGACGGCAGTGGTGGCGGGTGGCCGCATGATCGCATTTGTTTGAATGGATGGTGGACGGTAATGACGATTGTTTCGGTGCTGGAGTGGATCGAAAGCACGGATCTGAGCACGGCGATTCGGGAGGGGGCCCTGCCCTATCCGATTATCGGTGGAATCCATCTTCTGGCGATCGCTTTGTTTGGCGGGATGGTGCTGGCGACCGATCTGCGTCTGCTGGGATGGGCGATGCGGCGCCGCCCTGTGTCGGACATCGTGCAGCAGCTTCAGGCGTGGAAGTGGGCGGGCTTTTCGATAGTGGCCGTCAGCGGTTTGCTGCTGGCTTGGGCGGAGCCCCAAAAGCTCTACCGCAGCCCGGCTTTTTGGGTGAAGATGGCGCTGCTGGCGCTGGTGGGAGTGCATGCTCTGGTCTTTCGCTCCCGCGTGTACGGAAATACGGCGCGGCTGGACGTGGCGGTAACGGGCGAAGCCAAGCTGGCCGCATCCATCTCTTTGCTCTTGTGGGCCGGCCTGATTGTTTCCGGGCGGCTGATTGCATATGATGCATAGTTGGCCGCGCAAGAACCTGGAGGAAATAGACGGATGCGAACGTTCCTGAGAGAGCCGGCGATATCCGCCGGCGCGATGGCGGTGCTATTGCTGGCAGTCGCTCCGCTTTGCGGCCAGCCGGCTGCACAGCCGCGCCGGATGCCCGACGGGAAACCGGACCTGAACGGAATTTGGCAAGCTCTGAATACGGCAAACTGGGACCTGCAGGAACATGCGGCGCGGACCGGCCTGGTGGTCGCGATGGGCGCCATCGGCGCCGAGCCTGGCGGCCCGGGGGTGGTTGAGGGCGGCGAAATCCCGTACCTGCCGGCGGCGAAGGAAAAGAAGAAAGCGAATTTCGCAAGCCGCTTGACCGCCGACCCTGAAGTCCGGTGCTACCTGCCGGGTGTGCCGCGGGCCAACTACCTGCCGTACCCGTTCCAGATCTTTCACAGCGCGAAGGCGATCTTCTTCGCCTACGAATATGCCGGCGCCGTGCGCAACGTCTTTCTGCAGAATCCTGGGCCGGCGCCCGCCGATTCCTGGATGGGACAGTCGGTAGGCCACTGGGAAGGGGACACGCTGGTGATCGACGTCACCGCTCTGGACGAGCGCACGTGGTTCGACAGGGCGGGGGATTATCATAGCGACACGCTGCACGTGGTCGAACGCTACACTCCGCGCGGCCCGGACATTCTTTGGTACGAAGCGACGATCGAGGATCCAAAGGTATTTTCCCGGCCATGGAAGATCGGGATGCCGCTGTATCGGCATGTGGAAAAGGACGCCCGGCTGATGGATTTCAAGTGTGTGGAGTTCGCCGAAGAACTGATATACGGCAAGTTCACGAAGAAGGCGGAAAAATGAAAGACTGTAGGAGAACTGCAATGAAGATGAAGGCTTTCGCCGTGGCGGCCTGCGCCACTCTTGTCGCCGGGGCGGTGCCGGCATGGGCGCATCACGCTTTTGCGGCGGAGTTCGATGCGAAGCGGCCCGTGCACCTAGTCGGCGTCGTGTCGAAAGTGGAGCTGATTAACCCGCACGCTTGGATCCATGTGGACGTGAAATCGCCAGATGGCAAAGTGACCACTTGGATGATTGAGGCCGGCAGCCCGAATGTGCTGCTGCGGCGCGGCTTCACCAAAGCGAGTGTGGCGCCGGGAACGCCCGTGGTGGTGGACGGTTATCAGTCCAAAGACGGATCGTTGCGGGCCAATGGCAAGGACATCACTCTTCCGGACGGCAGAAAACTGTTCCTCGGCTCGTCCGGCACCGGCGCGCCTTACGACGAGAAGAAGTAATTATTGAAGAGAGGAGAGCGGATCCAAATGTGCTATCGATTCTTAATATCCCTTCTATCGTCGGGCGCTCTGTCCGTCCTGCTGGCGGCGCCCATGGCGGCCCAGACTTCGAGCGCCGTGCCGCGCACTTCGGACGGCCATCCGGATCTGCAGGGGATCTGGACCAACGCCACCATCACGCCGCTTGAGCGCCCCTCCGAGCTGGCCGGCAAAGCCACCCTGACCGATGCCGAGGCGCGTGTGCTGGAGGCGAAGAGCGCCAACGAACTGGTCGAGTACGACGGAAAGTCCGAGGGGCCGTTATTGACGGCGACAGGCTCCGCGGGGACGGGCGGATATAACGCGCTGTTCATCGACCGCGGATCGGAATTCGCGCGCGTGAATGGGGTGAAGCGCACCTCGCTGATCGTCGATCCGCCGGATGGAAAGGTTCCCCGCTTGACGCCGGAGGCGGGTCGAAGGCTGGCTTTATCCTATACTGGCGGCAGCTTCGACAGCGTGAAGGACCGGCCTCTTTCCGAGCGCTGTCTGATCGGGTTCGGATCTACATCGGGACCGCCCATGCTTCCGGTCCTTTACAACAACAATTACCAGATTGTGCAGACTCCGGACAATGTGCTGATATTGGTGGAGATGGTCCACGATGCGCGGATCGTGCGCATGAATGCGACGCATGCTTCGGCGGATGTGCGGCTGTGGCTGGGGGATTCGGTGGGCCACTGGGAAGGGAATACGCTGGTGGTGGACACCACCAATTTCACGAACAAGACGCGATTCCGCGGATCGACCGAAAATCTGCACGTGGTGGAACGATTCACGCGGACTGACGCCGGCACGATCTTGTACCGGGCCACGATTGAAGACCCGGCGGCGTTTGCGCGGCCGTGGACGATCGAGTATCCGTTCCTGGCCACTAAGGGGCCGATTTATGAATACGCTTGCCATGAGGGCAACTATTCGCTGGTAGATATTCTGGGCGGGGCGAGGAAGAAGGAGGCTGAGGCGGGACGCTGAGTCTTGCAGGATACGGTGAAAGGTTTGGCGTCGGTCATGGTTCATCACCACTTGCACGAATCTTCACGCCTCGGGGGAGGCGGCGGTGGGCCGGGAATCCACCTTGGCCGGAAGACTCTTTTGGGGTCGTCATAGCTCACGCAAGCGCGGTTCCACCACTGAGACGCGGATTTCAGGTCCCGCTGGGAGGCCAAGCGGTCACCGCACTGAAGTTCAGCCCGCACGCCGTACAACACACCCAAGTGCGCTTGCGCGTCGATGTCATGCATGAGCTCTGCTGCTCCAGTTAGCAGTGCGATACCCTCTTCGACGTCGGCTAGAATCCTGGCGCGAACCTGATTGCAGGAGGGTAAACCGGTCAGCGGATGTTTCCACGCAAGGCTCAAGCGACCTTTTTCCTCGAACAGCACTCGATTAGCGCGATGAAGTCGAGGACCGCGATCGAGTACTTCGCCTCCGGGTCGCTTCGATCAAGCTTGGCGGCCTTCCGGTAGAGAGCCTCTGCCTCATCAAACCGGGCGCTTTGGTAGAGAAAATATGCCAGGCGCTTGAGAGCGTCCTTGTGGGCGGGATCAAGTTCTAGAACCCTACTGTATTCATGAATTACCTTGGCGGACCAGATCGTTTCGCAACCGTTTGGCGTGGAGCACTGCCAATCATCGTAAGACCGGCCCAAATACAAGTGCCCAACTATAGATGCCGGGTCGATTGAGACGATGTCCTCCAGGTATTTGATGGCCTCCTCGAAGTTGGATTTTTCATAAGCTTCGACACCAAAGCGCAACTCGGCCGTTACATCCGGAGTTTGAGCGCGGATTAAAGAAGCCATGAGGCAACAAACCAAGATAGGAGCACGAGAACTTCGCCCCATTGCCACCCCCATTCGCGGTGACCCTGGCACGCGGTTCCACAGTGGGGCTGTCAAGCCCGCCGCCCTCATTATGCGTCCTCAACATAGTGGACACCGGGATCGCCCAGAAGTTTCGTGAACCGACAAGAGCTGGGCTTTTCGGGAAATCGCCTTTGCATTTAACGTCAGGAGAAACCGATCCACCTTCCGCAAACGCCGACCGTCGACCACAAAAGAATCGAAATCAGGGCTGCGGCTCTGCCCCACACTGGCCCGACGCGGCCCGGATCCGCCAGCGCCACCTTGCGCATCACGGTGAATGTGTAGAGCATTGCCAGGAGTAACGAGATCATTTTCACCCAGAACGCCCCGTGATAGTAGAGCTTGGTCGCCTCGGAAGTGAACAGCAGCATTCCGGAGATCAGCATGACCGCGAGGCTCCCCACCAGCCAGGGCCGGGTATCGCGCCAAAGTTGCGCCACGGGCTGGCGCCGGATGCCCAAACCGAGCAGGCGCAGGTTCATCACCAATACCGCTCCGCCGATGACCGCGAGACCCAGCAGGTGGACGGACTCGATAGCGGGGAAGAGCCAGCGCGAGTCGCGGATCGCGTCGCCCAGCCAGGTGCTTTCACACCACGTGAAAAAAGAGAGCACAGACATACCGAACTCAAGAATTCTTCTCGAACCAGTTGTAGGCGATCATGCGTCCGGCGACCACGATACCCGCCCACAGGACGAGCGATAGGGCGGCCGCGAGCCGGGCTCGAAATGGCGGGACCGGATCGGTATCCCACCGCTGCATGCTGCGCGAAATCGTGCGCTGAAAAACGGCGACGTTCACGCCGGCAAGCAGCAGGAATGCGACCTTGATGCGGAAGAAAATATTCAAGTAGGTCTTGACGGGAATCGCGAAGAAGAGGAGCGCGCCGGTCGCCACCATCACGGCGAACCCCACGATGGTCCACGGCAGCAGCCGTTGGAAGACTTCCGAAGCCGGGGTGCGCACCATGGTCACCCCAAGCAGCCGCAAGTCCAGCATGACCGTCAGGCCCAAAAATAAGCACAGGGTCAAAACATGAACCGATTCGATAATCGGATAGGCCCATATCGATTCGTGGAGCGCGACGCTCCCTTGCGTGGTTCCCAGCCATTGGCAGAATTCGAGCAGACTCATTCTGGCGGCGGCCCTTGCCGATTGACACTCTATTCTACATTGCCGGCAAGACGCGGGAATCGCGAATCGCGGACGCGACCACGACGGTCGACGACATCCCGACAGGACGGATCGCGCGGGCGATTCGGGATAAACGGGTGGGGAAAACACGCCCTAGGCGGGCCGCTGCAAGTGCTTAATGCCCGAGCGGGGCAGCCGTCACGCGCGCTAGAAACAAATCCAGGAAACCGCGCACATTCACATCGCGCGCAATCAGAGTAGTGGCCTTCGTACCCGGCGGCAGTTGCTCGGCGGGCTTGAACATAGTCAAGCCATTCGCCACGCAGCAGCCGGTCTCCACCTGCACGCTGCCCAACTGCGTCTCGATCAGATTGGGCTGAAACGCCGCGGCCACCGCCAGCGGATCGTGCAGCGTCGGAAACTGATTCGGATGCCCGTCCTGCCACAGGTCGATGAGCTTCGCCAAGAACCGCGAGGCGGGGTTGCCGGCCGCCCGCAGACGCGCCAGATCCGCGCCTTCCAGCTTGCAGCGCGTGGTCACGTCGAGGCCGACGGCGGTGATCGGCACCCCGGAGGAGAACACGATCTCGGCCGCCACGCGGTCCCGCCAGATGTTGTACTCCTGATACAGCATGTGGAACGCGCCGCCCATCAGCACGATGCGGGCAATCTTGGGCCGGATATTCGGGCCGCTCTTCAGCGCCAGCGCGATATTGGTGAGCGGGCCGATGGGCACCAGGGTGATCGGCCGCGGCGAGGCCATCAGGGTGTCGATGATCAGTCCCGCGGCGCGGCGATGCGCGGCGTCGGGAACCGTGTCCGCCTCCGTCAGCGCTTCAAACTGCCGCGCGCGCTGCGGCCGCACCGGATCGAGGAGCGGCTCGGAGGCGCCCGTGCCCAGCGGGATATCATGGCGGCCGTAGAGGCCCAGCTCTTTCCAGGCCAGGCGCGTGCGCGTCTCCGTATCGTCGATGACGGTGGTCACCGCGCGCACATCCAACTCGGGCGATTGCAGCGCGAGCGCCAGCGCCAGGGCGTCGTCGATATCGTCGCCGATGTCGGTATCGAGAATGATGGGGATGCGTTCCTGCGCCCAGCACGCCGGGCCAAGCAGCAGAAGGAAGGGGAGCAGCAGTTTGCGCATAATCCTTCCCATTGTGGCCCATTGTTCAAACCCGTGGGGCCGGATGGCATCCGGCGCGCCGATTCGCGATCGGCGCTGTCGCCAAACCCGGTACAATCGTTGACGGAAGCTAATCTTGGCCGGTGCTGGGCGCGGGCTTCAAACCCGCCGTGCGGTACTTAGTATCGTGGGTGGGTTCGACTCCCACTAGCTTCCGCCATAAACCGATATGAATTCAATAATTTAGATGCTGGCATGCCCGTTACTGCGCCCGCGAGTGTGCCCGTCGACCTCGCGGATGTCCCGATTGCTGACGATGTGATATCGCTCAAAGGTTTTCCGCGTCCGGTGCCCAGTGATCTCCATGCCCACCTTCTCAGAGATGCCGGCTCTAGCCCGTCCTGTTAAGTTCAGTCAGTCGCTGAGGAGCACACTATCCATTCCGAGAGGCGGCGAGCGGCTGCCCGAAGTCGGAGACCCGATACTCGAAGCCGACACTAAGGTACAATCACAAGTCGGCTTCGGCGTGATTACCGTATCCGCCGCCGGATATCCCGGTTACAATTCCGTCTGGCCCAAGAGCGCCGCCTCCATCGCGGAAGTTCTAAAACTCAGCGGCTACAGCGCTGCGGCATTCGGCAAGGGGCACAACACACGGGTGTGGGAAGTGAACCGGCCGGGCCGTTCGACCGCTGGCCCACCGGATTGGGCTTCGAATACTTCTACGGTTTTCTGGGCGCCGCAGTCAGCCAGTGGGAGCCAGTCCTGTATCGCAACACCACACCGGTCGAACCGGCCACCGGACACAATGGAATCTACCACCTGACTCCGGACCTGGTGAATAACGCGATCCAGTGGGTGCAACAGCACGACGCGGTAACGCCGCAGAAACCCTTCTTCCTCTACTTGGCCACCGGCGCCACCCACTCTCCCCATCATGTGCCGCAGGAGTGGTCGCGAAGCAGAAGGGCGCTTTCGACCGGGGCTGGGATGAACTCCGCAAGCAGACCTTTGCCCGTCAGAAGGAAATCGGCGTGATCCCCGCCAATGCCGAACTCACTCCGCGGCCGAAGGAGATACCCGCCTGGGATTCTCTGAACGATTCGCAGAAGAAACTGCTGTCCCATCCGATGGAAGTATACGCCGCCTTTCTGGCGCAAACGGACTACGAAGTCGGCCGCCTGCTGCAGGCCATTCGCGCGGAAGGCCACCTCGAAGATACCGCAATCTTCTATATCGTGGGCGATAACGGCGGCAGTGCCGAAGGCGGTTTCGAGGGCCACGACGGCGTCACCGTGGACAACAAGACCCAACCAATCGAACAACGCCTGGAACATATCGACGATCTCGGCAGCGAGCTGTTTTCCAACCACTACGCCACCGCCTGGGGATGGTCGACCAACACGCCTTTCCAGTGGGCCAAAGAGGTGGCTTCGCACCTGCGCGGCACGCCCGATCCGCTGATCGTGGGCCCGGCCACATCTGGGGCGCGGGCGGACTCCGCTCCCAGTTCCATCACGTTGTGGACATTGCGCCTACAATCTATGAACTGGCCGGCGTTCAATACCCCGGCTCGGTGAACGGTGTGCAGCAGATCCCGCTGGAAGGCGCCAGCATGGTCTATAGCTTCGATCATCCCGACGCCCCCAGCCCGCACAAGGTCCAATACTTCGGGCGGTTCGCCTGCCAGTTGACAAGCCGGCTATCAGTAGATAAAATCTATAGACGAGATAAAAACAGTGTTCGTGGCCATGAAGCATGCCCTCTCCAGGTGCCTCTTTCCGGTTGCCGTACCCCTCTGCCTCTGCTTCGCACTGCCCATATTAGGGCAGGATTCCCGCATGACGGGCCGTGTCACAGACGCCGCCGGGACTGCCGTAGCGACCGCCATCGTAATGACCACACAAGTGGACTCGGGATGGAAACGCCAGGTTCTATCCAATGCGCAGGGCTATTACCAGTTGGCGGCCTTGCCCGCAGGGACCTATCGGATTGAAGCCGTAAAGCCCGGTTTCAAGCCGCTGTCCCGCACTGGCGTATCCCTAAGTCCGGGCGCCACCGCAACTGTAGATCTGCGGATGGAGACCGCGGAGCTCTCCGAACCAACTAGCCTGGAAGCCCGCAAGGCCGGCTCTGGATTCCCCCTCACATATCTGAAGCTCTTCCTGCCCTGACAAGTGCAATCCATTGCAGCTTTGAACCGATTCGCCATCCCCTCCGTGCTACAATCTGCTTGTTTGCGGAGGGTGCGGCCATGTTGCGGATCCCCGTTCTGGTTGGTTTACTCACGCTGTTCGCGCCGGCCCTGATCGCCGCCTCCCCGGTCGGCGTCTACCTGGATTTCGACGAGTCCCCTTCCAAACCCGCCATGGAAGCTATGCGCAAAGAGGCCTCTCGCCTCCTTGGCCGGGTGGGCATCCGAATCGCCTGGCGGCTGGTTTCCGAGAACCAGGGCAACGAGCCCTTTGAGCGTTTGGTGGTTGTCAAACTTACCGGGGAATGTGCCTGCCGTGGATTCCTGCCTCGGACGCGCGAGACCCTGGTTCTAGGCACCACCGCGGTAGACTCGGGCCGCGTACTCCCCTTCAGTCAGGTCCGTTGCGATGCGGTCCGCCGCGTGCTGCCTGAAATCGAATACGCCTCCGACCGCCGCGTGGGCGATGCGGCGCTGGGCCGCGTGCTGGGCCGGGTAGTCGCCCACGAGCTTTATCACGCGGTGCTCGGCACCGTGCACCACGCAGCTTCAGGGTTGGCTAAGGGGTTCCAAACCACGGTGGATCTCACTTCCGGCGATATCTCGTTCGACGGAGCCGCTTGGGAATTGCAGCCGGCCGTTGCCAAGCAATCTCATTCCACCGTCGTGCCGTAGGGCACCGGCGTCTTGACTCCTTCGGCATTCTCCTGTCTGGCGATCTTCCAGCTCCCGCCGCCCTGCTCCAGAAAATAGATCTGCGCTTCGTTGCGGTCCGCATACACGAACTCCACGCGCAGCCGGACTTCGCGCTCCGCGGTGGACTGCGGCTCCTGGATCGCCACGCCTTTCACCGATGCGTTGAAGTTCCGAATATACGTGGCCAGCGCGGCCTCTCCCTTCTCCGCCACGATCTGCCGCAGGGTGCTCTCCATCTGTCCCGTGTAACAACGCAGATAGGTGCGCACGTCCCCGTCGCGCGCGGCGTCCATCATGCGATAAACGGTGTCTTGCGGATTCACCCCCGCAGTCGCGCGCCCGGCCACCAGGCTAGAGAGCGATGCCGCGCTGGCATGCCATCCGCCGCGCTTCCCGGCCACCAGCGCCAGCGCTGCGATCAGGATAGCCACCGTGGCGACCTGCGCCTTTCGCTCGCGTGTCATGGGTTCCTCCTTGTTGCCGGCGTGCCCGGCGCGTCGCTCTTGCGGATGATGGTGAGATCGAAGTTCCCGTTCTTGTCCACGATCAGCTTCTTGATCTTCGGCAGCACCTGTTCGAGCGTCTCCAAGTAGAGCCGCCGCCCGTTCACCGCCGAAGCGCGCGCATATTCGTCCGATACCAGATCGAAGCGCGCCGCATCTCCGTTGGCTTCGTCGATTTTCGTCTCTTTGTAAGCCGCCGCCGCTTCGGTCATCTGCTGCGCTTCGCCGCGCGCCTTGGGGATCTCGTCGTTTGCATATCCCAGCGCCTCGTTGTAGATGCGGGCCGCGTCGGCGCGCGCGCTGGCCACGTCGCGAAAGGCTTCGGCTGCGTCCGGCGGCGGCGCAATGCTCTCGATGTTGACGCTGGCGATGCGAACGCCCGCGCCATAAGCGTCGATCAGCTTCTGCGCGGCCGCCCGCGCCTCCTCCTGAATGGCGATCTTATCGGTGGTCAACACCGCGTCCACCGTGCGCCGTCCGATCCGCCGCGCCAGTTCGGTCTCGACTGCCGCGGCCACGCTCTTCGCCACATCCTGCGTGTGAAACAAATAGTCCGCCGGCATGTCCACGGAGTATTGCACTACAGCGCGCAGGTTGATGATGTTCTGGTCTCCGGTCAGGAACTGCGACGCCAGCGGCTGGGTACGGCCGAGCACGCTATCCGGAAGATCGCCGCCCACCACGAGCCGCTGCAGTTGCCGCACCTTGAGCTTGGTGACGCGGTCGACCGGCCAGGGCAGCGACATATGGATACCGGGGAAAACGCGCGGCTCGACCACCTGCCCGAACCGGGTCACCACGGCTTGCTGATCGGCGGACACAATGTATACTCCACTGAGTAGCCACAGAACCGCGGCGGCGATGGCCAACTGCTTGCGCCAGGGCCGCGCCACGCCGGCGTGTTTCTCGTGCGGCGTCTCACGTGGATGATCGTGATTCGGGTGCTCGTGCGGCTGGCTGTGATCATGGCTGTGGCCATGGCTATGATCGTGCCCGTGATCGTGCGGATGATCGTGACCGTGCCCGTTATGGCGATGGTGCTCTACCGTTGGAGTCGTGCTCATTGGGCGCCTTCGCCCTTCATGAGCACTTTCAGCAGCTCCGAATCCGAGCTAAGGATTGCGGTCGTCTTGTCGTCCAAAATCTTCTTATAGGATTCCAGCGTGCGAACCAACTTATAGAACTTGGGATTGCGCGAGTAAGCTTGGCTATAAATTCGAGTTGATGCGGCATCGCCTTCGCCGCGCGTCTTTTCCGCTTCTTTATAAGCCGCCGACAGAATCTCGTCGCGCTGCCGGTCGGCATCCGCGCGAATCTCCAGCGCCTGCTCCTCGCCTTCCGCGCGGTATTGCCGGGCGATGCGTTCACGCTCCGCGCGCATGCGCGCATAGACGCTCTGTTTGTTCTGCTCCGGCAGGTTCAGCCGCTTGATGCGCACGTCCACGATCTCGATGCCATATTGCGACAGAGCCGAACTGCCCGTGGCCGCGGTCAGTTGATCGAGAAAGGTTTCCGCCTGCACGCCAGCCGCATTCGGCGCCACGATCGAATCCAGATCGTGTGTGCCCAACACGGCCGACAATCCGGACCAGACGATATCGTGCAGCCGCATCTCCGCCGATACCGGATCGCCCACGGTCTCCACAAAATGTTTGGGATCGCGAATGCGCCATGCCACGTAGCTTTCAATTACCAGGTTTTTCTTGTCCCGCGTCAAAAACTCGCTCGGCCGCGGATCGTACACGCGCAACCTGCGGTCGAAGTAAGTGGCGCTCTGGAAAAACCACTTGACGTGCAAACCAGCGTCGGTAACTGTCCGTAAAGGCTTGCCGAACTGCGTAATCAGCGCGAATTCGGTTTCGCGCACGGAGAAGAATGTCAGCCAAACTAGAAACACCAGCGCGACCGCCGCGCCGGCCCGGTAATGTATTTTAGTAAGATGCATGATGAGCAGGGCCTCCCAACCCTACTGTCCCAAGCTCAAGCTGCCTGGAGGCGCGATTTCCACGCCATCCTCCAGCAGTAATAAATGACGCCGCCCTTTCGACGAATCCAAAATAAGCTTCTTCTTGCCCGGCAGCACCTGTTCCATGGTCTCCAGATAGAGCCGCAGCCCATGAATCGCCGGCGCGGTATTGAAGGCGCTTTCCGCCAAGTCGAAGCGGCTGCCGTCGCCATCAGCGCGCATCACGCGGCTGGCCTTGTACCCTTCCGCGGTCTTCAGGCGCGCCGCGGCGTTGCCGCGCGCCAGGGCGATCTGTTCGTTGCGATATCCCTCCGCTTCGTCGATCAGCCGGTTCTTCTCTTCGAACGCCCCCGAAACTTCGCGGAAAGCGTCCACCACTTCAAGCGACGGGTGCACGTCCAGCAGCTTCACGCGCACCACCCGCGCGCCCGCGCCGTACCGATCCAGCTTTCGTTGCAAGGCGGCCATAACGCGGCTTTCGATTTCCTGGCGCCCGGTAGTCAGCACGTCGTCGAGCGGCGCGGTGGAGACCGTGGTCTGCAGCGCGGATTCGGCCGCCGTACGAACCGTGGTTTCGGCGTCGAGCTGTCCGAACAAGAAATCGTCCGGGCGCGACATCTGGTAGTGCACCACGGCGTTCACTTCGATCATGTTCTGATCGCCGGTGAGCATCAGCGACTCTTCCGGCCGGCGCTGAAAGCGGCCGGAGCGGTGCTGCACGTTCCACTCATAAGCGGCCGGTTCCGCTTCGCCCGACGCCGCACCCGATCGAAAGCCTACCTCGACCACGCGCACGTTACGCCCCTTCACGCGTGTCAGCCGCTCGATGGGCCAGGGCAATTTGTAATGCAAGCCCGGCTGCTGATAGGGCAGAATCTTGCGTCCGAACCGCTCGATGACCCCGATTTCATTGGGCGCGAGCGAATAAAACCCGCTCAACAAAATCAACGTGGCTGCGGCCGTCAGCGCGGGACGCGCCAGTTCCCTCCGGTGCGCGATAGCTTCGTCGAACCAGCGCTTGGGGTCGACGTGATGCGATAGGTGATGCAGTTCGTGCGAGAGATGGTGAAGCTTCGGCGCGACCCACCCGAAGCGGCCCGCCTTGCCCCCGACGTGTAGCAGTCGCAGCGAGTTCAGCACCACCAGCAGCGATGCGATCTGGTGCGTGACGGCCGCGCCGATAGGTCCCAGCCTGCCCGTGGCCGCGGCGGTAATGGCCACCGCGTTAACGATCCCGGCGAAAATAATCATGTTCTGCCAGGCCGTGCGGATGGCCCTGCGGCTGACCTCGAACAGCTTCGGTAGCGCCTCCAGCGAGTGACCCAGAAAGACCACATCCGCAGCCTCTGCTGTGATGTCGTTGGCCCCGCCCACCGCGATGCCCACTTGGGCAGCGGCCAGCGCGGGCGCGTCGTTCAGGCCATCGCCCACCATGGCGACCGTGAGTCCGTGGGCCGCCGCGTGCCGGATGCGTTCCAGCTTTTCTTCCGGCAGCAGGCCGGCTTCCACGTCGTGCAACCCCACCTCGCGCGCGATCGCTTCCGCCGCGCGTTTCCGGTCGCCGGTGAGCATCGTCAAGTGCGAGATCTCCAGATGCTCCAACTCGTGAATTGCCCGGCGGGCACCTTCGCGAACCTGGTCGCGAAGGAGGAGGTTGCCCGCCAGGAGTCCGTTCTCGGCTACCAGCACCGCTGTCGCGCCGTAACGATCGGCCTCGTCCAACAGCGGCTCCAGGCCGGAGATGTTATGTTCCGCGAGGAAGCCCGCATTCCCCGCCAGGATGGTGCGGCCCGCTATCTTCGCCACCACGCCGCGCCCCGGAACAATGTGCGCTTCGTCGGGCTGCGCGATGGCGATGCCGCGACGCTTCGCCTCGTCCAAAATCGCCCGTGCCAGCACGTGTTCCGACCCATACTCGGCTGCGGCGGCCAGCGCCAGAACGTCGGACTCGCTGCGCCCTGTCCCAACCACTTTGATGACCCCGAAGCGCCCCTCGGTAACCGTGCCCGTCTTATCGAAAAACACGGCGTCGACCTTGGCTGCGTTCTGCAGAACCGTGCCGCCGCGCACCAGGATGCCGCGCCGCGCCAGCCCTCCCACTGCCGCGACCATGGCCGCGGGCGTAGCCAGGATCAGCGCGCAGGGGCAAGCTACAATCAGCACCGCCACCGTGCGCAGCCAATCGCGCGTGAAATAAAACGTGAGTCCCGCAACCAGCAGCAGCGCGGGCAGGAAATAGCGTGCAAACCGGTCCGCCAGCCGTTCCACCGGCGCGCGTCTCTCCCGCGCGTGTTCCACCAGCTTGATCACGCGCGCCAGCGTTGTTTCCGCGCCCGCACGCGTGACCGTGATGCGCAGCAGGCCCAGGCCGTTCAGCGTGCCCGAAAAAACATCGTCGCCGGCGGATTTGTCGCGCGGCAAAGGCTCGCCAGTAATGGTGCTCTCGTCGATGCTGGAAGCGCCAAAATGAATCACGCCGTCGGCCGGTATGCGCTCGCCCGGACGCACCAGCACGATATCGCCTGGGACCAACTGCGCGGCGTCGATTTCGATTTCGGCGCCATCGCGGATCACGCGTGCATGCCGCGGAAGCTGCTCCACGAAGCGGTGGATGGCGGCGTGTGTGCGTCCGGCGGCATAGCCCTCCAGCGCTTCCCCGATCAGCATGATGAACATGGCTTCGGCCGCCGCCAGGTATTGGCCGGAAGCCAGCGCCGCGATTACGGCGATGCAAATTGCCAGGTCCGCCGAGATTTTGCGCTGCAACAGTCCCGAGATGGCGGTGAAGAATGTGCGATAGCCGGCGACCAGAGTGAGGATCGCCGCGGTGTCGATGCCAATTACGGTGGTGAAAACGCCTGTTACGTTCAGTAAGAGAAGAATGCCGACGAACGCGGCAAATCCGAACTGCTGGATAAGCTGCTTCCGTTCGTCATAGACCGGTTCTTTGGGTAAGTGTACGTGCACGCGCTATTTCCCCGTGTAAGTGATCCACATCGGGGACACCCACACTAATTCGCCGTTATCCTGCTCTCCGCGGACGTAGTAATAGCTGGTCTTGCCCTTCGATGGCGTATTGTCGCGCCAGGAGAATTCGACCTTGTCCGAACCGGGCTCGGTGGAATAAACGTACTCGTTGTCCTTCACGATCACCACTTTGGAAAACTTGTTCGAGCCTTCCAGCTTCACGTGCAGGCTGGGCGCTTCGGCGGTCGAGAAAATATCGCCCATCATATAGGGACCGCTACGCACGTCCGCCACGATCTGTTCGGTCGATGCGTAGACGTGCCGCTTGCGCAGCGCATCCATCACGGCCTCGCGCGTATCGTTTGCAGCCAGCGCATTCGCGTAGCTTTGGTGCGTCGAAATGTGATCGGAGCTGGCCTCAAAGCCGAGCTTGTAGCCTTTTTCCAAAGCTAGGTTGACGAACCCTTTGGGCCGCCATCCCCCGATGGAATCTGTCGCCGAGTTAGAGCGCGGCGCGTCCGGCATTTCATAGTTCTGCCGCATGCCCTGATAGATTTCCACCACTGGCTCGGCTTCGGGATCGTTGTCGCGCCAGTCCGTGCCCATATCGGTCGCACTGGTGTGCGACGCTGTCAGGCCCTTGAACTTTCTCAGGTAATCGTAGAATAGCAGCGTGTCTGGGGCGTGTCCCGTGGAGTTATCATCCATTTTGGGAAGCCGCGGCAGAGGCCGGATACCGCGTTCCGCGAACAGCACGTTGCGATGCCCCTCCGGATACGAAACGCTGCGCTCGTAGGCGAACAGAGGCGCGAATTTGCCCGGCGCGTAGAATACATCGGTCAGCTTCTGCGTGGTCCACCAACTATATTCGCGTCCGCCGCCGTTATCGTGGTCGCAGCATCCCACCCAGTCGAGCGCCGCCGCATCCAGAATGTAACGCCATTGATCGATCAGGGTACCGTCCAACCCGCCGTCCATAGAGATTTCGCTGTGCCGATGGAACTCGCCGCGCACGATCTTCAGCGTACCGTCCGGGCCGTTGACGCTATATCCGCGTACTCCGGCCGTGGCCGCGCGCTCCGCGTCCGAATCCGTCACCACAGCCGGGCTGGGCGGCGGGCCAATCTCCCGGCTCGGCACTGGCGTCGAGGCAGGCGCCAGGTTCAACACACTCGCATACAGATCGTTGTTGTAGGGGTCGGGTATGGCGGAACTCAGCAGGCTCCGCAGATCCCATCCTTTCTTCAATAGAAACTCAACTTCCCGCCGCGAGTCGGACGAGCCGATCACCACCAGTTCGCCTCCGCGCTGCGAAACCAGCGCCGGACGGTTATCCAGCACATTGTCGCTCCGGAAAATATAAGTCGGTCCGGTCCAGGCTTTACCGTCGTAAGAGATCACATACTCGGACCACGATGTGCCGATGGGCGTCCAAACTGCCGGGTGCATGCTCCGATACGCCAGCCAGATTCTGCCGGAAGCATCCACCGTCAGACGCGGCAGGCTGTTGCGCGGATTGCTACCCGGCCAGGGATGTGCGTTGGAGGCGCGCTGCGTAAACAGTTCCGGGTCGGATCGCTCCCATCCCTTGATATCGCCTTGGCGGCCGCCTCCGTCTTCACGGGTATCGGTCAGACCTTGTAACGAGCCGTCCGGTTCGACCGCCGGCTTCAACAGATTTCCGGAGCGATCCAGGCCCACCAAGTGGATGCCGCGCGCTTCGTAGATCGGTACGCCCGTGCTGCGATGCGCGCCGAAGTCTTTGCCCCAGTTATCGGGACCTACTTCATAGGCGATCCACAACCGCCCTTGCGCATCATAGGCAATGGAAGGATAAGCCTCATAGAGCGGCGTCGCGGCCACTGGGATCTCACTGCCCCACTGGCCCGGCCCCGTCGCCGTGCGCGCATAGACGTCGTAGCTCCCGTTGCGGTATGAATCCCAAGCCACGGTCACTCGTCCGGATGAATCCGCGGCGATAGCCGGGTTCCATTCGTTGGCTGTCGAATTCGATACGGCAGCAGGAGCGGAGAAACCGGTGCCGTCCTGAGTGGCCGCGAAGATGACGCCCTTGCCATTCCGCCAGCCCTGCCATGCGACCCACACCCGTCCGCCCGAATCGGTGGCTGCCGCCGGAAATACGTCCGACCCGGGCGCGTTCGAAATCTGCACGGTCTTGCCGGGTGCGCCGTTCTCGATCACGCGCGCCCAAAGCTCGAAATTCGCGGTTTGATTTTCCCTCTGATTGGCGGACCAGAACACCCACGGCCTTCCCGAGCCATCCACCGCGATGGCTGGCCGGTAAAGATCGCCGCCTGGCGGCGTGATGGCAATGGGATCTTCCCAACGGTTCCCGGAGAACCGCTTCACCAGAATCTGGTCGCCCTTCGCCGGCGCCGATAGTTCCGAAAGATCCTTCGGCGGGTCCTTGAACGGCGCGCGCAGCTTGTCATGATCGGGGTGGTGCTTGAACTCGACGTACGCCACCCAAATGTCGCCATTGGGAGTCACTGCCGCCGCGGGATAATCCTGTTCATCCGGAGAATCGGTCAGTCGCCACGACGGCGGGATGCGGTCGGCCGCGGCGTTGCCTTCGAGCGCGTAGTGAAACTTGCCGTAAGGCACGTCCGCCAATTTAAAGCTGAAAGAGCCGGATACGGTCTTGATCGATATCTCGCTGTTCTCGTCCTCGCCGTTGAGCCACAGAATGACTCCGTTCGGGCCCACCGGCGGCGTCTGCCGCTGGACCAGTGCCAGGAACGACAGGACCGGCGCGGTGGAGACCTTCCACGAGCCGTCGCTCGCGATATCGTCGTCCTTGCCGAAGCGCCATGGATCGATCTTTGTGATTTTGCCGCGATCGATCGAAGCGGAACCATCCCACTTCTTGGCTGTGCGGTCCATTAGACCCAGCAGCACGCGTACTCCAACGTCCGCGCGAACCGGAATACCGGAAACCAGTAGTAAGCCCAATAACCAACGTCCTGACATAGTTACCCTCGCTCTTGCCTTGTCTTATCGGCGTTCATCGGAGTTTATCGGCGGCTCAAATTCCTGCGTTTTCACTTCCCCGTGTAAGTGATCCACATCGGCGATACCCAAACAATTTCGCCGTTGTCCTGCTCGCCGCGGACATAGTAATAACTGCTCTTCCCCTTGGACGGCGAATTATCCCGCCACGAGAATTCCACTTTGTCCGAATCCGGCTGCGTGGAATACACATATTCGTTGTCCTTAACAACCACCACCTTCGCGAACTTGGATGTGCCCTCCAGCTTCACGTGAAGATTGGGCGTCTCCGCCGTCGAGAAAATATCCCCCATCAGATTCGGCCCGCTACGCACATCGGCCAGGATGTTGTCCGTCGAACCGTAAACGTGCCGCTTCTGGAAGCCCTCCAGAACGGCCTCGCGCGTCAGATCCTTCGCCAGAATATTGCAGTAGCTCATATGCGTGGAGATGTGATCGGAACTCGCCTGGAAGCCCAGCTTGTATCCCTTGGCCAGCGCCAGATTCACAAACCCCTTCGGTCGCCAGTTGCCGATCGAATCCTTCTCCGAATTGGAGCGCGGCGCATCCGGCATCTCGTAATTCTGGCGGTCGCCCTGGTAGATCTCCACCACCGGCTCCGCCACCGGGTCATTGTCACGCCAATCGGTGCCCATGGACGTGGCGCTGGTGTGCGCCGCCGCGATGCCATGGAAATACTTCAGGTACGAGTACAGCATCAGCGTGTCGGGCGCATGGACCGTAGCGTCTTCCTTGCTCAGCGGGAGCCGCGGCAGAGTCCGCACGCCGCGCTGCGCGAAGATCACGTTGCGATGCCCTTCCGGATAATTAACGCTCCGCTCGTAGCTGAACATTGGCGCAAACTTGCCCGGCGAGTAAAAGATGTCCGTAAGTTTCTGGCTGATCCACCAACTGTATTCGCGCCCCGCGCCGTTATCGTGATCGCAGCACCCCACCCAGTCGAGCGCGCCTGCGTCCAGGATGTAGCGGTATTGGTCCAGAATGGTGCCGTCGCCGCCGCCGTCCATGGAGATCTCGCTGTGCCTATGGAACTCCCCGCGCACAATTTTCAGGTCGGGGCCGGCCACCTTATAGTCCCGAATCAGGCTCACTAGCCTGAGGTCGGTGCGGTCCGCCACCTGCGGCCCGGCAGCTTCTACCGGCTTGGCCTCCGTCAATGCCGGCGGTTGGGATGCCGGACCCAAATCGATTTCGTTGGCATATAGATCGTTGTTATACGGATCGGTCTTCGACGTCGCTACAATACCCAGCGGCGAGCTGATATTTTCGCCGAGATTAAACTGCCGCCGGTTGTCGGACGATCCCACCTCCAGCAGTTCACCCGCGCGGGTCGAAACCAGCGCCGGCCGGTTGTCGAGCAGGTTATCCGAGTGGTTCAGGAAGATCGGGTTGCTCCAGGACTTCCCGTCGTAAGACACTACGCTCTCGGTCCAAACCGTGCCCAGGATGCTCCACCAGATCGGATGGGCGCTGCGGAAAGCCAGCCAGATGCGCCCCGATTCGTCCACAGTCAGACGCGGCAGCGTGTTCCGGGCGTTTTGCATATTCCGCGCCGAACGGTCAGGCTCGCGTGTCTGCGCATTCTTGGCATCCGGATCCAACTTCTGAAAGTCCTTTTGGACGCCCGCTTGTTCGACCTGGATATTCGGGACGCCGGGCAGCACCGCGCCTAGGTCGGCGGCCGGTTCGACGGTGCGTCCATCCGGCTCAAACCCGCGCAAACGAATCACGCGCCCTTGGTACACCGCTACGCCGTTCGTGTTGTAAGCTCCGAAGTCCTTGCCCCAGCCCTTGCCGCCTTCCTCGTAAGCCACCCACAACCTTCCGCCGCCATCGTAGGCGACCGACGGGTACGCTTCATAACGCGCACTGGCCGCCACCGGCGTCTCCGGTCCCCACGCGCCTCCCGAAAACGTGCGCAGATAGACATCGTAGTTCTGGTTGCGATAGGAATCCCACGCCACCGTTACGCGCCCTGTCTTATCCGCGGCGATCGCCGGATTCCATTCATTCCCCGAAGATTGCGAAACCGCGACCGGCGCGCCGAACTTGTTGCCGCTCTCGGAAGCCGCGAAAATCGCCGCCTTTCCATTACGCCAACCCTGCCATGCGACCCAAACATTACCACTCGCATCCGTAGCGGCCACCGGATCGATATCCGACCCGGGATCGTTTGAGATCTGTACTGGCGCGCCCGGCGCATCGTTCTGAATCGCGCGTGCGAAGATTTCGAAATTTGCACGCCCGCTGCCGGCTTTCACGTTCTGCGCCCAGAAAACCCACGGCCGGCCTTGCCCATCCACCGCGATGGTCGACCGGTACAAGTCGCCACCCGCCGCGGTGACGGCTATCGGCTTGCCCCACGCTCCGCCGCTGTACTTGCGCGCGAAAATCTGGTCGCCTCCCGTGGGACTCTTCCACTTCGCAAAGTCCTTGGGCGTAGTTTCGAGTGCGGCCCGCAGGTTGTTGTGGTCCGGATTGTGATGGAATACAACGTAAGCCAGCCACACATCGCCGTTCTTGCCGGCGGCGGCTGAAGGATAATCCTCTTCGTCCGGCGTGTTCGTAAGCTGCACGCTCGGCGGGATGCGGTCCACCAGCACTCGCCCATTCAACTTGGGCACTGGCTTTCCATATGCCACTTCGTCCAGCGCCACCGTGAAATCGCCCTGCGCCGTGGTCAGCTTGAGCGTGCCGCCTCCCGCGGTGTCGGATAAATTCACGATCAGGCCGTTGGCGACGACGTTGCTGACGCCTCGCGCGGATACCTGCGTTCCCCCGCCGAAAAGTCGGATCGGGTGCGTATTTATGTGCCAGGTCGCGCCCACGATGGCGTCGGCTCCCTCGAAACGCCAGGGCGCAATCGATGCGATCTTTCCGCCTTGCGCGGCAATAGTGCCATCCCACCGCACCGACTGTGTGTCTCCAACTCCTAACAGAATCCGTACCGTAACCTGGGCATGCGCCGCGCAGGCCGCGAATAGCACAAATAAGGAAGCAACGAAACGATTAATTTTCATGATTTCACTCCTGCAAACACGGAGGGCGGGCAATCCTGCCCGCAGCCGCCTTTCAGGCGGCCGCCCTCCAACCGCTAACCGGCCTTTTCATTGAAGCTGCCGTTGGTGATTCCCCAACCTGAAGCTATATACTGCTCCAGCCTGGTCTGCAATTCCTTGACAACCGCGGGATGTTGCTCCGCGACGCTGTGCAACTCCTCGGGGTCCTTCTTGCGGTCGTAAAGCTGCGGCGGGTACTTACCTTCGTATTTTTCCTTGTTCCAGATGGCTGAATAGTTCCACTCCGGCGTGCGCACAGCCGCGATCCAGCCATATGCCTGCACCACGTGTTCACGCTCGTTGGCGCGCTGCCCGGTGACATAAGGCCACAGGTCGTGGCCAGTCACTCGCGCCGGCGCCTTCAAATCCAGCCTGCCCAGGATCGTAGGCATGATGTCCGGAGTCTGCACGAAACCTGGAACCCGCTTGCCGGCGAACCCATTTCCCGGCACGCGCACCAGTACCGGAACGTGTGTCACTTGCTTGCGCAGTCTCTCCGGCCCTTTCACCCACTGACCCTGTTCGCCCAGCAGCGCGCCATGGTCGGACATGAATACGACCACCGTATTCTCCAGCAGCCCCAGTTCCGCCGCCGTATCCAGCACCTTGCCGAACCAGAAATCCACGTTCGAAGCTTCGCCCGCGTAATTGGCGCGCAGCCGCTCCACGCCTTCGGGCGGCACTTGCGCATCGCTGTAAGGCGGCTCCGGCCAGCTATGCTTGCCCGGATCCTTCAGATACTTCTCCAGAAACTGCTGTGGCGGATCCCAAGGCTCGTGCGGATCGAAAGCCTCGACGTGCAGGAAGAATGGACCTTCCCCACGATTCTCCTTCAGCCAAGCCACCGCTTTGCGCCCGGTCTGCTCCGCGATGGAATCGCCTTCCTTCAGCCACCGTTTGCGATTCGCGGTGTATTGATTCAGAAACGCGCGGAATGCCTGCCCGCTGGCGAACTGCTTGTTCAATTGCGGCTGGTTCAGATAGTCGGCCGGATACAAATCCAAAAAATCCGGCTCGTTGCGCGGCGCCAGGGCATAGTAGTCGATCTCCTGGCCGCGCACCCATTCGAAGTAACGATATCCGCGATGGAAGTTGCGGCCCGGCTTTTGCAGATGCGGCAAATCGGCGATGAGCGCCGTGGCATAGCCCGCCTCGCTGAGCACTTCGGCCAGGGTCACATCTTCGTTGTAAAGCTGATGCCACCCCGGCAATTGCACCGATTCGTGCTGGTAATAGTAATAAGTCGGGATGATGCGCCGGCCCGTATACAATTGCCGCCGGATCGGAATTGTGGGCATGCCCTCCGGATAGGCTTCTTCGAAAACCACCGCCTGTTCCGCAAAACGGTTCAGGTTCGGGCATTCCACCCGCTGGCTTCCATAAGCCGCCAGATTATCCGCGCGGAACGTATCGGAAACCAGCAGGATGACATTCAGGTTGTTTCCCTGCTGCTTGGGCGGCCGTTCCCAGTGGGAGCCTCCGCCAGTGGGGGCCTGCGGAGCGGCGCCGGCGCCCGCGGGAAGGCCCGCGAGGCCGGCCAAGGCTCCTGCGCCCTTAAGTAAACCGCGTCTTGTAGTATTGCTCATCGCGGTCTTTCGTGTCAGAACTGAAAATGCAGGCCAAGCTGCAACTGCCGCTCGGGCGTCACCACGGTGGTGATGACACCCGTCGTGGATACGCCGATCGTGTTGTTCGGCAGGCCGAATTGCGGAGTGTTGAACACATTGAAGGCCTGCGCGCTGAACTGCACGTTGTACCGTTCCTTGATCGTACCGGAGCGCAGCAGTCCCACGTCGCTGTTAAACGAGCCCGGGCCCCGGATGAAATTGCGGCCGGCATTACCGTAGGTGTAGGCGGCCGGAGCGACAAAGGCCGAGCCATTAAACCAATCGGACGGCCCTTGATTGGTGGGATATAGCGCTTTGCCTGGAACCACATTGGGGTGCGCGGTAGTGCCGGTATTGGTCGGGTCGAAGCTTAGAATGGGCGTGAACGGCAGCCCGGTCTGGAACGACGTCACACCGGAAAGCTGCCAACCGCCCAGAATCGCGCGCGCGACCCCCGGCTGGTTGGCCAGTGCCTTGCCGCGCCCGAACGGCAGTTCGTATATGTAGCTCGCCGATACGCGCTGGCGCACGTCGAAGTTGGAACTGCCGTAGTTCGACGTCCAGTTATATGGATTCTGCGGCCCGTAGTCGGTACTATCGGAGACCTGGCCGCCATAGTCGAACGAGTGGCTCCACGTATAGGCTCCCAGGAAACTGAACCCGCTCTTGAAACGCCGCTCGAGTTGCGCGATCAGTGAATTATAGTTCGATCGATCCAGCGGCAGGTAAGCCAGAATCGAGCTGTACTCCGGGAACGGCTCACGGGAAGCGATCGAGCCGGGACCAGGTTGGGGCTGGTTGAAATTCGGGTCGACATACAAATTGTGCGAGCTGGAACCTACATAGCCGACTTGGGCCGTAAATCCGGATCCCAACTGCTGTTGGAGGTTGAGATTCCACTCGAACGTGTAGGGCAGGGGCATATAGATGGGCCACGAGTTCACGTTCGCGTTAATCACGTCGTTCGGATTCAGAAGATTCGGCGGTATGCCTCCCTCGAGCGTCATCAGCGTGTGAATCTGGTCGCTGGTGTTGATCGAGCGCAGGAAATACGGCGGATTGTTGGTGGGCCGGCTGGAGATGCCCAGGTTCTCATCCGTGCGTCCGTAGAATACGCCGAATCCGCTGCGAATCACGGTCTTAGGCGTCAGTTGATAAGCCAGTCCGGCGCGCGGCGCGAAGTTCTTGGTGTCCGGTGTGGCAAACGAGTTTCTTAAGCCGTACTGACTGGCGTCCGGCGCCGTCACCAACAAGCCGTAGGCAGGGCCAGGCTGGAGTATGAAATCGGAAAAGTCGTTATGGATTTCATACCAGGGCATGGCCAACTCGTAACGCAGCCCCAGGTTCACTGTCAGTTTGGGGCTGACTTTCCAGTCGTCTTGCACATAACCTTCCGCGGTGTGTTGCTTTTCCCAGTTAATGGGTCGAGTGGAAACGGTAAGCTGATTCACCTCACCAAGCAGGAAGTCGGCGAACGCCGCTCCCGTGCCGGAGCGACTCTGTGGATTCTGGGTAAAGACACCTGTGAAAGTGAAAGCAGGGCGGGCGGAAAGAGTGACATATCCATACAGCATCACTTGTTCGATGTCTACCCCGAACTTCAACGTGTGGCGTCCTTTGACCCAAGAAAGGTTATCAAAAAACTGCTGGTTCTTGCCCTGTTTGTTGAGCGGCAGGTTACCCGACCCGGTGGCGCCCAACGGCAGCGCTCCGGGACCGGTCGTGCCCAGCGTGTTCAGGCCGCTGATGGCGAAAGTCGGCAAACCGTGAACTTCCGGATAATTGGGAGCGCCGGTGATGCCGAATTCCGCGTCTTCATTGATGCCGGGCACCTGCTGTATTTCGCGCGTCTCCATGTAACCGAAACGCAATTCGTTGATCAGGTTGGCGCGGAAGATGTGTGTCTCGCTGGCTGCCACCGAGCGCGCATCCGGCCACACATCGCTGGGATTGCTCGCCGGCGGCGGCAACGGCGCGGGCAGAATGTTCTCGCCCTCGGTCCGCGAATAGCGCGCGAAGAAGGTGTCTTTGTCGTTGAACCGGTGATCCAGCCGGAAGTTGTATTGGTCGTTTGCCAGCCGTTCTTTCTGGTCGGAGAAGTAGTTGCTCGAGCCCGTAAGGTTCGGCAGCGGATACAACGGCAGCAACTGGGCCGATACGGTGTCCCAGTCGCTCGCGGGGATCGTGTTGTGGGGGAAAGGCGTGCGCACGTATCCCGATCCGTTGGGATTCGCCACGGTCGAGTTGGGATCGTATATCGTGGTGGAAAATACGCCGCTACGTTGCGCCAGCGTCGGAACAGTCGCCTGCTGCGGCACTTCATCCACGGCACGCAAGCTTTGCCAGCTCCCGAAGAAGAACGTGCGGTCTTTGATGATCGGTCCGCCGAAGGTGGCGCCGAATTGATTCAGGTTGTAGTCGGGCTTCTGCCCCAGCACCTGGAAGAACGGCTTCGCGTCAAAAAATGAATTCCGGATGTACTCCCACATGCTGCCGTGGTACTGGTTGGTGCCGGATTTTAGCGTTACGTTGACCACCGCGCCGGCGGCTTGGCCGTACTCCGCCGAGAACGTGCTGGTCTCCACCTTGAACTCCTGGACGCCGTCGATCACCGGCTCGATGGCCTGCGCGGCGGAACTGTCGAATCCCACGATCTTGTTCTTGTTGTCGACGCCGTCCAGCAGGTATGTATTTTGTAACTCGCGCGCGCCGTTCGCAATGAAGGTATCGCGCTCGGCCCCGCGCCTCGAGGGCGATGTGCCGGCCCCTAGCGTAGCCAACTGTATGTAGTTGCGCCCATTCAGAGGCAGGTTCTGCATGGTCGCATCGTCCACCACAGCGCCCATCGACGTGTCTTCGGTTTGCAACAGCGGCGCTCCGCCTTCCACCGTGACAATGGTGTTGGTCTGTCCGGGCGATAACGTGAAGTCGATGTTCAGCCGATCCTGTACCCGGAGTTCGATGCCCTTTCGCGTTTCCGTGGCGAAGCCGGCGGCGGATACCGAGACGTTATAGTGGCCGATATGGAGCGCGGGCGCCGAGTAGAACCCGTCGTTGTTCGTCAACAGCGAGACTGCGATAGCCGTCTCGGTCTCGATAATTGTCACCTTGGCGGCCTGCAAAACGGCTCCCGAGGAATCCTTGACGGCGCCTGCGATGGCCCCTGTATCTAGTTGAGCATAAAGTACTTGAACTGCTGAAAAGGCCAACAGGCAGCCCATTCGAATGGTGTTAATGCGCATGTTTCTCTCCCCGAAATATAATATAGTCTATAGATCTAATGGAGTTAATAGTCTACTTCGACTCGCCTTGCCCCGTAAACACCCACCTCTAAGTGGTGGCCTAATTAATGGCAAAAATTCCACGGGACGGGCAGACTGGGCTTACCAAGGATAGGGTTGAACGATCTTCGTTGGCGCCGGCATTGCGGCGAGGGGGCGGCCACCAAGCCGGAGAACCGGATCGGTGGAGAAACGCCCTCCTGTGGAGCTGGCGGAGGGATTTGAACCCCCGACCCTCTGATTACAAATCGTCAACACACCAAGAATCAATAGCTTAGCACTGGGCACACCCCGTTGCTCACGATTACCAAATGTTGCTAGTTTTCATGGACTTCGGCGGCCTTCCAAGCGTGCCGCTCACAACGGTGGGCAACGCTTCCATGCAGGGGGTGGGCACAGAAATTGGGCTCAGTTGCGCTGGGGATTGGCATACTTGGTCGAACCGCGCGGCGCAGCCGGGGAAAAAGCGGACAGGGCCGTAGAACGTGCGGATCACGCCGCAGACGGTCTGGTGAGCTAAACTAGAATCGAAATGCCACAGCGAGCCGACAACGCGCAAATTGGAGCGGATCGGGTGCGACTTCCGGCGGGCCTTGTCCTCAAACCGCCAGTCAGCCTGGAAGATCTGAAGACCGATACCGAACCTGACCCGGAAGGGGCCGAGGAATTCGTGGCGCTGATCCGGGCGCTTCGCAAGGAAAGCTCACGGCCAGTCGCGCTTTGACGAACTCCACAACGCCGGTAGTGCCGCAAGAGGAAGGATACCGATGTCGTTTCTTTTCTGTTCAAGGCTCATACCCTTGCTCCCGCCTATCAAGCCATTCTTGCCGGCAGGTCGTTGTTTGACGCCAGATACCCAAGGTAGGAGCCGTATGCGCTAAAGTGCGCCCGTACGGATCTGGGCGAGGAGCGTTCGGTAACGGGCGTCCCTACCGCGACTAAACGCAGATAAGGCAAAGTCAAACCCTTTGTTTTCCATCGGCGTTCATCTGTGTTTATCGGCGGTTCCTATTTCTTATGTGTTTTTCCGCGGCCTGCTAGACTAGAAGAGCATCCGTCATGCCCTTCACGCTTCCTTGTGGAGCTGGCGGAGGGATTTGAACCCCCGACCCTCTGATTACAAATCAGATGCTCTACCAACTGAGCTACGCCAGCCTAGTGGAGCGGGAGACGGGAATCGGACCCGCGACCAACAGCTTGGAAGGCTGTGACTCTACCACTGAGTTACTCCCGCGGCGAAATCCATTATATCAGGAGACCGGGTCTCCAGCCACCCCGCTCCCCCACCCCATCGGGCCGGCTCGCCGGTCACAGATCGGGAAAATGCTACCATCTCCTGTATATTCAATTACCTGCGGCCTTCCCCGCCCCCCGCCAGCAACCCGCCATAGCCATACGGCAATGCTAATCTGTAATCGGAAGAACCCAGTTGATCCCGAACCGCGCCCTAAGTGTCTAATTGGTCCACCAAGCGACGGAATGCAACAAAATGCGACACGAAACACATTTTTTCGGATCTGTCGCCAAGGTGTCGCCATGCCGGGATGCAACGATGAAAATAAATGACTTAACATCACTGGCTTCGCTCGGACGAATTTCGCGCGAGCCCGTTCGCGCCCAATTCAGCACAACCCTGCACACCCGGGTCGCCCCCTCCCCCGCTCTCCCCATCGCCGGCTCACCCCTACCGCCGCAACACGCTCGAATTCGGATCCAACTGCACCTTCCCCGGCGCCGACGGCAGCGCCACGCTGAACGTCACCGGACCATCCGCCGTCCGCACCCAATGCGTCAAACTCTTCCCGTGACCCAATTGGATCTCCACCGGCGCCAGCACGCTGAAGTCGCTAGCCACGTCGCTCTGCGTCACTGTGCCGTTCAGCCGCAGCGCCCCCGCCTTGCCTTTCACCGTGTAGCTCAGCTTCAGCGACGGGATACCCGTGCCGTAAACCCACTGGTCGAAGAAGTTCTCCAATTGCGGGTCCGCCGATTGCGCCGGCAAGAAACGCGCCGCCAGCAGGCGGAAATCTTCCGTCGAAAGCGGCTTGCGCTCGTACTCCTTTCGCAGGTCTGCCAGCATGGCCAGAAAGCGATCGTCGCCCATCCGCCGCCGCAGCATGTGCATGATCCACGAGCCCTTCCCGTACGTGATGTTGTAGTAGGCGTTCGGCGTCTGCGAATTCTCCAGCCGCGTACCCAGCACGATCGGACCCGTCGATTCCACGGTCTGGCCCTTAACGGTCTGCAGCAGGTTGGTCTTGTAAGAGTCCAGCGCCAGGGCCACCGGCTGCGAACCGTTCTTGTTCTCCAGATACAGCAACGCCGAGTAGTCCGCCAGCGCCTCCATCAGCCATTCATCGTGATAGCCCGCCGAGGTCACCACGTTGCCCCACCACTGGTGCGCCGTCTCGTGCGCCTGCAGGATGTCCGAGAAAAACAGCCGTCCGTGGGCGTCCAGCGACCGGATGGCCTTGTTCTGGGGCGCCAGATACGACATCGTGGAAAGGTAGATCAGCCCCGGGAACCCTTGCCCGAACCGTCCCGGAACGGGCGCCACCATCAGGTTCGGCAGCGCCGGCGGACCGAAACGCGCCGCCATGAATTCCAGCGCGGAAGCGATCTCGGAAGCGATCTCCTGCAAGCGCACTTCCGGATCCGGCGGCAGTTCCGGCGGCAGGATCATGATCTCCGGTTCGGGATGACGGGGTGGTCCCGGCGGCGGTTCGGCCGCGGACGCCAAAGGCCTGCCCTCCAGCGCCGGTTCGATCTCCCGGTTCGCGCAGACTTCCAGCGTGTAGCCGTTGCGCGTCAACCGCACCCGCTCATACTGCCCCAGGTTGAAGCCCGCCATGCGAATCGGCGCGCTGGTCTTGCGCCGGGTGATGCGCCAGTCGCCTTCGACGTGCTCCTCCACCAGCGCGCCCGCCGTCACCAGGTCCAGGTCCTTGGGATAGCGAAAGGTCAGATCGTATTTCGCGAATTGCAGTCCGATGTTCGGGAACCAGTTGGCGCGCGCCCCCACGTAGTAAACCCGATTGCCGGCTTCGAAGATCACCTTGCCTTCGTGCCGGAATTCCAGATCGTATTCCCTTCCCCGCTCCAGCGGCGCGGGCGGCACTACCAGGAACATCTCGTTGCCCACGTTGCGCAACAGTTCCGCGCGCATCGACTCGCGTTGCAGCACCTCGGCCGGCCTGCCATCCACCAGCGCCGCGGTAATCCGCATCGGATGCGCCACGTCGAAAGCCAGCACGGGCAGTGCTGCGCGGCCGGGCTTGGCCTTCACCCGCGTCACTACGCTCAGGTTCAGGTCCGGCTGCAGAGTGGCTTCAATGCGAAAGTCGTCCAATGTCAGGTCGGGTTCGATCGCCCGGCTGCGGAACGGCCGCGCCACGAAGCTGCTCCACACGTCGAAGTACAGCAGGTTGTCGCGCGTATTCAATTTGCCCATCACGATCTGTTCGCGCGCGCTGCGGTCGTAGTACAGGTCGAAGTTGCCCAGCGTCTTTCCGCTCATGGAGACGGCCAGGAAGCCGTGGTTTTGCGGTTCGCCCAGAAGCACATCCCACACCAGCCGCGCCTGGAAGCTGGTGGCCAGATTGCGCACCACGGGCGTCCAATGTTCGGCCATCATGGCGCCCATTTCGGGGACTTTCTTGTTGGCCCCGTTTTGGCCGATTTGTTCGGTCAGCTTCGCGTAGGTATCGTCGGAAAAGAAAAGTACCGCGGCCACCAGATGCTCGTCCAGATTAGGCGATCCCGTGTAGGACGCCAGCGACCGCCGCTCGCCGCGATTGGGCGGAAGCACCAGCACTTCCGCGTCCCCGCCCTCCACGTCCGCGGTAAAGACCGCCGACATGCGAACGCCCGCTACCGGCTTGGCGAAAATCAGGTAACCGTCGGTGAAGAAGAAGCGGACCTCGTCTTTCGGCAGAGCCAAGTCGCGTACACGGTAGCACTCGCCGGAATCCAGCGATATTTCCCGCACCGCGCGCGCCACGTCCGCCGCGCTGCTTGCGCCATACGCAAGGCAAGGCCACAAAAATGCTCCTACCACCCCGAAAACCCACCGCATGGTTCAAGTTTACCCCGTGGCGCAGGCACTCTTGCCGGCGCGGGCGAGCGCGGCTCGCCCCACTGGCTGAGTTACAATCACCCACATGCGACTAGTAACATTCCAACGCGACGCGCACCCCGAGCCGGGCGTCCTCAATGGCGATGACATCGTCAGCCTCCGCGGCGCGGGATTCCCAGACCTGCTCTCCGTCCTGGCCGGGGGCGCCGATGCCCTCGACCGCGTCCAGCGCTGGCTGTACGATCCGCCCTGGGGCGAAATCTGCAAAGCCGCCGAAGTGAAGCTGCGCGCGCCCTTGCTGCGCCCTCCCAAGATCGTTTGCGTCGGCCTGAACTATCGCGCCCACGCCCGCGAATCCAAAATGGAGATCCCCGAGGTGCCCACCATCTTCGCCAAGTTCTCCACCGCGGTGATAGGCTGCGGCCAGGCCATCGTGCTGCCCCGGAATTCCACCAAGCCCGATTACGAAGCCGAGTTGGCCTTCGTCATCGGCAGGCATGGCCGCCACATTCCGGCCGAACATTGGCGCGACTACGTCTTCGGCTATACAAACTTCAACGACGTCAGCGCGCGCGATTTCCAACTGCGCACGTCGCAATGGACGATCGGCAAGACCTTCGACACCTTCGCCCCCATGGGACCCGCCATCGTCACCGCCGACGAAGTCCCCGACCCGCACGCGCTCGACATCAGTACTACTATCAACGGCGAGGTGCTGCAGCACAGCAACACCGACGACCTGATCTTCAAGATCCCCGAGCTGATCGCGCATCTGTCCAGCGTCTTCACGCTGGAGCCGGGCGATGTGATTGCCACCGGCACGCCAGCGGGAGTAGGCTTCGCGCGCACTCCGCCGCGCTGGCTGATGCCCGGCGACGAAGTCGTCGTCCGCGTGGAAGGCCTGGGTGATCTGCGCAATCCCGTTGTTGCGGAGAACTAACGGAACTGGGGAGGACGCCCTTCGTCGGCTCGTGGCCCCTGGTCGCGCGCAACTGCCGCCGGAATCCGTCGATCACCCGTACCACAGGCGATCCCGAAAACAGCGGGGCCGGGACCGCATCGTCCCAACGCACCCCCGCGGGATAGATCGCCACATAGTCCCACACCACGTGGTCCTTGCGGATTGCCTGCGACAGCACGCGGCGCGGATCCCAAAACTGCGTCACGCGCCTATCGGAACTGCGCCCTACGGCTCCCGCGCCCGGCTGACTTGCCTGCGGGGTGCCTCCGCGGTCGAATCCGTATTGCGCGACATAGACGATCCCAAGGTGCGCGTGTTCGTGGTGTGGGAGCCGGTGCTGATTACGATTGCCGGAAGCTATCCAAATGCAGAGCCGCCACAGCGGGCTGGCCCGCTGGCGCGCTCGCGGGCACATACCCGAATAGCATCGCCGCCACCAAGCCGGTTGAACACAGCAAAACCGCCACATTCAAGGCGCGTCGCCGGCGTCCGCACTGGCGCGCCCGGAACGCCTGCACGAATCCGGCCGCCAGCATCAGAACCGAGAAGGCGATCAGGTAAGCTTGCACCGATAGCAAGATCCCAGCAACGCCCGCAGATCCGGCCGCCAGAAGGAACGGTCCCAGTGGCAGGCAGCAACTGAACGCCGTCACCGCGCTCACCACCGCCGCCGTCGCAGAGGCCAGCGTAGCGCGCGTCACGGCGCCCAGACCCGCAGCAAACGCGCGCCATTGCGTGGACGGATGCTGAATGTGTCCGCGTGCGCGGGGACCACCCAAACGTAGCCCGGTGCAAACGCCGCATCGCCTAGCTGCCCGTCGCCGTCCAGGCAGATCAACAGTACGGGCCCAGGCCCGCCCGCATAAGTCGATTCGCCGGTCAGCGTAATCGACTCCGTCCGGAAGTATGGGCACTCCACTAGCAGACGCTGCCCATCGCCCAGATCCACCGCCTCGCTGGCCCCCGGATGGCAACCCAAATCCGCCACCGCCAAAGCCGCGTCTAAGTGCATCTCGCGGGGCCGGCCGTAGTCGTAGAGCCTGTAAGTCACATCGCTATACTGCTGGATCTCGCACAGCGCCAGACCCGCCCCGATGGCGTGTACCGTGCCCGCCGGCACGAAAAAGGTATCGCCGGGTTGCGCCGGATACCAGCGCAGCAGTCTCTCGATCTCGCCCGAAAGGGCCGCCGCTTGCGCCGCATGGCGGTCCAAAGGCCGTTCGAAGCCCAGCGCCACCCGCGCGTCCGGCCCGGTTCGCAGCACATGCCACATCTCCGTCTTGCCCGGCCCGCTGTCGGAATCCCCCGGATGCACTTGTACCGAGAGCTTCTCCGAAGTGAAGAGGAACTTCACTAACAGCCGTGGCTCCTCGGGCGCACTGAACCAGACTTCGCCCGTCTTGCCCGCGCCATGCGGGTACCACGGCTCCGTGTCCGGAGTACCCCAGACCTTTTCCAGCGCCGTGGATTCGAGCCGGCGAACCTTCACTGTTCCACTATAAAGCGATGCAGCCGTTCCAATCCCCGCTCCAGCTCATGCATCGAAGTGGCGTAAGAAATCCGCACGTGCCGGTCGGTGCCGAAGGCTTCGCCCGGAACCACCGCGACTGCAGCTTTATCGAGCAGCCTCTCGCAGAACTGAACACTGCTGGAAATGCCGTTGCGGAATGCCACCCCGATATTCGGATAGGCGTAGAACGCGCCCCGCGGCTCTGCGCAGCGCACACCCGGAATTGCGCGCAAACGTCCGATCACGAAGTCGCGCCGGTTGGCGTATTCTGCCAGCATGGCGCCCACCGAATCCTGCGGACCGCGCAGCGCCTCCACCGCAGCTTTCTGCGCGATGGAGGTCGGGTTCGAAGTCGAATGGCTTTGCAGCTTCAGCATGGCCCCGATCACGCGCGCCGGCGCCAGCGCAAAGCCGATGCGCCAGCCCGTCATCGCGTAGGTCTTCGAGACCGTCCCGGCCACCAGCACGTTTTCCTTCGCGCCCGCCAGCGATGCGATCGAAAACGGCTCGCTATCGTAGAGGAAGTGGCAGTAGCACTCATCGGTCATCAGGAAGATGCCGCGCTCCGCCGTCAGCCGGTAGATCTTTTCGAATTCCCCGCGATCCAGCACCGCGCCCGAGGGGTTCGACGGCGAATTGATCAGCACCATCTTGGTGCGCGAAGTCAAGTACGGCTCGATCATGTCCGCCGTCAGCGTGAAACCGTCGTCTTCATCCGTGCCCACAAACACGCACTTACCGCCCGCGTAGTTCACTACATCTTTGTAGGTCACCCAATACGGCACCGGAATCACGACTTCATCGCCCGGATTGAGCAGCGCCTGCGTCAGGTTGAAGATGGCGTGCTTGCCGCCGACCGTGATCAGGCATTCGTTCGGCTGGTAGTGCGTGCCGAAATCCGCCGCATGCCTTTCGCAGACAGCCTGCTTCAACTCCAGCGTGCCGCCCGCATTGGTGTACTTCGTGAAATTCTGTTCCAACGCGCGGATGGCGGCGCGCTTGATATTGTCCGGCGTCGGAAAGTCGGGTTCTCCCGCACTGAAGTCCACTACGTCCACGCCTTGCGCGCGCAATTTCTCCGCATCGGCCGCCGCCTTCATGGTGGACGACACGCTGATCAAAGAGATTCGCTCCGCGATTTCCTGATTCGTTTGCACTAACATCGTCTTCGTTCTCCAACCGGCAGGCCAGGAGGCCTGTCCTACGTCAAGCTTCGCCCGAACCGCTTCCGCAACCTCACTTCCACAGGCGGCGGCACCAGCCCCTCAATGCTTCCACCCAGCCCAAACACTTCCTTCACCAGACGCGAGCTGATGAACGAATGCGCTTCGCTGGCCATCATGAAGACCGTCTCGATATCCGGACGCAGCCGCCGGTTCATCAAGGCCATCTGCAGTTCGTACTCGTAATCCGAGATAGCCCGTATGCCGCGCAACAGCACGGTTGCGCCGTTCTGCGCCGCGTAGTCCACCAGCAGGCCCTCGAACGAATCGACGGCCACATTCCGGTAGCAATCCACCACTTCGCGCAGCATCTCGATTCTCTCTTCCACGCTGAACAGGGGTTTCTTGGTTTCATTGCGCAGGATCGCCACAGTCAGCTTGTCGAAGAGACAGCACCCGCGCACGATCAAGTCCAAGTGGCCATTGGTGATCGGGTCGAAAGAGCCCGGGTAGATGGCGGTCACTCGGGGCGGCTTCGTGGCCGCTCGCGCGCGTTCGGTATCGTCGGTTATCCTTCGATTCTACCCTAATACGAAAGTTATTTCGAAGACCACTTCGCCAGTCACCCCACTATACCGGGTTCCGCCGTGAGCCCATGCAGAGGGCCTACGCCCGCATCGATGACCAATCCGTCGCGTACACGGGACCGGCCGCCGATCCGGCCTTGCAGCGCGCCGCCGGCCAAAACTACACTCTGGTGGGCATCGCGTCGGAAGGCGTCTGGCGCAAGGCATCCACGGCGCTGGTCGAACTGATGGGACAGGACCGTCCGATCGAGATGTTTGTGCCGCTGATCGCGCTGTCTCTAACGGCGCTGAACATTCCATAGATCTTCCGTATGCCGCCGGATAGCTCGATCAACTCGCGGGGCGAGATCCGGTAACCCGCTCACTGTGCCATGGCGGCTAGCGCGATGGCGCCCAATACGCCCGCGTCGCCGCCCAACGCAGGCGGCACGATGTATTCCTGGATGCGCTCCAGAATCTCCGGCGCCTGGATGTAGCCGTTCAGCAGCGCCAGCACATGGGCGCGAATAGGGGGGAACAGGTGCGCTTGGCGCATCACGCCGCCGCCCAGAATTATCCGTTGCGGCGAGAGCGTACAGATCCAGGTAGCCAGCCCCAGTGCGATGTAGCGCGCCTCCAGGTCCCAGGCGGGATGCTCGGGCGGCAGTGTCTCGCCGCGCCGGCCCCAACGAGCTTCAATCGCAGGTCCGGAGACTAAGCCCTCCAGGCAATCGCCATGGAAGGGACAGCCGCCCGGGAAGGGATCGGCGCGCAAATCGTGCGGCACGCGGATGTGTCCCATCTCGGGGTGGACCAGACCGTGCAGCAGGCGGCCGTTGGCCATGCCGCCGCCTCCCAAACCGGTGCCGATCGTCAAGTAAAGAAACGTATCCAGGCCCTGCGCGGCGCCCCAGCGAGCCTCGCCCAGCGCCGCGGCGTTTACGTCCGTGTCGAAGGCCACCGGCAATCCCATGGCCCGGCGTACGGCGCCCAATAGGTCCGTGTCGCGCCAACCGTCCTTGGGGGTCGAAGTGATGTAACCGAATTTGGGAGACGCGGGATTCAGATCTACGGGGCCGAACGATCCGATGCCGATGGATTCGAGCGGCTGCGGCTGTCCCTGAAAGAACTCCAGCGCGCGGGCGATGGTTTCGGCCGGCGTGGTGGCTGGGAATTCGGTGCGCGCGAGTAATTTACCACTTTCGCCGCCAGTGGCGCAGACGAATTTGGTGCCGCCGCATTCCATTCCCCCATATACGGGCATCATGCTTGTTATACCGCGAAGCATGTTTCGTGAGAGCAAACCGTCCGCACGGGCACGACTTAGGTTGAGGACATCCTAACGATGAATATGAACCGCCGCGCCACGGCCTTACTTTTCCTTTTTCTTGCGGTAGGGTACGCCGCCGTTACCCCAGCCGTTACGCCCGTGCCGCCCCCGAAACGGCGCACCGCCACAGCGACGCGCCCGAAGATGGCGCCTATGGACAAGGCGACGCCCATGAAGGACGCCGACCTGGAGAAAGACATTCGCGCGCGATTCGCCAAGTCCATGATCAACTCACACCATTTTCAGGTTCACGTGCAGGGCGGAGTCGCCACCATCGAGGGACAGACCGATGTGCTGCAACATAAGGGTACGGCTACGCGGCTTGCCAAGAACGCCGGCGCCGTCAAAGTGGTGAACAAAATCAACGTGAGCCAGGCGGCCAAGGACAAAGCCGCTAAGAATCTGGCCTCGGGCCGGCGGCGCGCACAGGTCAAACGCAGCGACACTACAACCACGCGCACGCTGAAGCGGTCCAGCTAGAACGCGCCGGAACTCTCCCACAGGGCCACCGCGATTCCCGCCAAGCCGAGGAATGTACCGAAGGGTAGTTCGTAGCTGGCCGGGTCCTGGTGCGTCATTCGGATGTAGGCGTAACCGATCAACGATCCGGCCAGCGATCCCGCGATCAGCATGAGCAGCGCGCCGTTCAAGCCAAGAAAGGCGCCAACCATTGCCACCAGTTTCACGTCGCCCAACCCCAGCCCTTCGCGGTGGCGCAGCTTGAAGTAGAGCCAGCCGGCGAACCACAAGCACAATCCGGGAACAATGGCTCCCAGCAGGGCCTCCGCCAACGAAGTCCAGTGCGGATTGCCGCGCAGGCTCGTGCCCCAAAAAAGCACTTCCGCGATATACGGCTTCAC